>NZ_JAAKZX010000296.1 GCF_011045025.1 Streptomyces ureilyticus
GTGGAGGCCGGGTGGGCCGTCGACGACGTCGGGACCGACTCCCCCGTGCCTCGCTCCCGCCCGACTTCTCGGCGGAAGGAGCGGCCAAGGGCGCTGCACCGTTCCGCCGCCCCGTGTCGGCGGTGCCGGAGCCGCGCCCCTTTCCGTGCCCCCACTCTCTCGTTCGCGCAGGTCGGGCCCCATCCGCGCGCGTACTCATCTCTCTGACTAGGTACGGCTACTCAGTCCTGCGCACTCAGACCCAGAACGCACCGTTGCCTACTGGTTACGAACGCGCCCGCGCTGCTACTCCCCCGCCGCTCTCCTGGGCCCGAATCCGGGACCCACGCGCGCGAGGCGGTGGCAAGCCGACGGTGGCGGCAGCGTTGTCAGTGGCGGCCGATACAGTCCCTGGCATGGCACGAATTGCGGTGATCGGCGCCGGGATGGGCGCGCTGGCGGCCGCCGCCCGGCTGGCCGTCGCGGGCCACCGGGTGGTGGTGTACGAGCGCGCGGCGACGTACGGCGGGTCGGTGGGCGTCGTCGAGCGCGACGGCTTCGTCTTCGACACGGGCCCGGGCCTGCTGCCGCTGCCCGCGGTCTACCGCGATCTGTTCGTCAAGACCGGCAAGGAACCCCTGGAGAAATGCGTCGACCTGGTCCAGGTGGACCCGGCCTCGCACCACGTCTTCGCGGACGGCACGGAGGTCTCGCTGCCGAACGCCTCACGCGCGGGAGTCGTCTCGGCCCTGGACACGGCCCTCGGGGCGGGCGCCGGAGAGCGGTGGGGCGAGTTCCTGGTGCGGGCGCGCGAGGCCTGGGACCGTACGCGCCGACCGCTGCTCGAAGAACCCCTGTGGCCCAACTGGCAGGTTCTCGCCGAGCGTGACCCCTATCCGCCGGTCAAGCAGCGGCGTCTGCTGCGCACCCGGGTGGCGACCACACTCGCGGAGGTCGGCGCCCGGGAGCTGGGCGACCCACGGCTCGCGGCCCTCCTGGAGAGTCACGCCCTCGCGTACGGCCTCGACCCGCGCGTCGCTCCGACCGCCGCGACCGTGCTGCCGTACATGGAGCACGCCTTCGGGACGTGGTATGTGCGCGGTGGGATACGGGAGTTGGCGCGGGCGGCGTACGAGCGGTGCCTGGCCCGGCGGGTCGAGTTCCACTTCGATACGGCCGTCGAGCGGATCGTCGAGAAGGACGGCCGGGCGGCGGGCCTGGAGCTGGCCGACGGCACCCTCGTAGATGCGGACCTCGTGGTCGCGGGCTTGGCGCCCGGAGTGCTGGACCGGCTGACCTCCGGGATCGCGCTGCACGGCGACGGCGAAGTTCCGCCCCGGCGGGGGCTGCCGAGCCGCCTGACGGTTCATCTGGCGTTGCGCGGCGGGCGGCCGGAGGGGGTTGCTCATCGGACGGTCGTGCACGCGGCGGATCGCGAGGCGGAGCTGCACGCGTTGTTCGGCGACCGCCCCGGACGTACGGCTGCTACGGGCTCCGGAGTCCCGGCCGCGCCCACGGTGACCGTGCTGCGTCCCGGCGATCCCGCGCTGGTGCCGGACGACGACCACGAGGCGGTCGCGCTGCGCGTCACGGTGCCGTCAGGCCTGGCGCCGGCCGAGGACGACGTGGAGCGGGTACTCACCGCCGCCGAGCGCGCGATACCCGGCCTGCGCGAGCGCCTCCTCTGGCACGAGGTCCGTACGCCGGCGGACATCGCGGAGGCGACGGGCGCGGACGGCGGCGCCGTTCCGGCCCCGGCGCTGGCCGCCGCGGGCGGACGTCTGCTGCACCGGGCCAACAGCACCCGTCTGCCGGGCCTGTTCACGGTCGGCGGCTGGGCACACCCCGGCGGCGGACTGCCGCACGCGGGCATGTCGGGCGCGCTGGTCGCGGGACTGATCGTGGAGGGACCGGACTTCCAGGGCTCCCAGTAAGGGCCCGACAGGTCCCGAAAGGATCCTGCCGCCGCTGTCAGAACCGATACTGCTCAGAACCGGTACTGCTCGTCGTACCCGTTGCCGTTCCCGTTGCCCTCGTACGGGTACTGCTGCTGCTCCGGCGGGAGTTCGCCGCCGTACGAGTCGTCGGAGCGCTGCTGCGGAACCCAGACGCCGCCGGGCGGGGTTTCGCCGCCGTAGCCTCCGCCTGCGTACTGGTCCTGGGCGTAGCCCTGCTGCTCGTACTGCTGCTGCGAGGCGTCGTAGGGCGAGTCGTACGAGGTGCCCCCGTACGACTGCGAGCCGAGGTACGGGTCGGAGTAGGCGGCGTACTGCTGCTGGCCGTTGTCGTAGCCGTACTGCTGCTGGTCGTAGCCGGAGTAGCCGTCGTACCCGTAGTTCTGGCCGGCGAAGTCCTGGGACTGGGTGGATGCCGCGTAGGCCGGGTCGGTGGCGGCGGCGTAGGCGGTGTCGCTGTAGACGCCGTAGTTGCCCGTGTCGTCGGGCAGGGGCTGCGGCTCGTAGACAGCGGTGGACTCGGCGGCCGTCTCGGCGTGCTGCCCGAAGCTGTCGGAGCGCTGCCCGAAGACGGACTCCTCGCGGCCGTAGAGGTCGTCGCCCTGGCCGAAGTTGTCCCGGGGACGCATTCCGCCCTCCGCCGCCTGGAGGTCGGAGACCTCGAGCGTCGGATCGCGGTCCGGCTCGCCACGGCGGCGCTTGTTGGCGCCCGGGCGGCCGGCGACGGCCCAGCCGGCCGCGAAGCCGCGGCGGAACGACAGCGTGACGTAGGTCTGGCCGACGGCGAACGCGGCGGCGCCCAGGCCGATGACCGGCACGGACGGGATAAGCACGCCGATCACCACGCCGAGGAAGCCCGCGAAGGCCAGCAGCCGCCAGCGCAGCCGTGCCTTGTACTGCAGCAGGACCTCGCCGAGCAGCCACAGCGCGACGATGCCGAACGCGATATAGAGGACCGTCCAGCCCATGTACGCCCCTCTCCCAGTGGCCGTTACGCAGTGTGTCGTACGAGGATGCGTCCGGTCTAGGCCTGCTGTGGGTGGTGCAGCCCCAGATTCTCGTAGATTTCCAATGTCGCGGTGGAGTTGTTCAACGTGATGAAGTGCAGTCCGGGGACTCCCTCGGCCAGCAGCCTCGCGCAGAACTCCGTAGCGAACTCGATTCCAATGGAGCGTACAGCCGCCGGATCGTCCTTGGCTGTGAGGATCCTGTCTTTCAGGGCGTCCGGGAACGAGGCGTTGCTGAGCTTGGGGAGACGTTCCAGCATCTTCACGCTGGTCACGGGCATGACTTCGGGGATGACCGGGGTCTCGCAGCCGGCCGCGTCGACTCGGTCACGCAGCCGCAGGTACGACTCGGGGTGGAAGAACATCTGCGTGATCGCGTAGTCGGCGCCGGCCCGGCATTTGTCGACGAAGTGGGTGACGTCCATGTCCCAGTCGGCGGAGCGCGGATGCATCTCGGGGAAGGCCGCGACGCCCACGCAGAAGTCGCCCGACTCCTTGATGAGTCGGACGAGTTCGGCTGCGTAGGTCAATCCCTGGGGATGCGGGACCCAGTCGCCCATGGGGTCGCCCGGCGGGTCGCCGCGCACGGCGAGCATGTTCCGGATCCCGGCGTCCGCGTACTGGCCGATGATGTTGCGCAGTTCGGCGATGGAGTGGTTCACGGCGGTGAGGTGGGCGACCGGGGTGAGCGTCGTGTCCGCGACGATCTGCTCGGTCTCCTTCACCGTGCCGGCGCGGGTCGAGCCGCCCGCTCCATAGGTCACCGACACGAAGTCGGGGGCGACGGCCTCGACGCGGCGGAGCGCGTTCCACAGGTTCCGCTCGCCCTTCGGGCTCTTCGGCGCCGCGAACTCGAACGAGTACGTCGTCTTGCCGGTGGCAAGCATGTCACGCACAGTGCGTGCGCGGTCAGTCCTGGTGGACGCAGATCCTAGGGCCATACCCGCAGGTTAGTCAGGGGCTGGCGGTCCCCCAACCAGACGATGAAAATTGCCCGGTTTGTCGGTCAATTGTCCATGCCTCGGACAACTATCGGACAACTAACCGTGACGCAATCGTTTCGAGAACTCCCGAGCCGCCGCGCCCGGATCATCGGCTTCCGTGATCGCCCGTACGACGACGACGCGGCGGGCGCCCGCTTCGAGGACCTCGTCGAGGTTGCCGAGGTCGATGCCGCCGATGGCGAACCAGGGGCGGTCGGTGCCGAGCGCGGCCGTGTACCGGACAAGGTCCAGGCCCGGCGCGTGGCGGCCAGGCTTGGTGGGCGTCGGCCAGCAGGGGCCCGTACAGAAGTAGTCCACGCCGTCCTGGACGGCGGCGGCTGCGGCCTCCGGCCCGGCGTGTGTGGAGCGGCCGATCAGGATCTTGTCGCCGAGGATCGCGCGGGCGGCGGGGACGGGCAGGTCGCCCTGGCCCAGGTGCAGCACGTCGGCGTCCGCCGTGTGGGCGACGTCCGCGCGGTCGTTCACCGCGAGCAGCTTGCCGTGCCGTGCGCAGGCTTCGGCGAACACCTGGAGGTGTTCCAGCTCCTCGGCGGCCTCCATGCCCTTGTCGCGCAGCTGCACTATGTCGACGCCGCCCGCGAGGACCGCGTCCAGGAACTCGGCGAGGTCGCCCTGGCGCTTCCGGGCGTCCGTGCAGAGGTAGACGCGGGCGTCGGCGAGCCGCGCGCGTGCGGTGGCTTCGGGCATGCGGAAATCCCCCGTTGTCGGTGGCGTACGGGCCCTCCCGCACCGGGCACGGCCCGTACGCCGGACGGTGTGTTCAAGTCAGACGGCGAGCGCCTGGGCTCGGCGCTTCACCTCCGTACCGCGGTTCTCACTGAGGGCCTGCGCGGGGGTGCCGGGCAGGCTCGGGTCCGGGGTGAAGAGCCACTCCAGCATCTCTTCGTCCGTGAAGCCGTCGTCCTTCAGGAGCGTCAGGGTGCCGGACAGGCCCTTGACGACCTTGTCCCCGTCGATGAAGGCGGCGGGGACGTGCAGCGCTCGGTTCTCACCACGGCGTACGGCGATGAGCTGGCCTTCCTTGACCAGCTGCCGCACACGGGTCACCTCGACGCCGAGCTGTTCGGCGATGTCGGGGAGGGTGAGCCAGGCGGGGACGAGAGCATCGATTTTTGCGTCAATCTCGGTCACGGGATTAAGCCTGCCATCCCGGACTGACAGTCGGAAGTCGTGGCCGCCCAGCCTGAGCCGTTCGCCGGACCCCGGAGCCTGCGCCGCCCAGGCCCCTTGGCCGGACTCCGGCGGTCTACGCGGTGGCCGATTTCGCCGATTTCAGCGGCCGGGACGGGTCCGACAGCAGCTCCGGATTCATCGGGACTCCGGCCTCGATCAGCTTGCGTCCCTGCGCCAGGTCCCGGGGCCGTCCCACCGCGAGCACGGCGACCAGCCGGTTCTCCCGAAGCCAGCACACCGACCAGGCCGGGCCCGTCGGGTCACCGCGCCAGATCGTGGCGTCCGCGCGCGCGTGGTGGCCCGCGTACTGCACGAAGCGGCCGAACTGCTCGGACCAGAAGTACGGCACGGGGTCGTAGGCGGCGGGCGTCTCGCCGATGATGTTCGCCGCGACCGTACGGGGCCCCTGGAGGGCGTTGTCCCAGTGGTGCACCAGGAGACGCTCGCCGTACCTGCGCGAGGGGAAGGAGGCGCAGTCGCCGACCGCGTACACGTCCGGGGCGGAGGTGCGCAGATGATCGTCCGCGACCACCTCGCGATGGGCGCCGAGCTCGATCCCGGACCCGGTCAGCCAGGCGGTGGCGGGCCGCGCCCCGATGCCCACGACGACGGCGCCCGCGGGCAGCCGCGAGCCGTCATCCAGCACGACCGCGCCGGGTTCGACGTGCTCCACGCGCGCGTGGGTACGCAGCGAGGCGCCGCTGTCCGCGTACCAGGCGGCCATCGGAGCGGCCACCTCGGCGGGCAGCGCGCCGGCCAGTGGCCGGTCGGCGGCCTCGACCACGGTCACCGCACACCCGGCCTCGCGCGCCGCCGTGGCGAACTCGGCGCCGATCCAGCCCGCGCCGACGACCACGATGTCGTGCTGCCGGGCGAGCACGGGCCGCAGCCGCTCGGCGTCGTCCAGAGTGCGCAGCAGATGCACGCCCTGTACGCCCTCCGCGCCCGGCAGCCGCATCGGTTCCGCGCCCGTCGCGATGACCAGGACGTCGTACGGAACGGGGCCCATGGCCGTGTCGAGTCCGTGATCGAGGGGGCGTACGCCGGTCACCTCGAGCCCCAGGCGCAGCTCGACGCCCAGTGCCTCGAAGTCGACGTCGAAGGCGGAGCCCTCCGCCGTGCCGAGCAGGATGGCCTTGGAGAGCGGCGGGCGGTCGTACGGCTGGTGCGGCTCCGCGCCGATCAGCGTCACGGTGCCGGTGAAACCCTGTTCCCGCAGGGCGACCGCGGTCTGCACGCCGGCCATGCCCGCGCCGGCGATCACGACACGTCGTCGCGCCGTCCGGCTCCGTTCCCGCGTCTGCTCGTTCACCCGATCACCATAGTCAACTGACGTTGCGTCAGTCAGCGGGAGCGATCAGTGACGTCGTGCACAGCCGTCATGTCGTCCCGCGCAGCCATCAGTGGTCGTCGGCGGGCTGCTCCACCACGCTCGTCCCGCTGCCCTCCTGCGACTCCCACTCCCAGGTCTCCTCCAGGCGCACGCGCCCGTCGGCGAGCTCGGCCACCTGGGACACACAGTGCCCCGAGGAGGTGCTGCCGTCCCGCTTCAGCTGCACGTAGCGGAAGTCGAGGCGGTCACCTTCACGCGTACCCACGAGGTGGCCTCGTACGACGTCGCCGCCCGCGTACTCGGCCCAGATCTCGCCGTCCTCCTCGTGGTACGTGAAGCGGGTGCGCGTACCGACCTGACCTGGGGCTTGGTCCGCGACCGGGGCGAGAACGAGACCGTCGAGAGATCTATAGGGCGGGGCGGAGCCCCTCGGTTGAGGGTGGTGGTGGGTGACGGGCGGGCGGGCCATGAGGTACGGCTCCCTTACTGAGCTATGACACGAAGAGTTAGGGTGGCCAACGTAGAGCACTCGCGGGAGTCCGGACGTACCGGGCTGAGAGGGAGGCTGGGACGGCCTCCGACCGTACGAACCTGATCCGGGTCATGCCGGCGAAGGGAGGGGCTGGACGCCCATGTCGCGTACATCGATCGCATCACAAGCGTCGTCGAGCACATCAGACACTTCTCACACATCTGACGTCCTGGTCGTCGGCGGCGGCATCATCGGCCTGGTGACGGCCTGGCGGGCCGCGCAGCGCGGCTTCGCCACCGCACTCGTGGACCCCGAACCCGGCGGCGGAGCGGCCCAGGTGGCCGCCGGAATGCTGGCCGCCGTCACCGAGCTCCACTACGGCGAGCAGACCCTGCTCGGCCTCAATCTCGCGTCCGCCCGGCGCTATCCGGAGTTCGCCGCCGAGCTCACGGAGGCGACCGGCCTGGCTCTCGGCTATCGCCAGTGCGGCACGCTCGCCGTCGCGCTGGACGCCGACGACCGCGCCCATCTGCGCGAACTGCACGCCCTGCAAACCCAGTCGGGCCTGGAGTCGGAGTGGCTGAGCGGGCGCGAGTGCCGGCGCCTGGAGCCGATGCTCGCGCCGGGCGTGCGCGGAGGGCTCAGAGTCGACGGCGACCACCAGATCGATCCACGGCGGCTCGCCAAGGCGCTGGTCACGGCGTGCGAGCGGGCCGGAGTGGTCTTCCACCGGGTCTGGGCGGAGCGGCTCAGCGTCGCAGGTGACCGGGCCACCGGAGTCGTCACCACCGACGGGACCGAGTTGGCCGCGGGCCAGGTCGTCCTGGCCGGGGGCAGCCTCAGCGGGCGGCTCGCGGGCGTTCCCGACGCCGTGCTGCCGCCCGTACGGCCGGTGAAGGGCCAGGTGCTGCGGCTGACCGTGCCGAAGCGGTACGCGCCGTTCCTGAGCCGCACCGTGCGGGCCGTCGTCCGGGGCAGCAATGTATACCTGGTGCCGCGCGAGAGCGGTGAGCTGGTCGTCGGCGCGACGAGTGAGGAGCTGGGCTGGGACACTACGGTGACCGCGGGCGGCGTGTACGAACTGCTGCGCGACGCCCATGAGTTGGTCCCCGGCATCACCGAACTCCCGCTCACCGAGACCCGCGCGGGACTGCGCCCCGGCTCCCCCGACAACGCGCCCCTGCTCGGCCCGACGGAGCTGGACGGCCTGCTCCTGGCCACCGGTCACTACCGCAACGGCGTCCTGCTCACCCCCGTCACGGGCGACGCCATGGCGCACCTGCTGACCACCGGTGAACTCCCGGAGGAGGCCCGCGCGTTCACGCCCAAGCGCTTCAGTACGGCCCGCACGGAGCAGCCCGTATGAACGTCTTCGTCAGGAACGCCTTCTCCATGAACGTCTTCGTCAACGGTGAGCGGCAGGAGATCGCCACCGGCACCGCCCTCGACGCGCTGGTCGCCACCCTCACCAAGGCGCCCTCCGGGGTCGCCGCCGCGCTCAACGAAACCGTCGTCCCGCGCGCGCAGTGGCCGGACACACGCCTCTCCGAGGGAGACCGCATCGAAGTCCTCACCGCCGTCCAAGGAGGCTGAGCCATGGCCGACGACCCGTTCCTCATCGGCGGTACGTCCTTCACGTCCCGCCTCATCATGGGTACCGGCGGGGCGCCCAGCCTCGATGTGCTGGAGCGCTCGCTCGTCGCGTCCGGCACGGAGCTGACGACGGTCGCCATGCGGCGCGTAGACGCTTCCGTGCAGGAGTCGGTGCTGTCCGTGCTCGACCGGCTCGGGATTCGGGTGCTGCCGAACACGGCTGGGTGCTACACGGCCGGGGAGGCCGTGTTGACGGCTCGGCTTGCTCGTGAAGCGCTTGGTACCTCGTTGGTGAAGCTGGAGGTCATCGCTGATGAGCGGACCTTGCTGCCGGATCCGATCGAGTTGCTGGACGCGGCTGAGACGCTCGTCGATGACGGGTTCACTGTGTTGCCTTACACGAACGATGATCCCGTTCTCGCTCGGAAGCTGGAGGATGTGGGGTGTGCCGCGATCATGCCGCTCGGGTCGCCTATCGGGTCAGGGCTGGGGATTCGGAATCCTCACAACTTCCAGTTGATCGTGGAGCACGCGCGCGTGCCGGTCATTTTGGATGCGGGGGCCGGTACGGCGTCTGATGCCGCGCTTGCCATGGAGCTGGGGTGTGCGGGGGTGATGCTCGCGTCTGCCGTTACTCGGGCGCAGGAACCGGTGCTTATGGCTGAGGCAATGAAGCATGCGGTGGAGGCGGGGCGGTTGGCTCGGCTTGCGGGGCGGATTCCTCGGCGGCACTTTGCTGAGGCGTCGTCTCCTGCGGAGGGGTTGGCTCGGTTGGATCCGGAGCGGCCCGCGTTCTGAGTGGACGGGGGGGTTCTTTTCCCCACCCCCCCCCCCCCCCCCCG
>NZ_JAAKZX010000297.1 GCF_011045025.1 Streptomyces ureilyticus
CAGCCGCAGCGACCCGCCGCGCCCCCGACCACCTGGCCCGCCACCTCGTCCTCATCGCCGACGCCTTCCTCCGCTACCAGGAGGTCACCCGCGTCCTCCCCGTCGGGGACGAGAAACCCTCGGCCGCCCACCGGGCCCGGCTGGCGCTTGCCGAAGCCGCCGGGACGGTGCTGGCCGGCGGTCTGACCCTGCTCGGCATCGACGCACCCGAACACCTCTGAGAGAGCCGAAGAAAGACAAGTCATGAGCCGTTCTGCACACCCCGCCGGGCCCCGTCACGCCGATGTTCTGCCCGAGGGGCACTACACCGCCCCGCCCACCGATCTCAACGCCCTGGACTCGAAGGTCTGGGCGCAGACCGTGACCCGTACGACCGACGGGGTCGTCAGCGTGGGCGACATCGATGTGAAGAAGCTCGCCGAGGAGTTCGGTACTCCGGCGTACTTCATCGACGAGGCCGACTTCCGTGCGCGGGCGCGCGCCTGGCGTACCGCCTTCGGGGAGGACGCCGACGTCTTCTACGCCGGCAAGGCGTTCCTGTCGCGCGCCGTCGTGCGCTGGTTGCACGAGGAGGGGCTCAACCTCGACGTCTGTTCCGGTGGCGAACTCACCACCGCCCTGTCCGCCGGGATGCCCGCCGACCGTATCGCCTTCCACGGCAACAACAAGTCCACCGAGGAAATCACCGAGGCCATCAGCCGTGGCGTGGGGCGCATCGTCCTCGACTCGTTCCAGGAGATCGTCCGCGTCGCGCACATCGCCCAGTCGCTCGGCAAGCGGCAGCGCGTGCAGATCCGGGTGACGGTCGGCGTCGAGGCGCACACGCACGAGTTCATCGCCACGGCCCACGAGGACCAGAAGTTCGGCATCGGGCTCGCGGACGGGCAGGCCGCCGAGGCCGTACGACGGGCCCTCGCCCTCGACGGACTCGAACTCATCGGGATCCACAGCCACATCGGCTCGCAGATCTTCGACATGGCCGGTTTCGAGGTCGCCGCGCGCCGGGTCGTGAAGCTACTCGCCGAGATCCGCGACGAGCACGGCGTCGAGCTGCCCGAGATCGACCTCGGCGGCGGCCTCGGCATCGCGTACACCAGCGAGGACGACCCGAGCGAGCCCCACGAGATCGCCAAGGCGCTGCACGAGATCGTCACGCGCGAGTGCGAGTCCGCGAAGCTCCGCACCCCCCGCATCTCCGTCGAGCCGGGACGCGCCATCGTCGGGCCGACCGCCTTCACCCTGTACGAGGTCGGCACCATCAAGCCGCTCGACGGACTGCGTACGTACGTCTCCGTCGACGGCGGCATGTCGGACAACATCCGCACCGCGCTGTACGACGCCGAGTACACCGTCTCCCTCGTCTCCCGCGTGAGCGAGGCCGAGCCCATGCTCGTACGCGTCGTCGGCAAGCACTGCGAGAGCGGCGACATCGTCGTACGTGACGCCTTCCTGCCCGCCGATGTCGCGCCCGGTGACCTCATCGCCGTGCCGGCCACGGGGGCGTACTGCCGCTCCATGGCCAGCAACTACAACCACGCGCTGCGCCCGCCCGTCGTCGCGGTCCGGGACGGCGAAGCCCGGGTGATCGTCCGTCGGGAGACGGAGGAGGACCTGCTGCGGCTCGATGTCGGATGAGCCACCGATGACCGATGTACGCGGTCGGATGACCCGCTGACGTACGAAGACAACCGGCGGAAGATCTCCTGTGATCGGCCGCCGGAGAAATGAAATAGACATCTCACGATCCGGACATGGCATAGAAAGTCCCGTCCGGTGAGTGAGACTGGATCCACCGTGACGGTAAGAGGAAACGAGGTCGGATGATGCGTACGCGTCCGCTGAAGGTGGCGCTGCTGGGCTGTGGTGTTGTCGGCTCAGAGGTGGCGCGCATCATGACGACGCACGCCGACGACCTCGCCGCCCGCATCGGAGCCCCCGTCGAGCTGGCCGGCGTCGCCGTCCGGCGGCCCGACAAGGTACGGGAGGGCATCCCGGCCGAGCTCATCACCACCGACGCCACCGCCCTCGTCAAACGCGGGGACATCGACGTGGTCGTCGAGGTCATCGGCGGTATCGAGCCCGCCCGCTCCCTCATCACCACCGCCTTCGAGCACGGCGCCTCCGTCGTCTCCGCGAACAAGGCGCTGCTCGCCCAGGACGGCGCTGGCCTGCACGCCATCGCCGAGGAACAGAACAAGGACCTCTATTACGAGGCCGCCGTCGCCGGTGCCATCCCGCTGGTCCGGCCGCTGCGCGAGTCCCTCGCCGGCGACAAGGTCAACCGCGTGCTCGGCATCGTCAACGGCACCACCAACTTCATCCTCGACAAGATGGATTCGACGGGCGCCGGCTACCAGGAAGCCCTCGACGAGGCCACCGCGCTCGGGTACGCGGAAGCCGACCCCACCGCGGACGTCGAAGGCTTCGACGCCGCCGCCAAGGCCGCGATCCTCGCCGGAATCGCCTTCCACACGCGCGTGCGGCTCGATGACGTGTACCGCGAGGGCATGACCGAGGTCACCGCGGCCGACTTCGCCTCGGCGAGGGGGATGGGCTGCACCATCAAGCTGCTCGCCATCTGCGAGCGGGCCGCCGACGGGGAGTCCGTCACCGCGCGCGTGCACCCCGCGATGATTCCGCTGACCCACCCGCTCGCCTCCGTGCGCGGCGCGTACAACGCCGTGTTCGTCGAGTCGGACGCCGCGGGCCAGTTGATGTTCTACGGGCCCGGCGCGGGCGGTGCGCCGACGGCCTCCGCGGTCCTCGGCGACCTCGTGGCCGTCTGCCGCAACCGGCTCAGCGGCGCCACCGGACCCGGCGACTCCGCGTACACCCGGCTGCCCGTCTCGCCGATGGGCGAGGTCGTGACTCGATACCACATCAGTCTCGATGTGGCGGACAAACCGGGTGTTCTCGCCCAGGTCGCGACCGTTTTCGCTGAGCACGGTGTCTCAATCGATACGGTTCGCCAGCAAGGGAAAGACGGCGAGGCCTCTCTCGTCGTCGTCACCCACCACGCGTCCGACGCCTCCCTGAACGGGACCGTCGAGGCGCTGCGCAGCCTCGACACCGTGCGGGGTGTCGCCAGCATCATGCGGGTTGAAGGAGAGTAACCAGCAATGACCCACCAATGGCGCGGAATCATCGAGGAGTACCGGGACCGGCTGCCGGTATCCGACAGCACGCCGGTCGTGACGCTCCGTGAGGGCGGTACGCCGCTCGTGCCCGCGCAGGTGCTCTCCGAGCGCACGGGCTGTGAGGTTCACCTCAAGGTCGAGGGCGCGAACCCGACCGGGTCCTTCAAGGACCGCGGGATGACCATGGCCATCACCCGGGCCAAGGAGGAGGGCGCGAAGGCCGTCATCTGCGCCTCGACGGGGAACACGTCGGCTTCGGCCGCCGCGTATGCCGTACGGGCCGGAATGGTCTCCGCCGTGCTCGTCCCGCAGGGCAAGATCGCCCTCGGCAAGATGGGCCAGGCACTCGTGCACGGCGCGAAGATTCTCCAAGTCGACGGGAACTTCGACGACTGCCTCACGCTCGCGCGCAATCTGTCCGACAACTACCCCGTGGCGCTGGTGAATTCAGTCAACCCGGTGCGTATCGAGGGCCAGAAGACCGCCGCGTTCGAAATTGTGGACATGTTGGGTGACGCACCTGACATTCATGTCCTGCCGGTGGGCAACGCGGGCAATATCACGGCCTATTGGAAGGGCTACACGGAGTACGCGGCCGACGGGATCGCGAAGCAAACCCCTCGAATGTGGGGTTTCCAGGCCTCCGGTTCCGCCCCGATCGTGCGCGGTGAGGTGGTCAAGGATCCGTCGACCATCGCCACCGCGATCCGTATCGGCAACCCGGCCTCGTGGAAGCTCGCCCTGGCCGCGCGGGATGAATCGGGCGGTTTCATCGATGAGGTGACGGACCGTGAGATTCTGCGCACCTACCGGCTGTTGGCCTCCCAGGAGGGCGTCTTCGTCGAGCCCGCGTCCGCGGCGTCCGTCGCCGGACTGCTGAAGGCCGCCGAGCAGGGCAAGGTCGATCCGGGCCAGCGCATCGTCTGTACGGTGACCGGAAACGGCCTCAAGGACCCGGACTGGGCCGTCGCGGGTGCTCCGCAGCCCGTCACGGTCCCGGTGGACGCTGCAACGGCGGCGGAGCGTCTCGGCCTCGCGTAAGCGTGGCGCTTACGTTTCGCCTAACCCGTCATTCCTGACAGGGGGTGCACAGGGGGCTTATGGCACGCATCGTGCGCCTCCCGTGCGCCCTATGTCGCCACGGAACCTTCCTTCGATAGGCTGTACGTAACCCGCCCGCCGCATATGCCGCGGTGCCGCGCCGTCTCTGCGGCCGCCGGGTCTTCCGTGATCTTCCGTTCGTCTCGCAGGATTTCGACACATCTCGACAATCTCGCAGCTCAAGCTCAAGGAGAGTCATCGAGCGATGGCCGGTCCAGCGTTCCGCGCCGCCGCCGTCCGGGTGCGCGTCCCCGCCACCAGCGCCAACCTCGGCCCGGGCTTCGACGCCCTCGGCCTGTCGCTGGGGCTCTACGACGACGTGGTCGTCCGAGTGGCCGACTCCGGACTGCACATCGACATCGCTGGTGAGGGCAGCGAGACCCTCCCGCGTGACGAGACTCACCTCCTCGTACGTTCCCTCCGTACCGCCTTTGATCTGCTGGGCGGACAGCCGCGCGGACTCGAAATCGTCTGCGCGAACCGCATCCCGCACGGCCGTGGCCTCGGCTCCTCGTCCGCCGCGATCTGCGCGGGCATCGTCACCGCGCGCGCCGTGACCATAGGCGGCGACGCGAAGCTCGACGACGAGGCACTTCTCGAGCTCGCCACCGAGATCGAGGGCCACCCCGACAACGTCGCGGCCTGTCTGCTCGGCGGCTTCACGCTGTCCTGGATGGAGGGTGGCGCAGCGCGCGCCATCAGGATGGATCCCGCCGAATCCATCGTTCCGGTGGTTTTCGTACCCGGAAAGCCCGTCCTCACCGAGACCGCCCGCGGACTGCTGCCGCGCACCGTGCCGCATGTCGACGCCGCCGCCAACGCGGGCCGCGCCGCACTGCTCGTAGAGGCCCTCACCAGGCGCCCCGGGCTGCTGCTGCCCGCCACCGAGGACCGACTGCACCAGGAGTACCGGGCTCCGGCCATGCCGGAGAGCGCCGCCCTGGTGGAGCGGCTGCGGGCCGACGGAATCCCCGCCGTGATCTCAGGGGCGGGCCCCACCGTGCTCGCGCTGGCCGACGAAGCCACCGCCGACAAGGTCTCCCGGCTGGCCGGCGAGGGCTGGGCGGCCAACCGGCTGAGCCTCGATGCCCAGGGAGCGAGCGTGCTGCCGCTTGCCACCTGACACACGGTTGCCGGATTTGGAGAGGGGGAATGTTTGTTGGATCCGGTAGTGTTAATCTCAAGTCTGCACCCGACCCCACCATGGCGAGGTGCTTCGTGTCCCCGTCCGGGACAGACCTCTTTCCGGGAGCCTCCCAAACTGCTTTGTGCCACGCATTGGACGCTATGCGCTGAGCAGTCCTGAGCACGCTCCGGAACCGGCGTGACCGAGCCGACCGACACCGCACCTCAGTGTCACGGCACCCGGAAACGCCATCACCAGATATGCCCTCCGCCTCTTTGGCGGACCACCGCCCCGGCACGGTCCACATCACAGGACCGAAGCCGGACAGCACAACCGGTCGCCGAGCCAGACAGGCCGACGTCCGCTCCAGGGAAGGACCCTTCGTGAGCGACACCACCGATCTGATGGGCGCACGTGTCGAGGAGACCGCTGCCGCGCCCGCCACGGACGCCTCCGCCGCGCCTGCCACCGGTGCTTCAGGCTCCCGTCGGCGCCGCGGCAGCGGCCTTGAGGGCATGGTGCTGGCCGAGCTGCAGCAGGTCGCATCCGGCCTCGGCATCAGGGGCACCGCGCGGATGCGCAAGAGCCAGCTGATCGAGGTCATCAAGGAGGCGCAGGCAGGAGGGGGTGCCCCGGCGAAGACCGCCGAGGCAGCCACCGAGACCAAGCCGAAGCGCCGGGCCACCTCGAAGGCTCGTACGGGGGACGACTCCGCAGCGCCCGCCGAGAAGAGCGAGAAGAAAGCCGACAGCGCGGGCAAGGCAGACAAGGCCGAGAAGGCTGAAAAGGCCGTAGCTCAGCAGCAGATCGAGATTCCTGGTCAGCCGGCCAGTGATGATGCTCCGGCCGAGCGTCGGCGTCGTCGGGCCACCGCCGATGCGGGCAGCCCCGAGACGGTCACCGCCGAGGCGAAGAGCGAGCCGAAGGCCGAGGCTCCTGCTCAAACCCAGCCCCAGGGCGAGGCCAGGGCCGACTCCGGTGACCAGGGTGGCGATGGCCGCCAGGGCCGCCGCGACCGGGACCGGGGCAACCGTGACCGTGACCGTGGCGACCGGAGCGACCGAGGCGGTCGGGACCGGGACCGCGGCCGCGGCAAGGGTGACGACCAGCAGGGCGGCGGCAACCAGCAGCGCGGCCAGCAGCAGGGCGGCGGCCGTCAGGACCGCCAGGACCGTCAGCAGCAGGACGATGACGACTTCGAGGGCGGCCGTCGCGGCCGTCGCGGTCGTTACCGGGACCGCCGTGGCCGCCGAGGCCGCGACGAGATCGCCGAGCCGCAGGTCAACGAGGACGACGTCCTGATCCCCGTCGCGGGCATCCTGGACATCCTCGACAACTACGCGTTCATCCGTACGTCCGGCTACCTGCCCGGTCCGAACGACGTGTACGTCTCGCTCGCCCAGGTCCGCAAGAACGGCCTGCGCAAGGGCGACCACGTCACCGGCGCCGTCCGGCAGCCGAAGGAGGGCGAGCGCCGCGAGAAGTTCAACGCGCTCGTGCGGCTCGACTCCGTCAACGGCATGGCGCCCGAACTCGGCCGTGGCCGCCCGGAGTTCAACAAGCTGACGCCGCTCTACCCGCAGGACCGGATCCGTCTGGAGACCGACCCGGCGGTGCTGACGACGCGGATCATCGACCTGGTCGCGCCGATCGGCAAGGGCCAGCGTGGTCTGATCGTGGCCCCGCCGAAGACCGGTAAGACCATGATCCTTCAGGCGATCGCCAACGCGATCACGGTCAACAGCCCCGAGTGCCACCTGATGGTCGTCCTGGTCGACGAGCGTCCGGAAGAGGTCACCGACATGCAGCGGTCGGTCAAGGGCGAGGTCATCTCCTCGACCTTCGACCGCCCGGCCGAGGACCACACCACGGTCGCCGAGCTGGCCATCGAGCGCGCCAAGCGCCTGGTGGAGCTGGGCCACGACGTGGTCGTACTGCTCGACTCGATCACGCGTCTGGGCCGTGCGTACAACCTCGCCGCCCCCGCCTCCGGCCGCATCCTGTCCGGTGGTGTCGACTCGACCGCGCTGTACCCGCCGAAGCGCTTCTTCGGTGCCGCGCGCAACATCGAGGATGGCGGCTCGCTGACCATCCTGGCCACCGCGCTGGTCGAGACCGGCTCGCGCATGGACGAGGTGATCTTCGAGGAGTTCAAGGGCACCGGCAACATGGAGCTCAAGCTCGACCGGAAGCTCTCCGACAAGCGCATCTTCCCGGCGGTGGACGTGGACGCGTCCAGCACCCGTAAGGAAGAAATCCTGCTCGGCAACGACGAGTTGGGCGTCGTCTGGAAGCTGCGCCGGGTGCTGCACGCGCTCGACCAGCAGCAGGCGATCGAGCTGCTCCTGGACAAGATGAAGCAGACGAAGTCGAACGGCGAGTTCCTGCTGCAGATCCAGAAGACGACGCCGATGCCGGGCAACGGCGGCGACTGACGTCGGCGTTTTCTGACCGCTCGAGGGGCTGCCCCCGTCACGAACGTGACGGGGGCAGCCCCTTTTCGCAGGTTCTTGCCGGCACTTGTACGGCCCTGAAGGCCGCCCCGGCGCGAGACCTTCGCCACACCTGTGAAGATCGCCACCCACGGTGAACAGGACGCAGAGTTGGCCTGAAATCGCAGGTGAGCGGGCGGACTTCGCCCTCGTGAGTCACGGGTTGCTCACATTCGCCCACAGAGTGGTCACAGTGCGTTGTGCAACCCTTTTTTCGGTTTCAACGTCTGACGTGACGGGTCCTGACATACCAGTCATGACCGACGCGCCATGCCTGACCCTGCACACAGGGGGTAACCGACCGGACGAGGACTGAGGAGCACATGTCTGCCGAGAGCACGCCTGATTCCGGCAACCCGGAAGCCTCTGGACCCAGCGGCCCGCGCCGCCGCGCCAAGGGCCGCCGCCGCAAGCCGCGCAGCACGCGCGGCAAGGCCCTCCTCGTCACGGCCTGGGTCGCGGCGGGCGTCGTGGTCCTGGGCGGTACCGGACTCGGCTACATGTACTTCAGGCTCAACAACAACCTCGACAGCGTCGACATCAACCAGGCCCTCGGCGCCGACCGGCCCCTGGACGTCGACAACGGCTCGCAGGACATCCTCGTACTCGGCTCCGACACCCGCGCCGGCAGCAACAAGAAGCTGGGCGGCGGCGTCGACGACGGTTCGGCCCGTGCGGACACGGCGATGATCGTGCACGTCTACAAGGGCCACAAGAAGGCCAGCGTGGTCTCCATACCCCGCGACACCCTCATAGAGCGCCCCGAGTGCACCGACGCCGAGGGCAAGACCCACGAGGGCTCGTCGAGCGCGATGTTCAACTCCGCGTACTCCACGGGCGGCGCCGCCTGCGCGGTGAAGACCGTCGAGTCGATGACCGGCATCCGCATGGACCACTACATGGAGGTCGACTTCAGCGGCTTCCAGAAGCTCATCGACGACCTCGGCGGCGTCAAGGTCACCACGAACAAGGACATCTCGGACCCGGACAGTCACCTCGACCTCAAGGCCGGAACCCATCAGCTCACCGGTGAGCAGGCCCTCGGTCTGGTCCGCACCCGGCACGGCGTCGGCGACGGCTCCGACCTCGGCCGCATCCAGCTCCAGCAGGCGTTCATCAAGGCACTGGTCGAGCAGGTCAAGAACATCGGCGTACTGACCAGCCCGAAGAAGCTGTGGGACCTCGCCGACACCGCGACGAACACCGTCACCACCGACTCCGACCTCGAGTCGGTCCAGGACCTGGCCTCGTTCGCCAACGGGCTCAAGGGCATCAGCTCCTCGAACATGACCATGGTGACGATGCCGGTCCAGTACGACCCGGCCGACGGCAACCGGGTCCTCATGCTCAAGCCGAAGGCAGACATGGTCTGGAAGGCTCTGAAGAACGACCGCCCGATCCCGAAGGCGGCCACGGAGGACACGGCCACGGGCAACGCGAAGGGCGTCGTCGGCTCAGGCTGACTTTCCCCCGCCCCGCCCCGCCCCTTCC
>NZ_JAAKZX010000298.1 GCF_011045025.1 Streptomyces ureilyticus
GCCTCCGGCCCCTCCGCCTCCTCGCGGCCGCGGCCACCGCCGCTCTCACCCTCACAGCGGGCCTCACCACCCCCCTGAACCCGGCACCCCAGCGCGCCCAGGCGGCAGCCGACGACGGCAAAGACGTGCTCACCGTCGCCGTGGCGCAGAGCGTCGACTCGCTGAGCCCGTTCCTGGCGACGCGGCTGGTCAGTACGAGCATTCACCGGCTCATGTACGAGTACCTGACCAACTACGACCCGAAGGACAACCGCGCGATTCCGGGCCTGGCCACCAAGTGGGAGCCGTCCGCCGACAAGCTCACCTGGACGTACACGATCCGGGACAACTCCAAGTGGTCGGACGGCAAGCAGGCCACCGCCGAGGACGCGGCGTGGACGTTCAACAAGATGATGACCGACGACGGCGCGGCCACCGCGAACGGCAGCTTCGTCGCGAACTTCCGCGAGGTCACCGCCCCGAGCCCCACCAAGCTCGTGATCGAACTGAAGAAGCCGCAGGCCACGATGGCCGCGCTGGACGTGCCGATCGTGCCGAAGCACGTGTGGGAGCACGTCGGCGACTTCTCGAAGTTCAACAACGACAAGACGTACCCCATCGTCGGCAACGGGCCGTTCGTCGTCACCGACTACGCCCCCGACAGCTTCGTACGGCTGAAGGCCAACACGTCCTTCTGGCGTGGCGCTCCGAAGTTCGACGAGCTGGTCTTGCGTTACTACAAGGACCAGGACGCCGCCGTCGCCGCCCTGCGCAAGGGCGAGGTCTCCTTCGTCGCGGGCGCGCCCGCCCTGACGCCGGCACAGGCCGCTTCCCTCGAGGGCGAGGAGAACATCAAGGTCAACGACGCGCCCGGCCGCCGTTTCTACGCGCTCGCGACCAATCCGGGCGCGCGGGCCAAGAACGGGGAGAAGTTCGGCGACGGCCATGAGTCGCTGCTCGATCAGCAGGTCCGGCAGGCCCTGTTCATGGCCGTGGACCGCAAGACCATCATCGACAAGGTCTTCCAGGGCTACGCGGTCGAGGGCGAGGGCTATATCCCGCCACGCTTCTCGACGTACCACTGGGAGCCGGCGGACGGTCAGAAACTGTCGTACGCCCCGGACAAGGCGAATCAACTCCTCGACGAGGCGGGCTACAAGAAGAACGCTGACGGCAAGCGCGTCGGCAAGGACGGCAAGCCGATCAACTACCGCATCCTGTGTCACGCGACGGACCCTCAGGACAAGGCCGTCGGCAAGTACCTCCAGGAGTGGTGGGGCGAGCTCGGTATCGGCGTCACCCTCAACTGCCTGGACAACGTGACCGATCCATGGCTCGCCGGCGAGTACGACCTCGCCTTCGACGGCTGGTCCGTCAACCCCGACCCCGACTTCGTCCTGTCCATCCACACCTGCGCCGCGCTCCCGGCGACTCCCAAGGACACCGGCGCGACGGACAACTTCATCTGCGACAAGCGGTACGACGAGCTGTACGGGAAGCAGCTCGCCGAGTACGACGCGGCAAAGCGGGCGGACCTCGTCAAGCAGTTGCAATCGCGGCTGTACGACACCGGGTACATGAATGTCATGGCGTATCCGAACGCGGTCGAGGCCTACCGCACCGACCAGATCGAGTCGATCACGACGATGCCGCGACAGGCGGGGAACATCTACGGTCAGGACGGCTACTGGAGCTGGTGGTCAGCGACTCCGGCCGCCGTCGACGAAGCGTCCGAGGAGTCGAGCTCCGCGGGCGTCATCATCGGCATCGTCGCGGGGGTCGTGGTCCTGGCGGGCGTCGGTTCGTTCTTCGGGATGCGTCGCCGCGCGAGTGCCGAAGACCGCGAATAGCCACCGCGCGAGTGCCGAAGACCGCGAATAGCCACCGCGCCACCGCTGAGCGCACCCGAGTGCCCCCTTCCACCGAGTGAGCCGAGTGAGAGTCCATGACCCTATGACCGCTGAAGCGACACCCTCGCTGGTCGAGAAGGCCGGAACGACCGACAGCCCCGCCGAGGCCGGGCCGTCGGTCCGCGGGCCGCGGGCGCGCACGAGAGCCGCGTATCTGCGATATGTGGCGGGCAAGGTGGGCGGCGCGGCCGTCTCGCTACTCGCCGTCCTCGTCACCAGTTTCTTCCTCTTCCGGCTGATCCCCGGCGACCCGGTGAAGTACATGACGGGCGGGCGCCAGGTGTCGGCTGAGCAACTCGCCACCTACCGGCGGGAGTTCGGGCTTGATCTGCCGTTGTGGCAGCAGTTCACGGAGTACTGCGGCAAGGCGCTCACCGGCGATCTCGGCACCTCGTACCAGTTCAACGCACCCGTCATCGACAAGATCAGCGAGGCGCTGCCGAACACACTGCTGCTCACGGGCACGGCGTTCGTCCTCTACACGGCGCTCGGCGTCTTCCTCGGTACGCGTGCCGCCTGGCGCCACGGCGGGCTCGGCGACCGGCTCAACACCGGTCTGGCGCTGACCCTTTACTCGATTCCGTCGTTCTGGCTGGGGCTGCTGCTCATCATCGTCTTCTCGGTGGGCATCGGCCCGATTCCGGGTCTCTTCCCGACCGGCGGTATGGAGTCGGGCGGTGAAGAGGGTTTCGCGTACGTCCTCGACGTCGCCCATCACCTGATCCTGCCGGTGATCACGCTGGTCGCGGTGGAGTACGGGCAGACCCTGCTCGTCACGCGGTCCGCGCTGCTGGACGAGCTGGGCAGCGACTATCTGACGACCGCGCGGGCCAAGGGACTACGGGACGATCTCGTACGCCGCCGCCATGCCGTGCCGAACGCGATGCTGCCGACCGTGACGCTGATCTTCGTCAATCTCGGGCGGACCGTCGCGGGCGTGATCCTCGTCGAGACGGTCTTCTCCTGGCCGGGCCTCGGCGGGCTCTTCTACCAGGCGCTGAGCGTGCCCGATCTTCCCCTGGTCCAGGGGCTGTTCTTCATCTTCGCGGCGGCGGTGATCGTGATGAACACGCTGGCCGACCTGATCTATCCGCTGCTCGACCCCCGGGTGGGCCGATGACAACCGAAGCAACTCCCCCGCCTCAGGCTGCGAAGGCGAGTCCGCGCGCCCTCGCCCGGCAACGACGCCGCCATTCCGCGGCCCGCTTCTGGAAGCAGTACCGCACGCACCGCGCCGGTCTCTTCGGCCTGACCGCCCTCGTGCTCTTCGCGCTGATCGCGCTGACCGCGCCGCTGACCATCGGCTCCGACGTGCAGAGCGTGACGGACGCGCCGGGCGGGCCGCTGGAGAGTCCGAGTGCCGAATTCCCGCTGGGGACGGACCAGTTCGGGCGCAGCCTGCTCGGTCTGGTGGTCTGGGGCTCGCGGGTCTCGCTGCTCGTGGGACTGCTCGCGGCCGTCCTTTCGGTGGCGATCGGGGCGCTGATCGGGATCACCGCCGGGCACTTCCGGGGCTGGTACGCGACCGTGCTGATGCGGATCACAGACTGGTTCCTGGTCATGCCGACGCTGGTGCTCGCGATCGCGCTCGCCACCGTGATGTCCCGTTCGCTCAGCACGATCATCCTGGCGATCGGCGTCACGACCTGGCCGACCACGGCCCGCCTGGTGCGCGCCCAGACCCTCGCCGTGGAGTCGCGGCCGTACATCGAACGCGCCAAGGCGCTCGGCGGCGGCCACGGGCACATCATGTCCCGCCATGTCCTGCCGAACGTCATGCCGCTGGTGCTGGCCCAGACGACGCTGATCATCTCCTCCGCGATCCTCGCCGAGGCCACGCTGGCGTTCCTCGGGCTCGGCGATCCGACGGTGGTCTCCTGGGGCGGGCTGCTCCAGGACGCGCGGGAGGCGGGCGCGGTCAGTTCCGGGAAGTGGTGGTATCTCGTCCCGCCGGGTATCGCGATCGCCGTCGTCGCGCTCGCGTTCACGCTGTGCGGGCGCGCGGTCGAGTCCGTTCTCAACCCCAGGCTGGGGGTGGCCCGTTGAGGCTCCTGGAGGTACGCGACCTCGAAGTGACATACGCGGGTGGGGCCGCCGCCGTGCGCGGGGTGGACCTCACCGTGGACGCGGGCCAGAAGCTCGGCCTCGCGGGTGAGTCGGGCTGCGGCAAGTCGACGCTGGCGCTCGCGCTGCTGCGGCTGCTGCCCTCCGGGACGCGGGTGTCCGGGGAGATTCTCCTGGACGGCGAGGACGTGCTGGGCATGAGATGGGGGCGGGTACGGGCGGTCCGGTGGGCCGGTGCTTCGATCGTCTTCCAGGGCGCGATGCACTCGCTCAACGCCGTGCACCGTGTCGGCGACCAGATCGCCGAGCCGATCCTGCTGCACAGGACGGCGACGCCCACGGGCGCCCGTAAGAAAGCCGGCGAACTCCTGGAGCACGTGGGCCTTCCGGCGGCACGCGCGTCCGCGTACCCGCACGAACTGTCGGGCGGCCAGCGCCAGCGCGTCATGATCGCGATGGCTCTGGCCTGCGATCCCCGCCTGATCATCGCGGACGAGCCGACCACGGCCCTGGACGTGATGATCCAGGCGCAGATCCTCCGCCTGATCGAGCAGCTCGTCGCCGACCAGGACCTGGGCCTGATCATGATCAGCCACGACCTCGCGGTCCTGTCCGACACCTGCGACCGGCTCGCGGTGATGTACGCGGGCCGGGTGGTGGAGGAGGGCCCGGCGCAGTCGGTCTACGAGAACGCCCACCACCCGTACGCCCGGGCGCTGTCGGCGGCATTCCCCCGGATCGGCGACCCCGCCTCGCGCTTCGCGCCACGCGGCTTGCCGGGCGACCCTCCGGATCCGGCCGCGCTGCCCTCCGGCTGCACGTTCCACCCGCGCTGCTCGGTCGCTCTGGACGGGTGCGCGACGGAGGACCAGCGGCTGCGCGATGCGGGGCCGGTGCGCAGGGCGGCGTGCGTCCACGTGGGGGTGCCGGGGTCGGCCGGGCCCGGGGGACGTACCGGCGCGACGTCGGTCGGAGCCGGGGCCGAGGTCGGGCTCGGGGTCGAGGCCGCGGTCGAGACCGAGGCAGACACCGCATCCGCCGCCGACGAAGCCGTCGGAGAACCCGCAAGCGAAGCCGTAGGAGATGCAGTCGGAGAGCCCGCCGGAGATGCGGTCGGAGATGCCGTCGGAGAAGCCGTCGGAGAAGCGAGGAGCAGTACGCCATGACGAGCACCCTTCCTCCCCCGCCCTCCGGGGCGGCGCCCCTCCTCAGCGCCGAAGGTCTGCACGTCGCCTTCCCCGGTCGCCACGGCGCAGCCCAGGCCCGTGCTGTCGACGGAGTCGACCTCGACATCCGGCCCGGTGAAATCGTCGCGCTGGTCGGGGAGTCGGGCTGCGGCAAGACGACGCTGGCACGCTCCTTGCTGGGGCTCGTCCGGCCGACCGCGGGCCGCGTGACCTTCGGGGGCGAGCCCCTCGGCTACTCGTCACGGGCGCTCAAGGCGTACCGCAGTCGCGTTCAGCTGGTCCTTCAGGATCCGAGCGGCTCGCTCAATCCGCGGCACACGGTGTACGACGCGGTGGCGGAAGGGCTGCGTATCCACGGGTACGCGGGGGACGAGCGGGCGGCGGTCGCCGAGGCCCTCTCCCGGGCCGGGCTGCGTCCCCCCGAGCGCTTCTTCCTCCGCTACCCGCACGAACTCTCCGGCGGCCAGCGCCAGCGCGTCGTCATCGCGGGCGCGCTCGTCCTGGAGCCCGAACTCATCGTCGCCGACGAGCCGGTGGCCTCCCTCGACGCCTCCGTACGCGGCGAGATCCTGGCCCTCCTGCTGCGCCTTCGCACCGAACTCGGCCTGTCCGCCCTCGTGGTGACACACGACCTGGGCCTCGCGTGGAACATCGCCGACCGGGTCGCGGTGATGTACCTGGGCCGGATCGTGGAGACAGGAGCCGTGGAGCAGGTCCTGACAGAACCCCAACACCCGTACACCCAGGCCCTGTTGTCCGTCCTGCCGGAGTCACCCGGCGATCCGGTCGTCCTCACCGGCGAACCCCCGGACCCCTCCCGCATCCCCTCCGGCTGCCGCTTCCACGCCCGCTGCCAGATCCTGGCGAGCGGCGAGGCCGCACGCGCCTCGGTCGCAGACGCCTGCCGCGAACAGGACCTGCCGGTCCTCGCCGGAGGCGGCAGGACCCAAGTGGCCTGCCACTGGGCAGCGGTCGTCCGGACGGCGACCGTGGAGCAGGCGCTCCAGTAGTTGGCTTTGTCGACACGTCGACGGGGGTGCCCGGTGCCTTCACCGGCACCGGGCACCCCCAGCCACGTACAACAGCCGTCTACTCCCCCTCGTACGCCTCCACCAGCTCCCGGCAGCGCTTCACGTCCTGAGCCATGGTCTCCAGCAGGCCCTCGAGGGAGTCGAACTTGGCCTGCCCGCGGACGAAGGCCAGGAAGTCGACCGCGACATGCAGGCCGTACAGGTCGAGGCCGACGCGGTCGATGGCGTACGCCTCGACGGTCCGCTCCGTGCCCTCGAACTGCGGGTTCGTGCCGACGGAGATCGCGGCGGGCATGGCCTCGCCCTGGGTGTGCAGCCAGCCGGCGTAGACGCCGTCGGCGGGGATCGCGGTGTGCGGGAGCGTCTCGACGTTGGCGGTCGGGAAGCCCAGTTCACGGCCGCGCTGGGCGCCGCGTACGACGACGCCCTCGACGCGGTGCGGGCGGCCGAGGATCTCGCGCGCGCCCTCGACATCGCCCTCGGCGACGAGCCGCCGGGTGAGCGTGGAGGAGAAGGGTTCGCCACCGCCGGCCGCGCCGGTCACGTACAGGTCGACGACCTCGACGTCGAAGTCGTACGTCTTGCCCTGCTCAGTCAGGAACGCCACGTTCCCGGCGGCCTTGTGGCCGAAGCGGAAGTTCGGGCCCTCCACGACGGCCTTGGCGTGCAGCTTGTCGACGAGGACCTTGACGACGAAGTCGGCGGGCGAGAGCTTCGAGAACTCGGTGGTGAAGGGCAGGATGAGCACGGCGTCGACACCCAAGTCCGCCATCAGCTCGGCGCGGCGGTGGTGCGGGGCGAGCAGGGGCGGATGGCTACCCGGGCGCACGACCTCGCTCGGGTGCGGGTCGAACGTCACGACAACAGACGGAACGCCCAGCTCGCGCGCCCGGTCCACGGCATGCCGGATGATCAGCTGGTGCCCGCGGTGGACGCCGTCGTACGAGCCGATGGTGACGACGCTGCGCCCCCAGTCCTGGGGGATGTCCTCCAAGCCACGCCAGCGCTGCACTGTGACCGCTCCTCGTCGAAACCGCTTCCGTATTGGCTGCGTACCGATCGCCTCATACGCAGGTCTCTCATACGCAGGTCCAAGAGTGCCATGCCGCACCCGCTCGCCCAGCATCGGCATGGGGCCTGTGACGGTCCGCACCCGCCGGTCAACCCCGATCAACACTGGTCAGCGCCGGGTCAGCACTGGTCAGCCGAAGACGGCCAGGCTCTTGGCCTTGCCCTTCTGCTCCTCCACCAGCGCGAGGAACCGCCCTTCGGGATCGAACACCCCAACGGCGCCGACCCTCGTGTACACGTCGGGAATCTCGAGCCGGACCCCGTTCGTCAGCAGCCGCGCTCGCTTCTCGTCCACGTCCCAGCGCGGGAACGCGGCCTCTGCCGCCTCCGCCAGCGGCATCACGGTCAGCTCCTCCTGGAGCTGGTCGAGCGTGCGCGCGGAGTCGAGCTTGTAAGGGCCGACGCGGGTGCGGCGCAGCGCCGTCAGATGGCCGCCGACACCCAGGCCGGCGCCGAGGTCGCGGGCCAGCGCGCGGATGTACGTCCCCGAGGAGCAGACCACCGAGACGACCAGGTCCAGTACGGGCGTACCGTCCTCGGCGACGGCGCCCCGGACGTCGTACACGGAGAAGGAAGAGACCGTGACCGGCCGGGCCGGGATCTCGAAGTCCTCACCCTCGCGGGCCCGCTTGTACGAGCGCACCCCGTCGATCTTGATGGCGCTGACCTTGGACGGCACCTGCATGATGCCGCCGGTGAGCTTGGCGATCCCGGCGTCGATGGCGTCCCGGGCGACACCCGAGGCGTCGGCGGAGGCCGTGATGTCCCCTTCGGCGTCATCGGTGACGGACGTCTGCCCGAGCCGGATCGTCCCCAGGTACTCCTTCTCCGTCAGTGCGAGATGGCCGAGGAGCTTGGTCGCCTTCTCGACGCCGAGGACGAGGACGCCCGTCGCCATGGGGTCGAGGGTGCCCGCGTGTCCGACGCGGCGGGTCTTCGCGATCCCGCGCATCTTGGCGACCACGTCGTGCGAAGTGAAGCCCGACGGCTTGTCGACGATGACCAGGCCGTCGGGCGTGCGGTTGTTCTTCTGGGTCATGCCGGGGCGTCGCCGTCCGTCTCTGGCGTCTCGGCGTCCTCCGCATCGTCCGGCTTCTTGTACGGGTCTGCCTCACCCGCGAAGCTGGCGCCGGCCGAGACCTCGCGCACCTTCGCGTCCGAGGCCCGTGCCTTGTCGAGCAGGTCCTCGATGGTCTTGGCGGTGTCCGGCAGGGCGTCCGCCACGAAGGCGAGCGTCGGCGTGAACTTCACGCCCGCCGCAGCCCCGACGGCCGAGCGGAGCACGCCCTTGGCGCTCTCCAGACCGGCTGCCGCCGCCGCGCGCTCCTCGTCGTCCCCGTACACCGTGTAGAAGACGGTCGCCTCCCGCAGATCCCCGGTGACCCGGGTGTCCGTGATGGTGACGTGGGAACCGAGCCGCGGGTCCTTGATCCCGCGCTGCAGCTTCTGGGCCACCACCTCTCGGATGAGGTCCGCCAGCCTCTTCGCCCGCGCGTTGTCGGCCACTGGTCCGTCTCCCTCTTTCTTGCCTGTTCCGCGTATCCGCGGGTGCCGCGTGTGTCCGCGTGCACATTCATCGTCGTGCACGGCGTGCACGGTCCATCGTCGTGCACGGTCAGTCGTCGTCGCCGTGCAGCCGCCGTCGTACGGACAGCAACTCCACCTCGGGCCGGCCGGCGACCATGCGCTCGCACCGGTCCAGTACGTCCGTCAGATGCCCCGTGTCTCCCGAAACCACCGCAAGGCCGATCTCGGCCCTGCGATACAGATCCTGATCGCCCACTTCCGCCACGCTCACCGCGAACTTGCGCTGGAGCTCCGCCACGATGGGTCGGACGACGGAACGCTTCTCCTTCAGCGACCGTACGTCGCCGAGGAGCAGGTCGAAGGACAGAGTCCCCACGTACATGTTGTGTGTCCGGATGTCCCGCCGGTACGGGGTAGATGACCCGCCAAGCTCTTGGCAGGGACGTCGAGAACGGTACAACGGGAGGCTGGCGCGGCTCGAGGGGGTTTTCGCCCCCGCCGCCCTTACCCGTCCCATACCAAGGGGCTCCGCCCCTGGACC
>NZ_JAAKZX010000299.1 GCF_011045025.1 Streptomyces ureilyticus
GGCGGCGGTGGTGAAGGTGCCGCTGACGGTGGGCTTGCCGGTCTCCACGACGGCGCCCTCCGAACGCGGGAAGAACTCGTACCACGAGCCGTACAACGCCCGCTCCCGCTCCACCAACAACGGCAACGGGGCTGATGTGGTGACCCTGTCACGCAGGGGGTGCTCGGCGAGAACGGCGTCCACCTCCGGAGCCAGGGCAGCCGCGAGACGGGCGGCCGGGGGTTGGGACTTGTCGCGCAGCGCCTGCACGGCGGCGAGTACCGCCGCGTTGTCCGGAGCTCCGGCGGCGGCCCGCTCGTACAGCAGCGCGCCCTCCTCCAGGACCAGCTCCGTGTCCATCCCCGCCGGGATCTTGATCTGCGCGTGATGGCGCCAGGTGGTGACCGGGTCGGCCCAGGCCTCCACCACGTACGTCCAGTGGCCCACCAAGCTCGGTGTGACATAGGCGCCCCAGCGGTCGCTGCCCGGGGCGAGTTCGCGCATCGGGGTCCATGGCCTGGCGTAGCCGCTCGGGTCGTACAGGACGACATTGGCGGCGATCGCGTCATGGCCTTCGCCGAAGACCGTGGCGGTGACCTGGAAGGTTTCGCCCACAACCGCCTTTGCCGGACGCCTGCCGCACTCGATCACCGGGCGGACGTCGAGGATGGGGACGCGGCCGATGGAGGCGTGGCCGCCGGCCTGGGTCCGCGTCATGGGTTCACCTCTGCGTAAGCGCTCCGCTGGGAAAGCAGTTCGATCCGGCGGGTCCGTCGTGGCTGGTCGCGCAGTTACCCGCGCCCCTTGGGGCGCGGTACCGCACCGGGCTTCGTAAGTCCGGCTATCGCGTCGGCGCTGCCGCGAGTCCCGTCGGTCGGGTGCGGGCACCGGTTCGGTGGCGGGTCCGGCCGCCACCGCCTGCGAAGTGCACCGCTAAATCAGCGCCCAGGTAGCGCTCCGCGGCGTCAGCGGCTTCGCGGGCGCAGCGCTTGCCCATCAGTACGCACAGGGTGTAGCCGGTGCTCTCGAAGTTGTCCCGCGCCATGCGGTCGGCGGGGGCGGCGAGCATCAGGCGTTCCCAGGCGCGGTACTGCTCCAGATGCCTGGCGACCTCGGCTTTGGCGGGCAGCAGCATCTCGCTGGTCACCTTCCTCCTCGCGGGTGCGCACGGTTCACCTGGACGGTGCGCGACGACCGTGCACGGAGAGGCGCCGACCGGTTGCAGAGTCGAAGCCTTCACTCATGGTGCATGTGGCGCCACAGAACGTCCTGTTGTCTCTTCAACGACATACGGCGTTCGTGGCCGGCTCGCGGCTCTCGTGTTGCACGAACGGAGTAGCACTCTCACCCTGGAGTGACTCAGGAGCGATCAGCGCTCACGCTTTGTGCTCGGGGCTCGGCCCGCAGGGGCGAGGGGGAGCGAGAGCTTCGCCGGTGAGGAGCCAACGACGATGAAGACCGTAGTGCCCTGCTACTACCACCTCGACGTGGAGGTCAGCCCGGAACGGGTTGCCCAGGTCAGGCGCATTCTGGCCGCCCACCTGCGGTACTGGAACCTGGAAGACCTCGTCGAGCCCGTCTGCCACTGCGCCGAGGTGCTGTTGCACACGATCGACGAGCATGCCACGGACAAGAACACCACCATCGAGATGTGGTGGACCGGCCAGCACCTCATCACCGCGATCGCGGACAACGACGCGGACCTGCACTCGAAGTACGCCCAACCGGGCTGCCTGGCCCATATCGCCGCCGCGAGCGACGGCTGGGGCTGTTGCGCCACGGGAACCGGCGGCAAGATCATCTGGTTCTCGCGCCGGGCCCGTGCCATCGAGCGCGCTCCGCTGGTCCCGATCCGCCCGGCCCCCAGCCTGCGTACAGCCCGCCCGATGCCACGCAAGGCGCCGGTGCCCGCCCTGGTCGGTTCCGCGCCCACGAGTCTGCTCACGGCGGCGGCCGACGCCGGCCTTCGAGATTCGGAGGGCTCGCCGAGCGCAACCGTGCCGCGTACCTCGCTCTGAGCCCCGCCGGTGCGAAAGCGTCCGTTGTTCAGTCAGCGGGCGCGGGGCGCTCCGTACGCCCGCTCGATCCGCAGGCGCAGCACGAGGCGGCGGTCGCGGACCATGGCGGCGCGGAAGCCGTCCCAGTCGGGGTGCTCGCCCTGGACGTCGCGGTAGAGCCGGATGAGCTCCTCGACCGTCTCGTCCTGCGGATCCGTCGCGACGGGGGAGAGGTCGGCGACGCCCTCGACGACGGTGTAGGCCCAGCGGTCGTCGCTGGTCACGTGGTACGACACCCGGGGATCCCGGCGCATGTTGTGCGTCTTGGCGCGGTCGTCCGTGATCGAGACGCGCACGGTCCGGTCGTCGGGGTCGTACGCGTGCTTGACGTTCGAGAGCTGAGGCCGTCCGTCGCGTTTGAGGGTGACCAGCACTCCGTCGTCGTACTCGCCGAGCAGCGTGAGCAGGGCGTCCTGGTTCGTGTCGTGGGACATGCGCTGTTCAACGCCCGGGATCTGCCGAGGCATTCCGCCCTCGAGGTCGTCCCGTACATCGCGGGTCCCGTACGCGGCGACGTGGCGCGACGGCCGGGGCCGCCGCGCCACGCACTCCTTGCCGCCTGGGCGGTCATCCCTCAGCCGGAGCCGCCGAGCGCCGAAAGCACGGCGTGGTACGCGGGCTTCTTGGTGTAGTTGCCGTCGAACAGCAGGGGAGTGCCGCTGGCGCGCCAGGAGTACTTGTCGGTGACGCCCCAGACGGTGATGCCGGTGCAACGCGACACGGCGAGGCAGGCCTTGACCACGTTGCTGTAGTTGTTGGCCTGCGCCGTGCCCGAGCCCTCGATGTCCAGCTCGGTGATCTGCACGTCGACGCCGAGGTCGGCGAAGCGCTTGAGGTTCGCCTGGTAGTCGCCGGGCACCGGAGACGCGCTGTTGAAGTGCGACTGGAAGCCCACGCAGTCGATCGGGACGCCGCGTGCCTTGAAGTCCCTGACCAGGTTGTAGACGGCATTGCTCTTCGCGTTGATGCCGTCCGTGTTGTAGTCGTTGTAGCAGAGCTTGGCCGCGGGGTCGGCGGCTCGCGCGGTGCGGAACGCCTCCTCGATGAAGCCGTCGCCGAGCTTGTCCTGGAAGGGCGAACTGCGCCGGGCGCCGCTGTTGCCGTCCTGGAAGGCCTCGTTGACGACGTCCCAGGAGTGGATCTTGCCCTTGTAGTGCTGCATGACCTTGTTGATGTGGTTGTTCATCGCCGATCTCAGGTCGGCGGCGCCGAGACCGCCGACCCAGCCGGGCAGCTGGGAGTGCCATACGAGCGTGTGCCCGCGGACCTTCATGCCCCTGCTCTGGGCGTGATTGACGATCTGGTCGGCGGCGCCGAACGTGAACGAGTTGCGGGTCCTTTCGACGGCGTCCCACTTCATCTCGTTCTCCGGCGTCGACGAGTTGAACTCGGTGTTGAGCGTGGCGGCGTACCCGGACTCGCCCAGGTGCTGGGCGGCGACCGCGGCACCGAAGTAGCGGCCCTTCTCGGCCGCCGCGGCGCCGAGCGTGCTGGCGGCCTCGGCCGTCCCCGAGAGGGCGGTGACACCGGCCGCGGCGAGCAGACCGGCCATGCCGAGTACCAGTGCGCTCCGGGCACGGGAACGCCGGTGCCGAGGTGCCGGCGCGTGACTGATGGACGTACTCATGACCATTTCGCCCCTTCCTTCAGGTCTTCCTTCCGGCTGCACGTGCCTTGTGCCGAGCGTGCTGCGTGGGACGTACTGGTGTGACTGAACTTGATCTGCGAGCCCGGGAATTCCGAATGTTTCGGATGAGTTTCCGAGCGGACGCGCCAGAACGTACCGCTGCTCTTTCGCGGAGTCAACGGAATACGGGGCGGGAGATTCCGGTTGGCTTTAAGTTACCTGTGGTCGAATTCCATACAACAATCGCCGCCGATTACGAATGTTTCGCACTCGGCGGCGGGATGCTGAGGAACGCGGTCGGGCTACCGGGGTCCGCGGTCCTGTCCGGACGGGGACGGCAGCAGCATGAGAAGGGCTGTCAGGGCGGTCAGCGCCGCTAGTGTGGCCGCGAGATTGGCGGCCCACGGTGGTGCGGCGGTGATGGCGAGGGCGCTGGTCAGGCCAGGCGAGTAGATCTGGCTCTCCAGCAGCTGGGCGACGGCCAGGGCGGTGGGCAGGACGACACCCGCGGCGAGGAGCGGCAGTCGCCCCTTGCGGAACAGAGCAGGAGCCACGGCCAAGGCCAGGGCCAGCACGACGCACAGCATCGATGCGCCCATGGTGAAGCCGTAGGCGGCCGCCGACGCGCTGCCGGCATCCGGCGGGAAGTGGGCGAGGCCGCACAGGACCAGCGCGGTGGCTGCGACCCAGGGCAGCCAGGCGGGCCCGGCAGGGGGAATGCTGTCCTTCGCGGTCTGGTCGCGCTTGATTGGGGTCCCGTGGCCGACGGCACCCAGCGCCGCCGACGGACGGTCCTCGGGCCCGGCCATGGCCGGGCCGGCGGCGGACTGCCTCGACGCCTCCCGCACGGGCTGCCGTTCGGGAGGTACGTCCCGCTCGTGGGCCAGGCGGCCGATCAGCTGCACGAGTTCCTCCACCGGGCGGCTCGTGGCGGCTGCCCGCGCCGCCTCTTCCGCGCAGTGTGGGTCCTGCCGGGACAGGTGCAGGAAGGCCATCAGCCGCGTGACGTCCTCGACAGGGCGGCTCCGGACGGCCGCGCGGATCACGTCGTCGGCACTGTCGGCCTTCCTCGGCGGCCGGGTCAGCGCGGCCACCAGCCGGATCACGTCGTCCACGGAACGGTCCGTGCCGACCGCCCGCAGCGCGTCGACCGTGGCGCTCGCGTACTCCGGTGACTCCTCGAGCAGCTCGACGAGCTCTATGACCTCGTCCAGCGGCCGGTCGACGGCGGCGGCGTGCACCAGCCCGGCGACGGGATCCGCGTGTGACACCCCGAAGTCGAGGTCGTCCTCTCCCGCTGCCGACGGCAAGTCCAGGAACGGCATGACCACAGGGCCGAGGGGGGTGTGCAGGGGCGTGGCAGCGGGCTCCTCCTCCCTCGCCGGGGCGGCGGATCCCAGGTGGTGGACGGGTGGTGCCGTCGGCGGCGGGTGTGCGTCGGCCTCAACCTCGACAGGTATGCCGGAGTGGTCGGGCGGGAACGGCGAACGGGTGGTCATACTCGGCTCCTACGAAGGTCAGCGGACGCTGTCACGCCCCTGACTGGCGGCACGAGACTCAGATATCCGCCTTTCTAGGCGCCGCCCCCGGACCCCGCATGCGGGACCGGCCCACCCGTGTGACGCCCTGCCGCTCAGGGCCGGCTCACCGGAACACGTTGTCGTCCTCCCATGCGAAGGACTCGACGGCCGGGCTGCGTCGCGCGGCTCTCGAGGTCGCGTACATCGCGTCGATCTCGGCCGCGAAGTGATGCGCGATGGCGTCCCTGCGCAGCTTCATCGACGGTGTCATCAGCCCGGTGGCCGGGTCGATGGGTTCCGGGAGGATGCGGAACACCCGGATGGACTCGGAACGCGACACCGAGCTGTTGGCCGCCGCGATCGCGCGCCTGACCTCTTCCCGCAGGGCGTTCTGCTCCCGTACCTCCCGGTTCGACGCCTGGCCCCCCAGGGGCAGGGTCGCGCGCCAGTGGGCGAGGAATTCCGGGTCCAGGGTGATCAGGGCCCCGACACAGGGGCGGTTGTCACCCACGACGACCGCCTGGTGGATGAGCGGATGGACCCGGAGACGCTCTTCGAGGGCTGCCGGAGCCACGCTCTTGCCGCCGCTCGTGATGATGATCTCCTTCTTGCGCCCGGTGATGGCCAGATAGCCGTCCATGTCGATCCGGCCGATGTCCCCCGTGGCCAGCCAGCCGCCGCGCAGCGCTTCCTGAGTGCCGGGTACGTCATTGATGTAGCCCTGGAACACCGAGGGGCCGTGCACCAGGATCTCCCCGTCCTCGGCCACGCGGACCTCCATGCCCGGCAGCGGACGTCCGACGGTGCCGAACTTGTGCCGTCCGACGGGCTGTGCGGTCATCCCGCCACCCGTTTCCGTGAGCCCGTACCCGTCGTGGATGAAGATCCCGATTCCCGTGTAGAAGAGTGCGAGTTGGCGGTTCAGGGGCGAGCCGCCCGAACACGCGCCGCAGACTCTTCCGCCCAGGGCTGCGCGCAGTTTCCGGTACACCGTCCTTTCGTAGAAGGCGTGTTGGGCACGCAGTTCGAGGCTGGGCCCGGCGCCCGTGCCCAGTTGCTGCCGTTCCACGGCGGCGGCGAATCGCCGTGCGACGCGTGCCGCGCGGTCGAACAGGGCGCCGTGGCCCGTCTGTTGGGCCTCGCGCAGGAAGTTCTTGTAGATCTTCTCGAAGACGAACGGAACGCCGAACACGAAAGTGGGGCGAAAGGAGAGGAAAGCCTCGGACAGCGCCTCACCGTTCATCTCGGACTCGTGCCCCAGCAGCAGCCCGCCGCGTACACAGATCCCTTGGATCATGAGGCCGTACACATGGGAGAAGGGCAGGAAGGCGAGGATGGCCGGCTGCCGGCCGGGCGGCGCCGTCGTATGGGCCCAGCCGGCCAGCAGCGCGTCGCAGGGGCTCGCCAGATTGCGATGGCTCAGAGCGCAGCCTCGGGGGTGCCCTGTCGTGCCGGACGTGTACGCGATGACCGCGGTCGATCCGGGGACCACCATCCGGCGCATCGAGTCGACGGCCTCGCGCGGTACCGACCGGCCCAGTTCCACGATTTGGGCGAGGGAACCGGCGTCCAACTGCCAGACATGGCGCAACTGCGGCAGCGCGGCGCACGCCGAGCCGACCGTCATGAGGCCCTGCTCGTCCTCGACGATCACACCCGCACACTTCGCGTCGCGCAGGATCCACGCGACCTGGTCGTGCGAGGAGGTCGGGTAGATCGGGACGATCTCGGCTCCCACCGCCCACAGCGCGTAGCTGAGCACGGTCCACTCGTAGCGCGTACGGGCCATGATGGCCACGCGGTGTCCCGGATACAGCCCCGAGGCGATGAACCCCCTGGCAAGATCGACCACTTCGTCCCGCAACTCGACCGCGGTCATCGGCGACCAGGTGGGGGGAGAGGATTCGGAACGGCGCGCGACCTGCGGAAGCAACGGTATGCGCTCCGCCGTGTCGAAGAGACTGTCGGCAAGTCCTCCCTGCATCAAGGGCAGAGCCGATGACGGAACTTCGGACACATGCATGCGCCGCTCCAGCGTTCTTCTCACAGCGCCCTCGGGGATTCAGGCTTGGGGGGACCGAGAGCGTTTGAAATCTAGTCCACGCCGACGACAGCCGTGTCAGGAACCGCCAACTGACTTCATCTGACGGCTTCTCAGGCCTGTAGAGGCGGCCCGTACGGGGGCGAGGGCCGGACGATACGCGCGGGAATGAGCAGTCTTGTACGGGACGGACGTAGTCATGCGTATGCCGATGTTCATGGCGATCAGGCACGCCGAACCGACCGCCACCGCGCCCGGTCCCGACGGTCGCGACGGCTCCGCCCCGGCGTCCGCCAGGACCCTACGGAGCCGTCTCGAGGTACTGCGCCGGCACCGGCGCTGGCTGCTCCCGCTCATCGTGGCCGTACTGCTGGCCCAGATGGCCGCCGCGATGATCACCACGGCAGTGCAGCAGACGCCGACCATCGACGAGCCCGTGTACGTGGGGACGGCCGAGGTCTACCTGGAGCAGCGCGACCTGCGCTACAACCCCGAGCACCCGCCGCTCGGCAAGCTGATCATCACGTCTGGCCTGGCCTTCACCGATGTGCACCTCGACCCCGGCTTCACCGGCGACCAGACGGCGCTGGGACGGCATGTGCTGTACAAAGCGGGCAACGACCCATGGCGAGTGATGCTGTTCGCGCGACTCCCGGTGATCGCGCTGACCCTGCTGTTCGGCCTGGTCGTCTTCGCGTTCGCGCGCGATCTCGTCGGCGCGGCGGGCGGGGTGGCGGCACTCGCGCTGTACGCGTTCTCACCGGACATCATCGCGCACGGATCGCTGGCCACACTCGACGTGCCCGCGGCCGGTTTCCTGCTGACCTCGGTGTGGCTGCTCTGGCGGGCGCGCGGGGCTCCGTTCCGCTATCTCCCGCTGGCCGGCCTGGCCCTCGGCGCGGCCCTGGCGACCCGTATGAACACCTTGGCGGCGGCGCCGGTGCTGCTGCTCCTGGCCGCCTGGTCGTTCTGGTCCGCCCGTCGCACACCCGGCCTCAACCCCGGCAGACGCGGGACGCTGCGACTGATCGCGTACGGCGTCATGGCGGCGGCCGGTGTGGCGCTCGTCGCCGTCGCCGTGGTGTGGGCCGCCTACCTGGCCGTCGACCCGCGCCCGCCCTGGACGACACCCAGGAATGTGCCGGACATAGGCGGCAAGCGCGGCCTCGTCACCGCCTGGCTGCCCGTGCCGGAGCCGTACCGGGACGGGATGCGCATCCAGTTCGGCATCGAGTACTCGACGCAGGGTGGCGGCTTCCTGTTCGGCCGGCGCTACTTCGGCTCGCTCTTGTACTACCTGCCGGCCGCGGTGCTGGTGAAGACACCGCTGGGCATGCTCGCGCTGTGGGCGGCCGGCGCCGTGACCGTGCTGACGGCTCGCCGCCTGAGGCCCGCGGCGGCGTACCTGCTGCTGCTCCCGGCGGTGCTGCTGGCCGTGCTCCTGGACGGGTCGCGCGGCTTCGGAGTCCGGTACGCCATCTTCCTGCCGATGTTCCTGGCGGTCGCCACGGCCGGCGTACTCGTCCACCGCAGACGGTGGGCGTACGGGATGACGGCGGCGCTGGTCGTGTTCGTCGCGGTCAGTTCGCTGCGGACCTTCCCGTACTACCTGCCGTACTCCAATGAGGCGTTCGGCGGGACCGCGAAGACGCATCTGCATCTGCACGACTCGAACGTCGACTGGGGCCAGGACCTGGGACGGCTGGCCGACCGCCTCCGGCAGCGCTACCCGGACGAACGGGTCTGGCTCGTCTACAAGGGGAGCGGGGTCCCGTCGTACTACGGCATCGACGCCCGCGATCCGTTCACGGCGAAGCCGGAGGACGTGCGCGGGCTGCTCGTCATCTCGAACTCGGCGGTCGCCAAGGCCGAGCCCGGGGGGCCGCTCGAGGCGCTGGTCGAATCCAGCAGGCCGATCGACCAGGTCGGCCACTCGATCACGATCTACCGGCCACCGCGAGCGTCCTCGACATGGCGGAGGCCTACGCCACCC
>NZ_JAAKZX010000029.1 GCF_011045025.1 Streptomyces ureilyticus
GCCCAGCGCACGCCTCCCACCCCGGCCCGGGTACACCATGGGCCGTAGGCGGGACCTCCTCTCAGCCGGTCATGCGTCCCCACCGGGGGCCGAACTCCCGCCATTCGGCGGCCCACTGCTTCATCCGCCACCGATCCACACGCCCGCGCACAACTCGGACGCCTCCCCACACCGCTCCGCCCGTGCCGACCGCGGCCAGCGCACCCAGCACGGCCGCCTGCACTGCGGATTCCATGGGGCTCAGAGGCGCCGACACCAGTCGGTCACGCTCGTCCGTCCAGACCGTGACCCGGCTCCCCGCCGCCGTGTCCGGCACCACCCTGGCCTCCCCCGTACGGACCGAGCCGTCCGGCACCGTCCAGCGCACCGTCACCCACACCCGGTTGTTGTGCACCGCCCTGATATGAGCCTGTGCCGGGGCATCCTCGGTGAGCACCGCCGAGACCGCCTGACGCCCACTGCGCTGCCGGTCGAAGACCCGCTCCGCTGCCCCCGCGCTCGTCACGGCCGCGAGCAGACCGCCCACCACCGCAAGTCCCCACGCGGCGAGCACCACCCAGGCTTCGATGACGTCACAGCGCCGCCGCAGCGCATTGCGCCGCCACCGCCACAGCCTCACCTTCGTACGACGTGGCCTCGTCACCGCTCGTCACCCCTCATCAGGACCGACGGCACCTGCTTCGAGTCTGCGCGCGGGAGCAGCGCTACCGCCCCGCCCCTGCTCACCCCTGCGTAAGGAAGTAGTCCATCAGCCGGGCCGCGGTGATCGCCCCGACCGTCCGGGTCCGCTCACCGTCCGCTTCGACGACCGCCACCAACGGCGTATGCGTCCTGGCCATCAGCACGGCGATCTCCGCTGCACCGGCATCAGGGCCGACCACGGCGGGCACGGCGCCGTGCCGCGGGATCCACTGCGCGACGGTGAGCCCGCGGAGTTTCTCCGGCAGGCTCTCGATATCGGCCTCACGCAGAGAGACGGCCAGCGCCGGTTCCTCCAGCGCGAAGTCCGGCAACGCGACCCTCAGCAGCTGCGAGCCGGGCACGACCGCGTACGGCCGCTGATCGGCGTCGACCACCAACAGCGCCGGCAACCGGCGCTCGACGAACAACCGGGCCGTCGCCACAGCATCGTCGTCCGTCGACACCGACGGATAAGGATCCGCCAGATCGTATGCACGCATGCGCGGCCTCCTCACCCCCGCAGCCAGCACAGATGAAAGACGAGGACACGACCGCTACGACGAGCTATTGCGCCCCGGACACGGCCCTCGCCGCCGCAAAGATCAACGTGATGTCGACCTCCGACCGGGCTTCCCGGCACACCCCACACTGTGCAGATGCCTTACCCAACATTGGTGGATCTGTATCCGATGCACCTGCTTGATCAGCCCGCGCAGGCACATGTCGGACATCCCGCCACTGTCCGGCGAGAAGTGGCCGTGAAAGCGGTGATCGTCCCTGGACGCTCCTGCAGTACACCGAGGCTCTCCCTTGCAGCCGGGAGTCGACCAGTCCGCAGTCGCGCAGGCAGGACAGGTGCGCCGCGCCGCGGCCGGGGCAGGGCGTCCAGCGGGCGGGTCAGCCGAGGACCGGCAGTGCCAGCTACACAAGGGTGGAGATCCGTCGTGCCGGGGCGGTAGACCGCGAGGCGCGGGGTGGCCGGTGGATGTGCGTCGGCGCCCCGGCGGACGACACCGTGATCGCGGCGGACGACCCGCACCGCGGAACGAGGATGCTTCCGCCTCGGACGCGAGGGCAGCGAGGCCGGCGGACACCGAAGTGCTGATGCTCAAGGGCCGAGGGACGCGCTCTGCGGCGCGGTAGCGGCTGACCGTCCGCGGGACCTGGAGATCCGCTTGCGGCGGACGGGATTGGATCGGTCAACTGCAAGATCCATACGGCGCTGTGCGGTCTGCGGCGGCGGGCAGCGCCCGGACGTTGGCGCCGTCGGTGATCTGACGGCGGAGGCGTTCGATCTCCTCGTGCTGGGCGGCCAGCCGGGAGATCGCCAGCTGCTTGAATCCGGTGAGCTCCTCCAGTAGCGCGTCGCGGACCGCGACGCGGTTCTTCAGTTCCGCTCGCTCGGCCTTCAGCCGCTCGATCTGTGCCTCGCGTGGGTCGACGATCTTCCCGGCCTGCTGGAGTTCGTGCACCCGGTGCTCGAACTCTTCGGCCAGGTGCTGGTAGGCGCCGGGTCTGGGGGTGCCGTCGCGGTTCTTCTTCGGGTAGAAGCCAGTGCGGGTGACTCCGGCGACCGCAGCGAGCGTCTTGAGATCGGTCTTGCCGCCCGGCGGCAGGTTGCCGCTCAAGATCCGCTCCATCGCGGCCCGGATGGCGGCCTCGTTGCGGGCCTTGTCCTCCTCGGTGAGCCGAGCCATCACATTCCTCTCTCACGCCGCCGTAGAAGCTGCGTCGATCTCGGCGACCACGCGCAGGGCACGGTCGCGTTCGGGCAGGAGCCGCTTCTTCTCGCCCTTGGCCACCCGAGGGCTCTCGACGAAGGTGTCGATCACGGTGACCTGCCCAAGCCACACCGGCCGGTGACTGTGGTGGTGGGTAGCCTGCGGGCAGCGGGCCGAGTCACACATCCCCACCAGCGGTTTCTTGGCGTTCGGAGTGCCCGCGAGCTTGAGGCACAGCGCCTTGGACGGGTCGCGGAACCAGCAGAAGTTCGCCGCTCCGACGTGAAGCACCTTCGATAGCTTGCTCAGAAGGTTCTCCAGGTGCCGGTCATCCTCCAGAACCTTCGGATCGTGACGGGCGGCCTCGTTGAGCTGCGCATCCACATGCTGGAGTGCCTCGATCAACCCGCGGGCACCGGGACCGGCGGGCTTGCGGCCCTCCTTGAGGTCGCGGAACGCCTCCACGGTGAGCTCCATGTGCTTCTCCTGCTCGGCCTCCTCGACCTCGGTGAGGAACAGCCGCTGGGATCCGCCGGGGCGCGCGGCGTACCCCTCTGTCGTGGCGACGGAGATGTGCTTCAGCGCAATCTTCGCGGCCAGCAGCCCGCCGGGCCGCGCGGCGATCGACAGAGCGAGCGTCCGGCGCAGCATCCGGGCGCTGATGGGGCCGGCCGGAATGACCGGCAGACCCCAGCGCTCCCGGTTCCCCGACTCCTCCAGCCACTTCCTCATGCGGTCGAGGCTGAACGACAGGGCGGCCGTGTTGAACAACGCGGCGCCGGGTGGCGCCCCCAGCAGACGCTCAGCCAGGGCGACGGCGCGGTGCACGTCCTCGATCACGACCCACTCGTCGGGCACCCCGCCGAGCTTCTGACCCTTGATCAACCGGCCGGCGAGCCGGTACCGGGTACCGCCCGACTTGGTCCGGGTCTGGCGCCGACAGCCGACGCTGAGCTCGAGCAGCTCGCTGTTGCGCATACCGCTGAGCGCGCTGGTCACCACCAGACATGCGGCAAGAACGTTGGCGACCATCGACGCGACCCCGGCGTCGGACAGCGGGGCTGTCCACGGCACCAGTGCGCCGTCCTCCTCGCGGGCGATCGTGGGTGCGGTGCGTGCCCAGTAGTTCTCGAATCCCACGTCCTCGGCGAGCGCGAGCAGCTCGGGCGCGATCCTCTCGCGCAGGTACTCTCCGGCGATGGTGCTCGTGCCGACCTGGTACGCGAGGCGATACCACGCAAGGTCTTTCAAAGGCGCGAGGTCACCGGTGCTGATGCGCAGGCTGTCGGCCCGGCCGTCGGCCTGCGGCAACGGCACGCGATCGGCGTGCATCTGGGCGATCAGGCGCTTCAAGTCCGGGACGTGGGCCAGCGTGGCACGCGGGAAGTCCTTCGCCATGGCCGCGTCCTCGCGGACCTTCTCGACGAGATCGGCGAGGTGCGGCCCGACCGTGTTGACCAGATAGAGGCAGGTGGCCAGCACAGGCTGCAGGAGGTGATCGGGTACCGAGGGGGTGCGATTGGCCCGCAGCCACGTACCGCCGACGACCTTGATCGTGCTCCGGCCGTCCCACGGGACGAAACCCGCCCGGTAGCTGTCCGTGGACAGCAAATCGGCGTACAGCGTGATCAGTTGTACGACACGGACGCTCTCGGCCAGCGTCTCAGGCTCCGCCTGGACCGGTGCTGCATCCGGCTTGGGGACGTACCACTGTGCCTCGGCGGCGAACCTGTCGCAGTGCTCCTGCGTGACCTCATCCAGGGAAGTGACCCCGTTCGCGGTGAGCCAGTTGAACCACGCGGTGAACTGCCGCAGGAAGCGGTTGCAGGTACGGGGACTGCGGTTCTTGCGCAGCGCGAGAGCGCACTCCAACACGCTGTCGTGCTGCGGGGCGAGTAGAGCGATCAGGATCTCCTTGGCGACCACACGCCACTTCGGATTCACGATCTTGAAGAAGTTCCAGGTCAGCTCGTGCCGCTTGATGGACCGGGGCTTGTCGGCCAGACCCCACATGTCCCACAGGTCATCCTCGAACCGCGAGCGTACGGAGCCGGGCAGAAGAGCCATGCCGATGGCCTCGTGGACGTAGCAGCCGGCGAAAGCGGAGACGGGCCGGCGGGTGATCGTGGCCGGGGCCCGCAGCGGGCGGGGGAGCTTCATCGGGTGGCCTCCTCGGGCCGCAGAGGGATCTCGCTGTCGTCGTCGGCCACGTCCAGCGCGCCCTTCGCCTTCGCCTCCGTAGAGAACTTCGGCAGAATGTCGTGGGTGAGCCGGTGCGCGTACGGGCCGAACACCCGCAGGTAGTGGTCGGTCGTCATCTGCTGGAACTGGCGGGCGAAGAAGGCGTCGAGCCGCAGCAGGTTCGACGCATGCCGCGGCAAGAACACCGCCAGCGGACACAGCAGGCACACCCACGGGCGCGCCGGGCACGGCTTCCCGGCCGGGCCATGGACTCCGGCCAGTTGGTTGGTGCAGGCCGCAGTGAACACATCGCGCTCGCCGCCGACGAGTTCGGCGATGGCGGCCGTATCCAGGCCCAAGCGCCGTACCTCGTCGGGAAAGTCAGCCGCGAACTGCGCGGCCCTCTCGCTGGTCAGAACGACGGGCGGAAGCGCCTTGCGCAGGATGTCGGCCTGCCCGTCGTTGATGATCGAATCGATGTCGTCGAGCTGGTCGGGGTCGGTGGGAGTGGCGTAGTGATCTCCCTCGGTGCGCGCACTGTGGTTCGGATCGATCAACGCGCGACCGGTCCAGCCACGACGGGCCAGCCGCTCGTCGTAGGTGTGCCGGATGCGTCCTCCATGGATGGAGAACTTTCGGCCTTGGTCATTGACGAGCCCGCTCAGTTCCACGAACTTGCGCCGATGCGCTCCCTTCACATGATCGCGGGCCGCGTCAGCTTTGTGCTCGGTGGTGCCGATCCACAGCTCCTCTTTGAGGTCGTCGGCGGCAAATCGCCGCAGCGTGGAGGAATGATCCAGCCACTGCTCCAGCAGGCGCACTGCGGGACCCGTCAGGACGGAACTCTCCCGTGTCGTACGGCCTTTCACGTAGGACAGCAGAATCGTCGCGTCGCCCGCCCATTCCAAGTCGCCGACGCCGAGGTCGGCGATGCCGTCGGGCACGACGCCGCAGTACACGCCGAGCAGCGCCTTGTAGGCGGCCATGATCGGGCGGCTCGGGAAGAGATCGTCCCGCACCTGCTGCGCGGCTGAGCAGCCAGTGGTGGAGAACGTCTTGCGCATTCCGCGCTTTTCACCAGTGCGGGCCCGAAAGTAGTCGAGGTATGCGTTGTACGTCAGCGGGCCGCGCCTGATCATGAGCCACGCGATGTCCTCCTCCGCGTCCTCCCGATCGGTGAGAAGTGGATCTGAGCCCCATTTGTCGCTCTGGACTGCCAGTTTGTAGCGGGCGTAGCTCTCGTCGACCGCGCGCCGGCACGTCGTCTCCAACCGCTCCCATTCGGCGTCGGTGTACGCCTTGTACGTGCTCAGCACCGGCCGGGCCTGGACAGGTTCGCCGTCGAGGTACGCGCGCACATCCGGGCGCAAGCACCCGGTGGTCAAGTCGAGGTCCTTGAGGAGCTGACGGGTGTTTCGCTCCCGAGTGTGGTTGCTGGCCATCCAGAACCGCATCAGCACGCCGCGGGTCAGCTCGGAGGCGGGCCCGCTGAAGCCGTCCTTCGCCAGCGCGTGGACCATCCTCCGCGCGGCGATCCCGTAACCATTGGCCGTGCCCCGCCTCTTGATGCCTCCATGGGGATGGGCGTTGGCCGCGAGACCTACCGCCAGGTCACGTGCCAGCTGCGGGTTGGGCAATCCGGCGAGCCTGACCGTCCAGTCGGTGCCGTCGACGAAGATGAAGTGGACACCCAGCGGTTCGTCCACAATGGTGGCGGGCATCAGGCGTTCACCTCGCCGTCGAACTCGGCGTCTGCCTCGGCTGCGGCGGCCTTATCGATCCGGGCGAGCGCACTCTGGTAGAGATCTTTGTAGATCCGGGTGATGTCCAGGCGCGCGATATATAGCTCCGTGGACGTCACGCTCCAGTGACCGAGCAGGTCACGCAGGATGAGCATCGGCTCGTGCTTGCGCAGGTAAAGCGCGAGCGCTGCATCGGGATCGGTGCCCTCCACCAGGTCGGCAAGCCGTGCGTAGTAGCCCTTGATCAGATGTTCCAAGGTCCGCATCGCCATCGAATGGCGCAGCCGGTGGGGCGCCACGGTCGGAAACCGCGGTTCGTATCTCTCGCGGATGCGTGCCGATGTGCGGCGGAAGACGGTCGCCCAGTCGACGAACGGCTCGCCGGTGGACTGCAGGCCCACCAGCGGGGACTGGCCCTCGGGGGTGATCAGGCACAGGCGCTCGGCCGGCCGCAGACTCTTCCACGAGCGACGTACCCCGTTGAGGCGCGCTCCCTCCCATTCGGGCTCCTCGACATACAGCGGCTCGCCGAGCTTCGACGGGGGCCGCCACCTGAAGCCCTCCGCCGAGGCGGCCCGGTCCAGGTCGATGTATTGGTGCATCGTGGCCAGCGGCTCGTAGTGGATCCACGTCGTACGGTCCTTCTCGCCCTTGGTGATCGCGTACGCGAGCGGGAAGAGCACGGGAAGCGTCGTCGGGCGGGCTGGGAGCGGCGGGATCTCGTAGGTCGTCAGGTGGGTGAACTCCTTGCGCCTCAGCCCGCTGGACAGGACGAAGCCGCCCATCGCGGAGTTCCGGGCGCCTTCCCGGGGACGGCGGTAGCGGAGGTCAGGTTCACCGAGTGGGTCGAGACCAGCGAGTGCTCGCACGAAGAGCTCGGCGAAGTCCCACTCCAGATGCTTGATCGTCGTGTGAGGCCGAGGGCGTCCTAGCTTGGCCATGTTCTTCCTGACCTTCTCCAGCACGCCGTGGGCCATCCTGTGCCCCATGCGGTAGGTGAAGGGAACGACGCTGAGCTCGCCTTCGTCCTTCGCCCAGTCGTAGAAGGCGGACAGGATGCTCACGTGCAGATTCCACGTGGTGTGGTCCCACCGCGCCTTCAGGGGGCCGGCCAGTCGGTACTCGGCGTACATGCTCAGCGCACCACGCAACTCCTGGCGGTCGTTGAAGGGATGAACTCCGCGCTCCTGGAGGAATGAGAGCCACGCAGAGAGGCAGCTGGCGCTGTTCTCCCATGTCCGTACCGCTGGCGCGCCGTTGATCGGGAGCTCCCCGAGGTACCTGTTCGCCACCGTCGTCGGTCGTGGGGACCCGGGTGCGTCCTCAAAGAGCAAGTCGTCATCAATGAGTACCGGCATCTGCTCGCGGATCAGCGGCTGACGCGCCACATCCCAGGTCTCCCAGCCCGAAGCCGAAAAGCTGATCTTCTGCATGGCCGGAGACCATAGGTTTCCGACACGGCAGAGTGCAACACACTGCAACAGGCCCTATCTGACGTGGGCTTGGCAATGCGACACGGTCATTAAGCAGCAACTACATCGTCGTCGGCCCAGTTGACGTACTCGGTGCGCACGTCGTTGAGGGCGAGGTTGCGGGCGCAGGCGGCGCCGACCGGGCGGGGCAACGCGAGGACGCGTACACGCGGGTCGGCGGCGAGGGGCGCCGGCAAACGGGTGGGGTCGGCGCCGTCGAGTGAGATCACCGCCTCCCACGGCACGCTCTGCCGGGTGAGGCTGTCGTGCAGGGCGGTCAGGTAGCCGAGCCGGTCGGGCCGGAGCCGGGTGGCGATGACGACGGTGATCTTGGCGGTGGGGGAAGGCAGGAGGTTCTCCGCGGCAGGGGGGCGAGAAGGGGTCAGTGGCGGGGAGCGGTCCGTGCGGTGGCGGTCGGCGCTGGAGCCGCGGCTGGTGTGTTGGGGGCGGTGGTCCGGGGCGGCAGGGTGGCCGGGACCGGGTGGCCGGGTCGCCAGCGGTAGGCGGCGTTGCTGAACCGGGCGTGTGGGTCGGTGTCCCAGGCCACGACGGGACCGCGGTCCTCCGTGTGGAGCGAGATGACCTCGATGCCGTGCTGTGGGTGCAGGACATACCCCCAGTCCAGGCCCCGGTGGGACTTCTCGGTGATGGTCCACGGCTCGGGCTCGGCTGCGCCGACGGTGATGACGCGGACGTTGTCGAGCTTCCTGCTGGGGTGCTCGTCGCCGCCGACGAGTTCGGCACGCAGCGGTTCGGGGGCTCCGTCGAGGAGGTCGGTGCCCAGCTGGGACCAGCCCTCGGGTGCCTCGTCGATCAGGTGCCGGCACAGGGCGTCGAGGTCGCCGCCGAAACGGTACCGGTGAGCGCCGAGCAGCAGCGGAAGGTGGTGGCTGGGGTGGCCGTCCCAGTGCACGTAGACGCCGGCATACCCGGTGTCGGTGGGGCGGGCGATGAAGGAACGGGTGGCCAGGGAGTTCTCCAAGGACGTTCGGACGGCGGGTGGTTGACGCCGCTGCTCAGGGACGGCGGCGTACGGGATGGACACTGCCGGTGTCGGCGGCCCGGCGGTGCTGCTCGCTGACAGTGGGCATCGGGGAAGGCGCCGAGCCGGGGTGAGCGTCAGGGGGCGCGCTGGGGACGGCTTCAAGAGCACGCTGGAGGCTGCGCAGCGCGGCGGCGTGGCCGAGTGTGATGCTCAGCTCGCTCTCGACCGGGGCGGCGGTGCCGGGCCGGGGCGTGAGCCGGTGGGCGTCGGCGAGGCCGAACACGGCCGTGCTCAGGTGGGTTGCGGCACGGTTGCTGTGCGCGAGCGCGGTGGCTAGCTGGGCCAGATATGCGCGTCCCGGGGCGGTCGTCGCGAGGGAACTGTCTGCGGACTGGCGCAGATCCGCGACGAGGCCGGAGGCAAGGTTGTACACGGCGACCAGCTGGTCGAGCACCGGCACGAACGCTGCCTGTGCGCTGCCGGTCTGCGGCGGGACCAGGCCGGCGGCGGTGTCCTTGAGACGGCGCTGCCAGGTGGTCAGGCGGGCGTGGACGAAGGCGTCGTGGCTCTGGCTCATCGGCGGTGCCCCTTGCGTGGGTTGATCCGTGGAAGGGGCGGGTGGTGGGAGCGCGGGCCGTCGGCGGAGTGCACCGTGATGTGGAAGTCGCGGTGCCGCAGGCGCTGCAGGCTCCTGATCAGCTGGCGCCTGGTCTGCTCGGCGGTGAGGGTGTCCGGCAGGTGGCATTCGCCGGTGGCGGGGTCGAGCAGAAAGGCGCCGTGCGCGAGCAGCTCGAGGAAGGCGCCGATGTAGCCGGTGCGGATCCGCGGACGCCGCTGGGCGTCGAAGGTGACGTGGACCTGGAGGTGGCCGGGGCTGCTGCGCCGGATCGGGGCGGGGGACGCGAAGCGGTAGCCGGCCAGCAGCCGGCGGTGCAGCCGGGGCGCGGCCCGGACGGGGTCGGCGGGCACGGCGATGCCGCGCGGGGCTCGGAGACCCTGGACGTGCTGGTGGCTGGTGTTGGCGGGCAGCATCGGCAGCACCAGGTACTGGTCCGGGCGGTGGGGGCGGGGCATGACGTACAGCTGCAGGCCCCAGTGGTGCGTCAGCACGCTGCGCTGGACATTGTCCGTTGAGAACGCGGCATACGGCAGGGGGCCGCTGTCCCAGATCCGGTTGCTGGCCGGGTCGTCGGCGATGGCTACCGCGGTCGGGGAAGGCTGCCAGCCGGGCAGGCGGTCGGCGAGCGCGTGGGTGAACTCGGTTATGTGCAAGGGCAGTTACCCGTGTAGGCGGGTCGTTGGGATGGTGGTCACGAGGCGGCGGCCATGCCGTGGGCGTCGGTACGGCGGCACGTGTAGCCGATCAGCGTCGCCTTGCCCGGCGTGGCCGGGACGGTGGCGACGTCGGAGCAGGTGAACGTGTAGGTGAAGGACGGGCTCGGCCTGTCCTTGAGCCAGGCGCGGTCTTTCTTCCCCGGCACGATCTGCAGCCCGGAGTGGGCGACGGCGTCGCGCTGGGTGTGGGTGTGTGCGAAGACCACGAGCGCGCCGCCGCCGGCGGTCTTCAGCGCGTAGCTGCCGGGGAACTCGGTGGCGGCGGAGGAGAATTCGGTGGTGCCGCGGCTGCCGAACTTGACCGTGGTCTTGTCGTGGACCTTGATCTGCTGCTGTGACGTCTTGGTCGTGGCGAAGACCTTCTTGCCGCTCAGGTCGCCCCCGGTGGCGAAGTTGTCCAGGACGGCGTCGCGCAGGACGCCGACCGGGGCGGCGACGTTCTTGGCGGAGGTCGCGTCGATGGCGCTGGCGTAGCCGCCGACGTCGAGGGCGATCTTGGGCAGCTGCTTGGTGTCGTCGAGGTCGACGGCGGCGACCATCTCCCACCGCCGCGTCTTGGCCTGCTCGGCCATGATCAGGACCCGGGCGTCCTTGTCGTTCTTGCCGCTGTAGGTGACGGCGGCGAACCACTTGGGCTGGCCGGCAGTGAAACGGGGGACGTAGACATCGGTGGAGGAGAGGTCGTACGACCACGGCTTGTACGTCTCGCGATCGGCCTTGGGCAGGCCCTCGTCCTGCTGGTAGTCCGCGACCGACATCGCATACAGCGGGCCGTCCTCGATGGTGTCGAGGAGCTTGCGGTTGTTGTGCGCGTTGGCCCGGTTGTTGATCTTGGAGTAGTGCGCGATCTGTGCGAGGGTCTTCTGCTCCGTCAGGGCCGGCTCGGCGGTCGGCGCGGGAGAGGCGGTGTGCGTGACCCGAGCAGTGGCGTCGGTGTCGGCGCTGCCGGAAGGGCCGCAGGCGGACACGGTCAGCACGACGGATACGACGGCGGTGAGCAGGAGAGCGGAACGGCGGGCTGAGGTGTGCAGGGGAATGACGGTTCTCCGAAGAATGCGGGTGGCTCAGCGGTTACGGGATGCGGCAGCGGAAGCTGCGGGTGGCTGCGGCACGGTCACGGCGGGGACCCCGTGGGTGTCGGCGGCGACGCGCAGTTGCTTCGCGGCGCGGGCGAGGTGCGTACGGGCGTCGCCGATGCAGCCCACGAGTTCCTGGTGTGTGATGGCGATCGCCCGGTCGCGGGCGGCACTGGGGGCCTGGTGGGTGAGGTGGGCCAGGAGGCCGAGGTGGTGGACGGCGGCGCCGAGGGCGGCAAGTGCGGCACCGGTGGGCTGGGCGGCGCTGGCCAGCGCGAGGGTGGTGCGGCGGTCGGTGGCCGTGGGCTGGTGGGGGTAGCGGGTGGCGGCCCGGTGGCGGAAGGCGCTCTCTCCGGCCAGGTAGCCCAGCAGGCGGGCCAGATGGCGGACTTCGTCGTCCAGGATCTCGCTCAGCCCTGGGACGGGGTGGATCTGGTCGGTGAGCGGGAGGTGGTCGGCCACGGTGTTGAGCCGGTCGGCCACGTCGTGCAGCAGCATCCGCTGGTCAGGATCGGACAGCGGCGAACTCCGGGATGAGGGCCCAGGTTCTACCGTCGCGCGGCGGACGGCGGCGTACTGAGCGTCGCCGTCCGCGGGCGTGGCGGCAGGGCGGGAGCGGGGGCAGCGTGGCGGAAGTTGACCCCGATGCCCTGGGCGGTGAGCAGGCGGACGGCGGTCTGGAGCAGCAGCGCACGGGCCTCGGTGCTGTAGGAAGCGGGCAGGACGAACGCCGACTCGTGCGGGCTGTACTGGAAGTAGCAGCCGTACAGCACGGTGCGCGCCTCGGCGGGCACGCTCGCGTACGGCGCTCCCACCACGCCGTCCGGGTACCAGACCAGCGTGAGGGTCTGGGCGACCTCCGGTGCGGCGGGACGGTGCGGCGGCTCGGGCTGGACGCGCGCGTTGTGGCGGACGGTGTCCAGAGCCGCGCGGTAGCGGGGCAGCACGCGGCGCGCGACCGCGGCGGCGGCATGTACCGGGTCGTTGGGGACGGCGATGCCGTTCGGCTCGTCCACTCCGCGGAAGTGGTGCGGCTTGCAACCCTCCGGCTCCAGCGGGGCCACCACGAACTGGTGAGGGTAGCGGGGCCCGTCGGTGACGTAGAGCTGCTCGTCGCCGGGGCCGTGGAGGACGGCGTCATGGCCGAGGACGTACTGGCTGACGATGTAGTCGACGTGGCCGGTGTCCCAGAGCCGTTCGATGGTGGGGAACTGGTCCTGGTAGGCGGCGTGGCGGTGGTACTCGCTCGCCCAAGTACCGGGCAGACGCGCGGCGAGGGTGGTGGCGAAGGCGGACAGGTCGGTACAGGGCTGGGGCATGGGCTCCTGAGGTGCTGTCAGCGGGTACGGCCGGAGGACGGTGCGGATGACGGGGGCGTGGGTGCCGGGCTGTTGGGCGCGGTGTGGGCCGTGCCGTAGTAGTGGGCCACGGCCTCCTGCCAGCTGCGGCGCCGCGGGCGGCCAAGGGCCTGCATGCGTTCGACGGCGACGTGCAGGTCTTCGCCGAGTCGGCGCAGTGTGGCCGCGGCCTGCCGGCAGTCGTGGTGGAGGTCGAAGCCGTCCTGACGTTCGGATGCCTTGGCCGTCATGGCTGCCGTTTCGAAGAACCCTTCGAGAGATCCGAGGAGTCCCTCGGTCGGCTCCAGGACCTGGTCGAGGAGCTGGGCGGCTTCACCGTAGGAGCGGGCTGCGTTGAGCCGGTCGGTGAGATCGCGCACGGCCTGGGCGGCGGCGTACGGGCCTGTCGGGGTGTCGGACTGGGGCGGCAGGTGGGCGCCTCCTCGGAGACGGGACGAAGCAGGAACGGTGAGGTAGCGCCGGGGACGGTGCTGCGGGCGGTCAGCGTCGTGGTCCGCCGGAACCGGGTTGCTGCCCGGGCGGGGTGGGAGGCGTGGCGTGGGATGCCTGGGCCTGTTTCAGGAGCGTGTCGAGGTCCGGGGGCGGGTCGTAGTGGGCGCGCAGGATCTGCAGGTCGGCGTCGGCGGCCATGGCAAGGGCGGTCAGGATTCGGCTGGCGGCATCGCGCAGCAGACGGGGCGCAGAGCCCGGGGCGGCTCCGCGGTTCTGGCGCCGCCATTGCGCGGCGGTGGCCAGGTAGTCCACGACCGCGTTGAGCAGAGGTTCGGCGGCGTCCAGCAGTTGGTTGGTGACCGTGCTGAACTCGGCGGGCGTTTCGGCGGCGGCCAGTGCGGTCAGGTAGGGGTCCACGTCCGGCACGGGCAACGGCTTGCTGGGCAGGGGGTGTTGGGCGCGGAAGTCTTCGGCGTCGCGTTTCGCCCAGCGGTGCAGGTCGTCCGTGGTGGCGGATCGGGTGTGGTAGGCGTGGATCTGTTCGGCGGTCCGGCCGACGTTGTCGTACAGCTCGAAGTCGGGGTGCTGCAGTGTGGCCTCCTGTCTGGCAGTGGGATTGGGAACGCTCGGGCCGCGGCTGTCAGGGACGTGCGAGCGACACCTGCTCCAACCGGTGCGGCCTGGATTGTTCAGCGGGTTCGGGCACGTGGACCTCGTGATGTCGGGAATGCGGGAGCGTTGGTCCCCGTGGGCGGGGGTTTCTGCGATCTCATGGCTGCCGCTTGACCTGGTAGTGCGCGTGACCCGGGGGCTCCGCGCGGAAGTGGGGTCCTCGACGGTGGGTCGGGAGTGCCGAAGGGCTGCGTGCCGCCGACGAGGGAGGGGCGGCCGTCGAGTTCGTCGAGCCAGTTGAGGAGCTTGGGCAGGTTCTTGTCGGGCCCGTACGCGAGGTAGGTGCCGTCGGCGCTGTCGCAGCCGAACCACTCGGCTATCCCCAGACGTGTCCGGGAGTTGACGCGGCCCATGTGCACGCCTTTGCCGCGGGCCTTCGCCTCGCGGGCCAGCCGTTCGGCGACGGGGCCGAGTTTCCACTCGGTCGATCCGGCCAGGAACAGGACGTCGAAGCTGTCCCACGGCATCAGCCCCGGTGCATCGCAGCCGTCCTGGGCCGCGTAGGCCGCGGGGATGCCCAGTTCGCGGATGCGGGCCAGCCACGGCAGGGACTCGGTGAGGGTGCTGGCGGCGTCGAACGGCTGGTCCGGGGCGAGCGCCCACAGGCAGCGATCCGGCCCGTACCGCTCGACGGTCCGGTACAGCCAGGCGAACCACGCTTCGGCGCCGGGCCAGTAGCGGCCCTTGCCGTCGCTGCCGAACTTGGAGTTGTCACAGGCATACAGCGCGCCCTCGGGGATCCGGCTGCCTTGCGCGGGGGTGGTCATGCAGCCGATGCGTCCGGCGCTCATCGCGGCCCGTATCTCAGGCCCCGAGGGAGTGCCGAGGTAGCGCAGCGTGCACCTCCCCGGCGGCGACGCGGTCCGTCATCCGGGCCATTCCCCGGCCGGGCGGGAGGCCACGACGTCGGGCCCGCGGCTCGTGGTGCCTCACCATCCCGGGAAGGCGACACGTTCCAGGTCGTCGAGGCAGACGACTGGGCAGTGAGCGTGGGGCGTGCCGGGTTCACCGGGTGCGACCCGGCATGGGGATCTTCGCCGTCGGCAGCCTGGGGCTTGGGCCCGAAGCCAGGGCAGCGCTGGTGGTCTGGCGCGCGGGGGCCCGGGCACGGATGCGGTCGACAGCGGTGTGCAGGTCCTCACCGATCATGCGCACGGTGGCCGCGGCGTCCTCAAGGTCGTCGTGGAGGTCGGATCCGTCGTCCTGCTCGGCTTCCCTGGCTTTCTCCCCGGCTGCTTCGAAGAACTCGCCGAGCCGCTCCAGCAGGCCGCTGGTGGGGTTAAGGACCTGGTGCAGCAGGGCGGCGGCGTCCGCATGCGACTCGGTTGCGTTGAGCCGGTCGGTGAGAGCGAGGAGCACGTCGCCGCAGACGGAGGTGCGGTCCGCGTTGTCGCAGACGTCCGGGGTCTTGGGCGCGCGGAGCGTCGGCGTGGCTGCGGACATGAGCGCGCTTGTGGTGGACGAGGAGACAGCGGGCAGCAGCCCGAGCTGGATGAGCCGCTGGTCGATCGCCTCGATCAGGGGCGTGGCGTTGCCGCCGTGGCGGGCTTCGGGCCGCTTGGGGGCACCGGGGTCGGCGGAGGGGGCCGAGTCGTAGATCACTTCGAACAGCGCCTGTTCGTCGGGATGCTGGCGGGTCACGATCCACCCCTGCGGGTCCCCTGGCGGACGGTCGCAGGAGGGCTCCTGCGGCGGGCCGATGATCAGGTAACTGTCGTCGGGGAGTGATACGCGCACGAGGTACGCGCTGAGGCCGAACTCGATGTCGCACTCCAGCCCGCGCTGCCGCAGCGGCGTGGTGATGTGCGCGTGGCGGCGCCACAGCTCCTGCCACCAGGCGGTGTCCACGTTGCGGTGGTCGGGGAGCGGCGCGAGCGCAGACGCGTCGACGGACGTGCGGCGGGCGTCGGCGTGGGCGGCGGTCGGGGTGTTCTTGTCCTCAGCGACCACGGCTTCTCCCGCGCGAGGGTGTGTGGCGCAGTGGCGGGGTCCGGCGTGTGGGATGGGGCTGTGGCTCCGGAAGAGGGGTGAAGTCGAATTCGTACTCGTCGTAGGCGTTGATCAGGCCGTGTTCCATCTGGGCTTCGCGCTCGGCGACCTGCGTCATGAGGTCGTCGTGCTCGGCCTGGCACTGCTGGTACTCGGCCCAGTCGGCGTCGCTGAAATGGGCGGGGCGGTTCGGGGGACTCCTTGAGAAGGTGATGCCGGCGTGGATGCTTCGGTGCGGGCTACCGGTGGCGTGCGCTCGGCCTGGTCGGCGCAGGCGCCGGGCTCTCCCGCCGGGAAGGCGCGGGGAAGAAGCGGTGGAAGCCGAGGTGGGCGTCGAGGTCCTTGACCGCGTCGCGGAGCGATTCCGAGGTGCGCCGCAGATAGGCGCGCGCCGTGGCGTGGTCGATGACCATGCGGTTTTCCCGGTGGTGCCGGTCGGTCGGGCTAAAGGACCGGGGCAGGGAAAGGGCCCTCTCCGCGGTCTCGGCGAAGTACGGGGCTGCGTGGCTCGACATGGTGGCCGCCGTCGCGAGGTGGGCGAGTACGGCGCTGCCGGCGCGGTTCGTGCTGTGGGCGGTCCGGGCGAATTCGGCAGTCATGCGGACGACGTCGCGGGAGAGGACCTGCGCGTCGGCGGCCTGCTGGAGCAGATCGGCGTAGGACGGCGTGGCCGGCACATGACCGGTCTCGTCCAGCAGCTGCCACTGCTCGGCGGCGTCGAGGAGCTTGGCCTTCATGTCGTCGAGCGCGCCGATCAGGCGGAGGGTGGCGTCGCGAGGTATCAGTTCGCGCTGGGCATCGGAATTCATGAGCCTCTTGCTTTTGTTCGAAGGCCGCGATGTCGGCCGCGGTGAGGGTGCGGTGTTCGATGAAGGCGAGGGTTATGGCTGGCGTGTGCAGGGCGTGTCCGTGATGTTCGGCGGCGGGAGTCGGCGTGCGGGGCGGCGCGTTCAGATGGGTGGATGCCGGCGGCGACGCAGGAGTCGAGGGTTTCGGCGACGGGCAGGCGAGAGAAGCCCAGCCGCCGTCCACGCCCCCAAGGAGCCCAAACTCCCAGCCTCGCCCGGCTTGTCCCTCTTCGCCGCCGCGCCGGCGGAACGTCGGATGCGTGAGGGATGGCCGGGCCGGTCTATGTCTCGTCGAACGCGAGGTCGTCGAGGGTGCCCTGCTGGTAGTGGAAGACGGCCTCTTCGAGCGGGGCGAGCCGCTCGAACGACGGGTGCTCCCGGAAGGCATCCATGCGGTCGATGACGTACCGCTGCCTCTCTGCCTCAGCCGTGATGATCTGGACGGTGTTCCGGGAGGACAGACGGCCCCACTGGGTCGTGTCGGTAGGGGTGGCGTCCTTCATCCACACCCAGATGCCGCCGCCGAGCCTGAGGATGCTTTCCGGGTGGTACAGCCCGCCGGTCTTGCGGTGGCGGCGCGGGCTGCGGCGTTCGCCGAAGTCACGGGTCATTCCCGCAGCGGCCTTCTGGATGGTCGCCTCGAACAGTTCCTTGTGCTGGCGGAGCCGTTCGCAGATCGCTTCGTGGAGGTCGGCCGTGTGGATGCGTCCGGTCTCGGTGGTGACCTGTTCGGCGGCGTCCAGGGCGATCTTCCGCAGGGCCGGGCTGGATACGTGAATCACGGAAGGTCCCGCCCCTTCCACACAGCCGCCATCTCGGCCAGCGCGGTTGCCGCGTGCTCGATCACCTTGCGGGTCACGGCGCGTCCGGGCGGCGCGAGTTCGGGGTCGTACAGGGCGAAGGTGCGGGTGCCCCGGACCTGGGCGAGCGAGGGCAGCACCTCGCACAGGAGCTGAGTGGCGACCCGGCGCTGGCGCAGGTCCTCCTCGACGCGGGCCTTGCGCTCCGCCCAGGCGCCCTGCAGCGTCAGCTCCTGCGCCGCAACGCGGTCGGCGAGCTGGGGGTCCTCCTCGCGCAGCCGGGCGAGCTGTGCCTCTGCCGAGTCGGCCTGTGCCTTGTTCTGCCGGGCGACGGCGTACGCCTCGTCGAGGCCATGTCGCCGCTGATCACCGAGTCCACGAGGTCGGGTGCGTGCTGCAGGACGGTGCTCGCGCGTCCCATCACGGCCAGGGCGACGCCGAGCTGTTCCGAAACGGAACGCGCGGTCTGTTCCGAGCCGGAACGGCCGCCCTGTTCCGAAACGGAACGGGCCTTGACCGTGATCATCGCGGACTGTCCCTTGGTCAGGCTGCGGCGCCGGAGATTGACCGACAGGACGTAGACGTCGGGGGTGTCGCCCTCAAAGGTGACGAAGACCGGTTTGGTGCCGGCGCGTTCGCATGCGGTGAGCCGGGCGCGCCCGTCGAGGATGCGCCCTTGGCGGTCGAGGACGATGGGCTGAAGGAGCCCGTTCTCCTGGATGTCGTGGGCGAGGGCGGCCAGTTCGTCCTCGTCGAGCAGTGGGATGAGCGAGGTGGTCGGGTGCGATTCGATGATGTCTCCGTGACTACTATTTATACGTATTTGTGCAGGTTTCAGTGCATGCGTGCGTCGGTGTCGAAGAGCGACAGCTCATGCGGATGAAGGAGGTGCTGGACGATGAAAGATCGTCCGGCGACTTTCCACAGGCCACGTCCGCGGTTGAGGTGGGAGATGGCGTCGCTCTCCACCGAGGTCAGGCCCAACAATGAGGCTGCGGCGTGGAGTTGGTCGGTCTCCTGCCGGTAGATGATGCGGGTGGAACAGTCGGCGAGCAGCCCTTCCGCGAGGGCACGTCCGCGGGATCCGGCGTCGCCGGCCGTGAGAAGGTCGGACAAGCGGTGGATGACCATGAGGTTGGCGATGCCCAGGCCGCGGCTCAGTTTCCACTGGGACTGCATGCGCTGCAGGAGGCCGGGGTGGCGCATCAGGCGCCAGGCTTCGTCGTAGACGATCCAGCGCCGGCCGCCGTGGGGGTCGGTGAGGGCGGATTCCATCCAGGCGCTCGCGCAGGTCATGGCGAGGACGAGTGCGGTGTCGTCGCCGGCGCCGCCCAGGTGGGACAGGTCGATGGTGAGCATCGGCGCGTTGGGGTCGAACGTGACGGTGGAGGGCGCGTCGAACATGCCGGCCAGGTCGCCGCGGACCAGGCGGCGCATGGCGTGGGCGAGGTCGCGGGCGGCCTCGCCCAAGCGGCCGGACATCACGCCGCCGGCCGTGTCGAGCTGGTCGGGGTTGTTGAGGGTGGCGGCGATGTCGCCGAGCAGCGGGGTGCGCCCGCTGGCGGCGGCCCGGGTGACCACGGCGTCCAGCGCGATGTCGAGGGCGGTGTGCTCCATCGGCATCAGGTCGCGTCCCAGGACGGTGCGGGCCAGGGAGCCGAGCAGCAGCAGGCGGCGCTTGCGGATCTCCCCGGCCCAGTCGGCTTCCGTGACGCTGTGGGGGCGGGGGGCTGCGTCCAGGGGGTTCAGCTTGCCCGGCAGACCGGGGCCGAGGGCGACGGACGTACCGCCCAGCGCCTGAGCGACGGGAGTCCACTCGCCCTTGGGATCGCACGGGACGTACACGCGGTAGCCGAAGGCGACGGAGCGCAGCGCGAACGACTTCGCGAGTGCGGACTTTCCCTGGCCGATCACGCCGGCCAGCAGGATGTTGGGGTTGGTGAACCCCTCGATCTTGCCGTACAGCGCGAACGGATCGAACACGAACGACGCTTCGGCGTGCACGTCACGGCCGACGTAGACGCCCTCGGCCCCGAGGCCGCCTTCGGCGAGGAACGGGTAGGCGCCGGCGGCGACGGCGGTGGTCATGCGATGCGCGGGCAGGCGGAGCCGGTTCCCGCGGGCTGAGGCAGGCCCCGGGCGCCCGCTCGGCGGATAGAGGGCAGCGGGCGAGTCGTCTGCGGTGGGGACGGCACCTGCCGGGTGGGCGCCAGCTTCGGCGCGGGCCTTGGCGGTGGCCTCGGCGAGCCGGCGGCGGACTGCTCTGCGGCTGGCCCGGTCGGTGCCGTGCGGGGTGAACAGCGGGCTGGCGGCGGCGCGGCGGGCGGGCCGGTGGCTCATCGGGGGCCCTCGATTCGGCGGGTGGTGCTCATCGCACGCACGCGGTGGTGTGCGGGCGGTGGAGGTCGGCGGGGGTGGTCTTGCGGCGGACGATGTGTCCGGCGGCCAGGTGGCGCTGGCAGATCGTGAGGACCGGTGGTCCCTCCGGGAACCGTTCCGGGTGGCACTCGGCCGCGTCTGCCGAGGCGGCGGGCAGGAGGTGGAAGGCGTCGTGCACGGCGGCGGTCGCCTGCCACAGCCGGGTGTGTGCGGTGGCGAGGTGCCGGCCCGCGCCGGGATGCGGCGGGCGGGCGGATTCGGCGAGCTGGTCGAGGAGTTGGTGCAGGGCGGTGAGGTGGGCGTGGAGCACGTCGAGGTGTACGCGGTCCACCGGCGCCGGGGAGGTGAGGGCCGGCCGGGTCAGGGCACGGGTGTGATGGCGGACTCCGGCGCTCGCGGCGCGGAGGTAGGGGTGCGCGTCGTCCGGACGCGGACGAGAGGTCAACGGGGTGTGTTCCTTCCTGTCGCCGTGGCGGGACAGGGGCGCCTCTGCGAGCGGATCGCTCACAGGGCGGTGCGGGCGAGGGGCAGCGCGGCGAGGGTGAAGGCGTCGGGCTGCTGGTAGTTGAGGCGGCGCAGGTCGACGCCGGCGGTGACGGCGGCGGTCTCGATCTGGGCGCAGGCCGCATCCAGGAGGGCGTCGGTCTGGGCGGTGACGGTGAGCAGGCCGGTCAGGGCGACGTCGGCGTGGCCGGCGATGAGCTGGCGCTCGCGCTGTTTGACGTCGGCGTATTCGACGGAGTCTTCCTCGCTGTCGACCTGGCCGCGGCGGGCGCGTTCGCTGGCATCCGCGATGATCGCGGCCTTTTTCCGCTGGACGTCGCGCAGCGCGGACTCGAGCCCCTGCGGCACGTAGATGAGGGACAGGCTGCGGCGCACCCCGGCGGTGAACATGATCCCGTGCAGGAATCCGGCCCCCATCTCGGTGCGCGGCCAGTTCTCCACCCAGTACGTGGTGTGGCGGGCGGTGTCCGTGGCGAGTCGGTCGTACTCCTCGACCTGGACGACGGGCCCGGCGGCTTGGGGGTCGGCCTCGGCGCGGCCGGTTTCGGACCACTGCTGGAGGGCGGCGAGGGACCTGGGGTCGTAGGCGGTGCGGATGACGGCGGCGATCTCCCGGGCGTTCAGCCATCCGGTGACCATGAGTCCGGCGTTGCGGGCGGCCTGGGCGATGGCGGCGGTGGTCTGCTCCATGACGGTGAACGCGCCCGGCAGCCCGCCGCCGGCCTGCGAGATGAGCCGTTTGGCGGCCTTGAGGTCGAGGGAGATGGCGAGGTAGGTCTCGTGCGGGGCGGCGGCGGGACCGGCGGAGGCGACGAGTTCGGCGTAGATCTGCCCGGCGACCGGTGTCTGGGGCCGGCCGTGCTGGGTCCAGTGGCGGGTGAGGGTGTCGCCGGAGTCGGGGACGGTGCGCTCCAGGACCTGCACGGTGGCGACGTGGCCGGTGCGGGCGATGCCCGCCAGGGCCCGCCCCCAGCCGTTCACGTGGTGGTTCTGCGTCGCGGGGTCGAGCAGGGCGAAGGCGCGGGAGGTGACGCGGGCGACGGCGGTGAGGGTCTGCCGGTGCGGGTCGTGGACGGCGGCGGCGCCGTTGGCGGAGTCGCCGGGGGTGACGACCTTGAGGGAGGCGGCGGTGCCGGGCAGGTGGAGGACGCCGTCCTGCCGGGGCCGGGTGACGGGCCGGGCGAGCCAGAGCATCTGCCCGGTACGGCGGCGGTTGGCGTAGCGGGCGACGATGGGCGCCCAGTCGATCAGCGAGCGGCCGTGCTGGCGGATCGCGACGAGCGCGGCGATCGCCGCCCACAGCGGAGTCAAGGCGATGGCGCCGAGCAGACCGGTGGAGACGACCGTCACCAGCAGCAGCGCCAACGCGCTGGATACGAGGACGAGTTGCGGGAGGGAGAGGCCAAGAAGGATGCCGCGGCGGGACCGGTGCGGGAATTTCACCGTGACCGGGGCGACGGAGAGATCAGACAAGGGGCTGGTCCTGGAGGGCGCGGGCGGGGCCCCGAGGGCGGGACGTGACGGGGCACGTCCCGCCCCCAGGGATTCGGACAGATGCTCAGAGACCGGCCGGGGGCGGCGGCGCTGTGCCGCTGTTCCCGGCGCTCTGTGAGCCGGCGGACGGCGGGGCGCCCTGCGGCGGCGGGGTCGTGGTCGGCGGCGCGGACCGCCATCCGCCGGCCTGGCCAGCTGCGGAGCCGCCCGGTCCCGGGCTGCCGCCCACCTGGCCGCTGGTCTCCTCGGAAACGCTGGTCGGCGAGGGCTGCACGGCCTTCTCCAGGCCGGACTTGACGGCCTCGCCCCCTGGCGAGACACCGGTGCCGCCGTTCTGGGAACCCTCCTGGCCTGCGCCTCCACCACTTGGACTGGAGGCGATGTCGCCAGGGAATCCGCCACCGGCGATCGTGTCCGGGCCCTGCGGGGCTGCGCTGGCTCCGGCTCCCGCTGCGGCGCCGCCGGTTCCGGCAGTGGCCGCCATCGCGGCGGCCTTCTTCCCGGCGCGCTCGGCATGCTGCTTGGCGAGCTGGGCACCGGCGCCGCCGGCACGGTGCAGGGACTCTCCGTCGGATCCTTCGGCAGCCCAGTGGACGAACTTGAAGGTGGCGTACGGGCAGAGCAGCACCAGGAGCATGATCACGATGCCGGCGAGGACATCGGCGAGCGCGGCCAGGCCGTCCTTCGCCTCGGTCTTGCCCATCGCGGCGATCCCGAGCACGAAGATGATCGTCATCAGCAACTTGCTGACGACGAGGGTGGCGGTGGCCTCGATCCAGCCCCGGCGCCAGCGGCGCGCGGCTTCCCAGCCGCCGCCGGCCCCGGCGAACACGGCCAGGGTCACCATCACGAGGATGCCGACCTTGCGCACCATCATCACGCACCAGTACAGGACGGCACCGATGGCGGCTGCGAGAGCGGCGAAGACGGCGACGAGCCAGCCGAGCCCGGCGAGCTGAGAAAGCTGGTTGACCTTGACGATGCGGCGCACCGCGGATTCGATGTCCAGGTTCGCGGCCTGGAACAGGCCGGCGGACAGGGCGTCGACCACTTCGATCGCAACCGTGGTCAGGGCGACGGCGGCGAAAGTGAAGATCACGCCGGACGCGGTGCCGGTGAACGCCTGCGTCAGGGCCTGCCCGTCGCGTCGGATCGCGGCGCGGACGAGCTGGGCGCAGAACGTGGCCACGAGAAGAACCAGGCCGATGGGCAGGATGGTTTCGTAGTTGTCGCGGAACCAGCCCGCGTTGAGGTCGACGCGGGTGGTGGAGTCGACCGCCTTGGCGGCGAGGTCGGCCGAGGCGGCGGCGAGTTCGCCGGTGCTCTTGGCCATCCAGTCGCCGATCGCCTTGCCGGGGTCGGAGGCGAAATCCACGGCTTCGCCGACCGTGCAGACCTTGTCCGCGAGGGGGAGGTCACAAAACCCCATGAGGGACTCTCTTTTCGGTCAGGGCGCGACGCGCGGGGCGATGGCGACGAGCAAGCAGTCGGCCGAGGGCCGGCACTGCACGGCGAGGGTGAGGGAGCGCTCCTCCGCCCCGTGGCCGCCCTTGGCCCAGCGAATCGTCTGCCGGCCGGTTGCGGTCACGGCGTAGATGTACGCCTCGGTGATCGCCGAAGGGTCTTCGGCGAGGGCCTGTTTGAACGCGGCCGGGTAGTGGGCCTCCGCGACCGTGGCGGTGGCGTGCTGCTGCTGGTCGGCCATCCGCGCCCACAGTGCCGGGGTGGGCATCTGTGCGGAGACCGAGGCCCAGTCGCCGTACTCGCTCTCCGTCGTCATCCACGCCTGCATGCCGGTGAGTTGCTGCGCATTGCTGGTGTCGCGGGTGTCGTAGGACCAGAGCATCGCGGCGGTGGCCTTGGCGAAGGCGAGGGGATCCGAGATCCGCGGTGGCCGGGGCACCGAACCTGTCTCGGCCGCCGGTTTCTGCGTGCCGTCCGAGGGTGCCGGGCTGGGCGACGAGGGTGCGGCCGGGCTGCCGGGCGAGGAGCGGTGTTGTGTATCGCGGCCGGTGAGGTAGGCGGTCGCGCCGGCGAGGGCGAGCAGGCAGGCCAGAACGCTTGCCATCAGGGCGATGCGACGGTTCGCAGACCAGCCGGTGCCGTAGCCCGTCAGGGAGATGGACGGTCTGTGCATCACTGGACCTGGGTGCCGAGTGCGGAGAAGAACGCGACGATGCCGTTGGCGGCACCGAGGCCGAGCGCGGCGCCCGCCGCAATGACCGCGCCCTTCTTCCCGTTCGCCTCGGCCTGGTGGCCACCGGTGAAGTGGCCCCAGGCCCAGACGCAGAGCGCCACGGCAAGGGCGCCGACGACGGCCACGATGGCGAACAAGTTGATGCTGTTGACGACGTTCTTCAACACGGCCAGGCCCGGCAGGCCGCCGCCCTGGGGGGAGATGCCCGGGTCGTAGGCGAGCTGGATGAAGCGGTCGGCGAGTGGGGTCATGGGTATGGCGGAGCTCCTTGCGCGCGCCGAAGCCGACGCGCGGGAATCAATGAAGAGGAGGAGGAAGGTCGAGGCGGCGGCCTCGGGGAGGCAGGCCGGCGGCCGTACGGGGTCCGGCCGAGCCGGTCGACGCACGCGAAGCGGCGTGGCGCGCACGAGGTCATAACGGCCGCCGGGGCGTACTACTTCGGGATTGGCGGTGTGGGCGCCGGGTTACTGGCGTACGGGTTCGCGCACTTGTAGAACACGTAGCCGCGGATCTTCTTGCCGTCGGACTTCCGGGTCACCGTGCCACGCGTGTACCAGGTCTTCTCGGCGCGCTTGTACGCGAACTGGTCGTAGACGATCTTGTCGTGCCGGTAGGCGACGCCCAGGGCAGTGGCGTTCTTCGCCGGGGACTTGCGTACCTTGACCGCACTGCACGAGATCGTCGTACGGCCGGTGTCGTACGCCTGCGCCGAGGAGGCGGTGGCCAGGCCGCCGGCTGCGACGGCCAGGCCCATCGAGGCGGCCGCAAGGGCGCGCCGGACGCGGTGATGAGTAATCACGCAGATGCTCCGTGGTGTTGAGAGGAGGGAGGGAAGCGGGCAGGCGGGCTCGGTCCTGCCGAGGGGCCGTCTCCAGGGGAGTGAGCAAGCGGCCCAGAAGGATGGCGAGGCAGCAATCCCGCTCAGGTGTCGTGCGAGCCGTGCCGGCGCTGTGCTGGTGAAGGCGGCACGCGGGGTCTGCGCCCCGGCCGGGGTCAGATGACGCGGCGGGCGGCGAGGATGTCCCAGTCCGCCAGCGGCGTGATCCGAACGGGTTTTCCTGTCCGGGGCGCCTCGATCGCGAGTCCCGAGCCGAGGTACATGCCGACGTGCTCGGGGCGGGCGGCACTGCCGCGCGAGAAGAGCAGGTCACCGGGCTTCAACGTCTTGGGGGAGACGGCCTTGCCCTCGTTGACCTGCGTATACGTGGTGCGGGTGAGGGTGATCCCGGCGGTTGCGTACGCCTGCTGCGTCAGTGAGCTGCAGTCGCAGCGGCCCATGGGGTCTTCACCGCGGGGGTTGGTGCAGGAGCCGCCCCACTGGTACATCGTGCCGAGCTGCTGCATCGCCCAGACGATCGCCTTCCGGGCCCGAGGATCGGCGTCCTTCGGGATCTTGTAGCCCTTGGGGATGGCGCCCTCGGGGATCGGCCCGAAGGACGAACCGTCGCCCGTGGCGTGGCAGCCGGACGGGGAGGGCGGGGTTTCGGTGTCCTTGCCGGCGGTGGGGAAGGTTGCGGCGATGGCCTTCTGTAGCGCGGTCGCGAGCGGTTCCCACTGGGCGTACGCGTCCGGATAGTCGGACCTCTGCACTGCCTGGGCGGCCTGCGTGACGGTCATCTGCTGCCAGCCGTCGACCCTCAGCAGGCGCCGGTAGAACTGCTCGGAGGCGTAGACCGGGTCGTGGATCTGCTGAGCTGTACCCCACCCCTGGCTGGGGCGCTGCTGGAACAGACCCAGCGAGTCGCGGTCCCCGGAGCCCAGGTTGCGCAGCCGGGACTCCTGCATCGCGGTGGCGAGCGCGATGATCTGGCCCTTGTGGGGTACCTCGAGACTGATGCCGGTGGCGACGATCGTCTGCGCGTGGGGGATCTGCTCGTCCGGCAGGGCGAGGCCCTCGATGCGGACGTCCGTACCGGAGGCACCATCGAGGATCTGGGTGACCTGATCGGCGACGGCGTCGGTGTCCACGTCGGTCAGGCACTGGAACGCGCTGTTGGTCTGGGCGGCTTCGCTGGAGGAGGCCATCATCATGGCCGCGCCGCCGAGGAGAAACGGGGAGAGGAAGACGACGCCGATGCCGGCGGCGAGCGCCTTCAACCGGTGCGGCCCGCTCGCGGGGCGACGGTTTTGGGCAGGGGAGGGTAACGAGGCGTCATGGACGGGTCCTTCGGGGTGCGGTGTCCGGCGTGCCGCGTACGCGGGGCAGGGTGGAAGGGAACGCGGCGGCCGGTGGTGGGCGATGGAGGCGGGCCGGCGGGGGCGAGTTGCCGCTCGCCGAACGGTCCGGGCCGTGAGCTAGATGTGCCGGGGCAGGGGGAACCTCCGTGAGGCGTGGTGGGGGAGGGGCCAGCGGCGGTGTGCGCCGGGCGGTTCCAAAACAGTAGGACCCAATCGCCGGTCGACCAAAAAGTCGGCGCCAGGGGTCGGATTCCGACCCCTGGTCCGTGCGCTTCTTGGTTGACCGGCGATTCGCCTCTACAGTTTTGGGACTCCCCTCGCCTTTCCCCGGTCTGTGGCCCTGGGCTTCTGCATGCCCGATTCCTGCCCGCGGGGTTCCTCGCGTGCGACGGGGATTTTCCTCCCGCACTCTCACACCCGAATCGGGGTACCTCTTTGCCTTTTTCCCTGCACCAGGGCGACGCGCTGAGCGTCCTTTCCACGCTGCCGGACGACTGCGTCGACTCGGTCATCACCGACCCGCCCTACAACTCCGGCGGCCGGACCGCGCAGGAGCGCACCTCCCGCAGCGCGAAGCAGAAGTACACCTCCGCCGACGCCGGCCACAACCTGGCCGACTTCACCGGCGAGAACATGGACCAGCGCTCCTACGGCTTCTGGCTCACGCAGATCATGACCGAGGCCCACCGGCTGACGAAGGTCGGAGGGGCGGCGCTGCTGTTCACCGACTGGCGTCAGCTGCCCGTCACCACCGACGCGATCCAGGCGGCCGGCTGGCTGTGGCGCGGCGTGCTGGCCTGGCACAAGCCGCAGGCCAGGCCGCAGAAGGGCCGGTTCACGCAGAACTGCGAGTTCATCGTCTGGGCGTCCAACGGGCCGATCGACGGCTCCCGTAACCCCGTCTATCTGCCGGGCCTGTACTCGGCCTCCCAGCCCTCGGGCACCAAGCGCCAGCACATCACGCAGAAGCCCGTCGAGGTGATGCGCGAGCTGGTCAAGATCAGCCCCGACGGCGGCACGGTGCTCGACTTCTGCGCCGGCTCCGGCTCCACGGGCGTCGCCGCCCTGCTGGAGGGCCGCGACTTCATCGGCGTGGAGAAGACCAAGCACTACGCCTCCATCGCGGCTGACCGGCTCACCGAGACCGTCCGTCAGACCCTCACCCAGGAGGACGTCGTCCTGACCGCCTGAGTCTTCAAAGCCGCTTTCCCCGGAATGGTTTGGGGCCCTTCCAGCGGCCGTCGCTGAGGTGCTCCCAGGCGGCCGTCGGCACATCTCCGATGGCCCCTCACTCTTTCTTCCACGGCTTCAAGGAGGCCCTCTTTTCCATGCCTGAATCCGTAGAACCCCACGACGAGGGGGAGTTGGAGCCGATAAGGATTCCGGAACCCCACCTCGAGGGAATCGAGGCCCGCGTCCGGAAGCTGATGGAGCAGTCCGCCCAGCAGGCCCAGCAGCTCGACCACCTCGCCACCGCGCCACCTCCTGGCCCGTCGCCGTTCGCCGCGTTCGGCATGCCGGGACTCGGCGGACCCGCCCCGGCCGCTCCGCCCGAGCCGCGCCCGATTCTGGAGCTGGAGGGCGAGGAGTACGAGGACGAACTCGACGCCCTGAGCGACTGGGTCGACGACTTCCTCCTGCCGGTCTACGGGGCCGAGGTCACCACGGCGGCGCCCTGGTGCCTGCAGTGGCAGGAACACGACGACGTGGTGGCCTGGCTCCATGCCCTGTGGCTCGCCTACCAGCAGCACAAAGACCCCGAAGCCGGTCTGAGCGGGCTGTTCGTGTGGCACCGGGATTTCCTCACCCACGCCATCGCGGCGATCCGGGCGCCCGGCGGTCCGCTGTCGGCGTGCATGACCTCCCCCGAACGGCCCGCGCACCGGCTTCTGCCCGGCCCGCCCCCCTCGGCCCGCACGGAGAAGGCGAACACGGCGCAGACCGATGTGCCCGGCTCCGGTGAACCGGGCCGGCCGACGTCATGAGAGCCGGGCAGCCGGCCTTCGGCCTCAGCGTCGACCCCCGGGCCCTGACCGACCTCCTCCAGGCCCCCAGCGACATCCGCGACCTGGCACTCGCCCAGCTCCAGGAGGTGGTGAACGCCGACCTGTTCGGCACCAAGCTGACCGGTGACCTGTCCGGCTACCGCAAGCTGGTCGTGGACGCACGCAAGGAATGGCGCGTCGTCTACGCCCTGCGTCCGGCGCCACCGACGTCCGCGCACCGCAACGAGATCCACGTCGTCGCCGTCCGGCCGCGAGCGGGCAACGACGTCTACGACACCGTCGGACAACGCCTGGGGATGGCCCGCCGGCCGGTAAGCGCCCGGACCCACGCCGCCCGTTCCCGCTCCCCGCAGCTCACGGCCCGAGGGCCCGTGCCGAAGCCGGGGCCGCTGCCCTCCGTGATGCCGGGCCTGCCCCGCCCGGCCCACGGCCCCCCATCGCAGCACCAGGCCCGCTGACCGAAAGGCCCTATGCCCCTACCCGAACCGGACTTTCGGCTGGACGACTTCGAGGCCGCCGACGAGCGGACCGAGGACACGTTCTGGCACGCGATCGGGACCGAGCAGGACCTGCTCACCGCGCTCGCCGTACACCACAGCCCCGACGGGTCGCACAGCTTCTACGTCCTGCACAACGGCGCCGTCACCTGGGGCATCCCCGGTGAACCACAGCTCGTCGCCCTGCACCTGCAGCGGGACCTGGTGGCAGGGACGTGCCGTTTCGAGCATGCCGAACTGCCCCTGCCCGCGATGGCGCAGTCCTGGCTCATCCACCGCGGCTGCCCGCCAGGCGCTATCGGCCTGGTGCCCGGCAGGGGAACGGCGCCGGCCGATGAGACGACCCGCGCGCTGGAGCGGCGACTCATGGGCGACGGAGACCAGTTCGCCCTCCTGCACAGCTACACCCGGGACGACCCCGACGACATGAGCACCGTCGTGGTCCTGCGTGCCCTCGACGAGCGCAGCCCCGCACCGTTCCGTGTGCTGCACGAGGAAGTGGACACCGACGCGGGGACGCACACCCTGCGTGAGGGCGGCTTCGCCACCGCCGCCGAAGCCGTCCAGTGGTGTGACGACCACCTGGGCGGCGAAGCCGCTCCTCTGCCGCCGGTCAGGCTCACGGACCGGTCCACCCGGCCTTTGGGCACGGTGCCGGCAATTCCTGTGCGGCATCCGCCAGGGCGCAGCCGCTGACCCTCGCATCCGCTCAGCGGGCCGGAACATAGCCGACGATCGCCGGTTAGCCAAACCGGCGAATCCGCGGACTCTTATACGGCCGCCGGGACGAAAGCCCGGCCCCGCATTCTCTCAGCATTCCCCTTTCCCTGCACGGAGGTTCCTTCCGCATGCGCTCCACCCGAATAGCGATATCCGCTGCAGTGCTCGGCGCGCTCGCCCTGCCGATCGCCTCGGCGACGGCGGCCACGGCCGCTCCGGCAGCCGCGCCGGGCAGTGCCCCGGCCACCCGGCTGTGCGACCGGCCCGGCCCGTGGGTCATCTCAACGAAGGCCGTGACCATCCGCTCCAAGGCGTCCGTGACGTCCACCCGCCTCGGCATCCTCTACCGCGGCCACAAGTTCACCGTCCACAAGACCAGCGGGAACTGGCACTCCATCAGGGACAAGACCACCGGTGTGAAGGGCTGGGTTTCCGGCACCTACGTCTACCGCGACGTCCGCATGTGCCTCGACTGAGAAAGCCTTCAACTCCGCCCCGCAAGAGACGAGTTGATCCGTCCTCTTTCGCTGCCCTTCTCCGGTAGAAGACCAGCATTTCCCCTGCCTTTCAGGAAGGAGTTCTCTGTGTCCGACGGCATAGAGGATGTCGTGGGCGTGCTCACCGAACAGATCGAGCACCGCTTCGAGATGAGCATGGACGAACTGACCGTCGCGGTCGCCGCGGCACCGGACGCGAACCCCGAAGCCACCGACATCGTCAAGTGGCACGGGCTCCTCACCGAATCCCAGACGGCGCTCCAGCACGCCGAGGACGACCTTCTCACTGTTCTGCAGACGCAGCCCAGCGAGGTCGACGACCCGGCGATGGACCTCGCCCACCGCGTCAACGCGGCCGTGACCACGCGTGACGGACGGGCCATGGTCGTGCGCTGGCTCCTGGACCCCGGTGCTCCCGGCAAGCAGGACCTCGCCGCCGAGCGGCTGGTCCGCCTGGGCCGTGGGGCCCGCAAAGGCCCGGCCGTGCCCACCAGCACGCCGGCCCGACCCGCGACGGCGCCCGCAACCGGCCGAGGAGTCCCGCGGTGAGCGTCCGCGACAAGCCCTGCACGCAGGACGCCCGGCTCCGGGAGGTCTTCGGCGCCCCCATCGCCGAGCTGTACGAGACGGCCGCCGACCCGGACGCCTCAGCCGCGCTGACCCGGGCGCTGGAAATGCGCTCGTTTTTGGCCCTGGCCGAGGAACAGGTCACCCGGATCTGCGGGCGCGTGCACGAAGCGATGGCACCGGGGCGCGACATGGACGAGCTGTCCGCGGACCAACTGCGGATGGACGCACGGTGGCTGGAGGCGGCGCTCAGCGCCCGCGACGGCTACCGCACCGCCCTCGACAACCTGCTGCGCACCATGCCGCCGCCCGGCCGGCAGACCCGCCCGGTCCGCATGGCCCAGCAGACGATCACGACCACCCTGCCCCCTGCCACCGCCGCCCCGGCACCCCAGCGTGCCGGGGCGGCCCAGGCCGGCCGACCGTGAAAGCCCTCGCCACTTGCCCCAGACCACGTCCGCTGAGATCGCCGCACGGATCGAGGAGTTGTACGGCGCTTCGCTGACCGACCTCGAAGCCCACGCCCAGGACCAGCCGCCCGGCATGCTCGCCGCCCTCCTCCACAGCCATGACCGGCTCGCTTTCGCCGAGCAGAGCATCACCGTCCACCGCCGACGGCTTGAGCAGCTCGCCCATCCCGAGCGGCAGATCGGCACCCACGACGTGTCACACATCCTCGACTGCGCCCGCCGCCTCGCCGAGGCCGTCGCCGTCCGCGACACCCAGGCCGCCACCACCCACGCGGTCCTGCAGAGCCTCGGCCGCACCCCCGCACCGCAGCCGCCCATCGCCGGTGCGCCCGCTGCCGTTCCCGCTTTGCCCGTACCGACCGTGAGCGCCGCTCCGAGCCGCTGATCCGCACGGACCCAGGCCCTTTTCGCACCCAGGAGTTCCCCCTTTGGCCACCACCGGTCTGCCCCCCGCCGCCGACGCCGACATCGGCCGGGTCACCGAAGCCCTCCACATGATCACCCCGCGCTGGAACGTGCGGATCCTGCTGGCCCTGAACGAGCCGCCGCAGCGCTACACGCAGATCGCGGCCAAGTTGCCGTATCTCCACAGCGGTCAGCTGCACCCCAAGATCCGCTCGCTGTGCGACGCCGGCCTCGCCGAGCGCAGCGAGTACTCCGCCCGCCATGTCACCTACGGCCTCACCCTGCGTGGCCGACAGCTGCTGGCGGTGCTCCCGGTGATCGCGGCCTGGGCCGAGGAGCACCTGGAGCAGCCGGAGCAGCCGCTGTCGGTGATCGAGCAGGTCGAGGACTGCCTCACGCTCCTGACCCGTCGGCAGGCCCCGGCGATCCTGTGGGTGCTCAGGGCACGTCAGGAGGCGAGCGCGAGGGCCCTGGCCCGCATCGTCATCCCCGACAGCTACTGGACCAACATCTACCCGCCGCTGCGGCGGCTCATCGACGACGGCCTGGTGGCGACCGCGGGCCTGGGAGAGCCCTACCGCCTCTCGCCGTCCGGCGACGGGCTCGGGCACGTCTTCGGTGCGCTGTCCATGTGGGCCGCCGGACGGCCGGTGGACCACGCCGTGAGGCACCTGCTCTGGGGCCGGCCGGACCCGAGCGCGAACATGGGCCCCGGCACCTGGGTCAGCCCCCACAGCGTGTGGAACGACCCCTCCCGGTCCACACGCCGATACGTGTGCGCCCCAAAGAAGTCCCGCTGCCCCTGCGTAAGCGCCGCAGGCAACCGCTCCGCACGCAGCGCGTCGTAGTAAGACAGCGCCGCGGCGAAGCCCGGCGTGGGAACGCCCTGCTGAACGGCCGTGGCGAGGACTGCCCGCCAGTCGTCCTGCGCCGCGCCGATCTCCTGGGCGAACGTCGCGTCGGAGAGCAGGCTCGGCAGGTCCGCCCGGGTGTCGTACGCGGCCCGAATCCGGTCCAGGAACGCCGCGCGAATGATGCACCCACCGCGCCAGAGCGAGGACACCGCACCCAGATCGATGTTCCAGTCGTACTCAGCGCTGCCCGCCGCGATCTTGTGGAAGCCCTGCGTGTACGACACGATCTTCGAGGCGTACAAGGCCTGTTCCACCTGGTCGGCGAAGGCCCCCGCCTCCGACTCGCCGAGCGGCGTGGCCTTCGGCCCGGCGAGCCCGCGCGAGGCCTCGCGCAGCTCCGTGTGGCCCGACAGCGACCGGGCGAAGACCGCCTCCGCGATGCCCGACACCGGCACACCCAGGTCCAGCGCGATCTGCACGGTCCAGCGCCCCGTGCCCTTCTGCTCGGCCTGGTCCTGGACGACGTCCACGAAGGGCTTGCCCGTGGCCGCGTCCACGTGGGACAGCACCTCGGCGGTGATCTCGATCAGGTAGGAGTCGAGGCGCCCGGTGTTCCAGGTACGGAAGATGTCCGCGATCTGCGCGGGGGAGTAGCCCGCCACATCACGCAGCAGCTGGTACGCCTCGCCGATCAGCTGCATGTCCGCGTACTCGATGCCGTTGTGCACCATCTTCACGAAGTGACCGGCACCGTCCGGCCCGACGTGGGAGACGCAGGGCGAACCGTCGGCCGCCTTGGCCGAGATCTTCTCCAGCATCGGGCCCAGCGAGTCGTACGACTCCTTTGGGCCACCAGGCATGATGCTCGGCCCGTTCAGCGCACCCTCCTCGCCACCGGAGACGCCCATGCCGACGAAGTGGATGCCCTGCTCGCGCAGGTCGCGCTCCCGGCGCCGGGTGTCCGCGAAGTGGGCGTTGCCCCCGTCGATGATCATGTCGCCGGACTCCAGGAGCGGGGCGAACTCCTGGATCACCGCGTCGGTCGGGTCGCCGGCCTTCACCATGATCACCAGTCGGCGCGGGCGCTCCAGGGCGGCCACGAACTCCTTGGCGGTCTCGGCCGCGATGAAGTCCCCTTCGCTTCCGAACTCCTCGACCAGCGCGTGCGTGCGCGACGCCGTCCGGTTGTGCAGGGCGACCGTGTATCCGTTGCGCGCGAAGTTACGGGCGAGATTGCGCCCCATGACCGCGAGACCCGTCACGCCGATCTGCGCTGAAGTGCTCATACGGTTGGCTCCTAAAAGGTCCTGAAAACGGTGGTGCTCGTCAGTATCGCCCCACTGACCATCCTGACTTGCCGACGATGTGTACGCATGGCGTGCCGTTCTGCCTCAGCCGACGCGCAACAAGGGTGCATTCCCGGTCACTTGGCGGGACAGAGAGGCTGATTGCCGCCTTGTCATGGCCTGTTCGCGGCGTTTACTTTTGCCCCCGCTGACGCATGTCGAGGGGGCTTACTCCATGGCCGTACGGGGCCGGCACCGCCGGTATCAGCCGAACAGGATCAACCGCGCCTCACTGACGGTCACGGCGGGCGGCGCCGGAATGGCGATGCCCCTCATAGCCACCGGAGTTGCCGACGCGGCCGATGTGGACACCTGGAACAAGGTCGCCGCCTGCGAGTCCAGCAACAACTGGGACATCAACACCGGCAACGGCTATTACGGCGGGCTGCAGTTCAAGCAGTCCACCTGGGAGGCCTTCGGCGGCACGGCCTACGCCGCACGCGCCGACCTCGCCACCAAGGACCAGCAGATCGCCATCGCCGAGAAGGTCCTCAAGGGCCAGGGCCCCGGCGCCTGGCCGGTGTGCTCCGTGCGCGCGGGCCTCACCCGGGGCGGCGACACCCCCGACATCAACCCCTCGGGCACCGCGGACCGGAAACCCGAGCGCGGCGTCCGCGACGTACAGCCGCAGACCACGCCCCAGTCCCGGGCGGGCACCGCCGAGATGTACACCGTCGTCCGCGGCGACACCCTGTCCGGCATCGCCGGCTCCCGTGAAGTCCAGGGCGGCTGGCGGCAGTTGTACGACACCAACCGCAAGGCCATCGGCGCCGACCCGGACATGATCGTCCCCGGCCAGCGGCTGAGCCTGCGCACCAAGGCCCCGGACAAGCCCGCATCCCCTACGCCGGTGTCCAACCCGACCGCTCCCGCGAAGCCCGAGAAGAAGGAAGAGCCGGCCGAGAGCAAGCCCCGCGAGTCGGCGCGTACGCTCACCGCCCCGGTCGACGCGGGCGCCGGAACTCCCTACCGCGCGACGGGTTCCTCCTGGTCGAAGGGCTACCACACGGGCGTCGACTTCCCGGTGCCGACCGGCACCTCGGTCAAGTCGGTCGCCGCGGGCCAGGTCGTGACCTCGGGCTGGGGCGGATCCTTCGGCTACCAGGTGGTGATCAAGCACGCCGACGGCCGCTACAGCCAGTACGCCCATCTGTCGGCGATCTCCGTCAAGGACGGGCAGAAGGTGGTGCCCGGACAGCGCATCGGCCGCTCCGGCTCCACGGGCAACAGCTCGGGCCCGCATCTGCACTTCGAGGTGCGGACGGGGCCCGAATTCGGCAGCGACATCGATCCGGTCGCCTATCTGCGCAAGGGCGGCGTCAGCCTCTGACGGCATCGGTCGCATACGCCTGATATCAGGTTCTGATGCGGGAGCCGGCCACCACCGGCACCGGAAACAGCGGGATGTAGAGGCCGTCGTACGGACCTGGCTGCCGGCCCGGTTCGTCCGCGCCGTCCCGCGTGTCGTCGCCCGGCGGCGGCCCGTTGGACCCGGTGCGCGCCAGGCTCGCCGCTTCCCGCACGGCCATCGGTGTCGGCACGACGACCGCGGCGGGCGCGAGCGGCACCTCTTCCCGTACCCCAGCCGCTTCCCGCACCGGTGTCCCGGCGGCGACCAGTGCCGCCGCCTCGACGGTCCGCTGCTCGGGCAGCGCGACAACCTCGGCGGCCGGGGCCATGGCAGGCTCGTCCACAACCGGCTCCGTACGCTCCGTGCTGCTGATCCGCTCCGACGTCAGGAGGATCAGGCCGCCCGCCGCGATGACACCGCAGCCCAGTGCGAGGGCGGTGCCCGTCGAGCCGTAACGGAAGGTCTCGCCGAACATCGTGATGCCGACCGCGGCCGCCACCACAGGGTTCACGACCGTCAGCGTGGCCAGCGGCGCAGCGAGTCCCGCACCCCGGTAGGCGGCCTGCGAGAGCAGCAGGCCGGCCGTGGCCAGGACGCCGATCGCCGCCAGGGCGGGCAGCTGACCGAGCGCGAAGCCGCCCGTCCAGTCCACCGCGACCGTCTTCGTGAACACCGACGACATACCGAACGCGACACCCGAGGCGATCGCCAGCAGCACACTGCGCACCGCCGGGTGCCGGTGCGCCGCGCGGGCCGCCATCATCAGGCCCACCACCGCACCGCCGGTAGCCAGGGCTACCGCAAGCTGCTGGGTGTTGTTCAAGGACTGCGAATCGGCCGTGCCGACCAGCGACAGCAGTCCGGCCAGTCCGACCGTCGCCATGATCGCGCCCCGCCAGGCCGTCGCACCGGCCTTGCGGCGTACGAAGAGAGCCGCCATGGGAAGCGCGAACACGATGGTCAGCGCGCCCAGCGGCTGCACCAGACTCAGGGGCCCGAAGGCGAGAGCGACGACGTGCAGCAGACCACCGAGACCGTTCAGACCCACCGCGGCCCACCAGGCGGGCCGGCGCATGGGAGCGTACGACTGGTCCGGCGTCGCCTCGGCGACCCGTTCCTGCACGATCGCGCCACCGGCGTAGGCGACGGCGGACACGAGCGAAAGCAGCACAGACAGCGCGAGGGCGCTCATGGGTCCCTCCTCTGCGTCTGGCTGGCGCGCTCCGGCTGGCGAGGAGTCCGGCGCGGCGAACGGTCGGTTTTCATGCTGAACACGATGCCTTTCAAAGGCGCTCGCGTCGTCGTCCTTGAGCAGGCATTGGGTCCTACTGCCGATGGAGTACGACCGGCGCTCTGTCCTCCCCTGGTTGGGTGACGTCCCCTACAACTTCCATGTTCGGACCGGTATGCCCGTTTGGGCCACTCGAATTTCGTGGATCTCGGCCGGATCCCGAACCTGGCCACGTTCCGTGTACGCGGGGTCGCACGCTGGTTCGCTACCGCCCATGCGATCGGATAAGCTTCCTGGCGTGCTGAGCGAGAATCAAGCCAGCACACCGGGACGTAGCGAGAGCCAAGCGCGTTCCTTGAAGCTTGGCTGTATCAAACCGGGCAGGTTCCGTCCCGGCTGGTGTTGAGGGAGTAAGACCTTGCTGGTCGCTGACCTGCGAGGCTTCCTGAGCCAGGAATCCCCGTGCGTTAGCTGGGGGGAGGGTTCAATTGCGGTCTTCCCCATCGGCCCCGTTCTGGGTGACCATGGGGGAACCAGCCGCTGAGACAGGGGGTAACCGGGTGCGAGTCGGCCTGCTGACCCGGGAGTACCCGCCGGACGTGTACGGCGGCGCGGGCGTCCATGTCGAGTTCCTCGCCCGGGAGCTACGGCCCCTGACGGACCTGGACGTGCACTGCTGGGGCGAGGGCACCGCGGGCGGAGTCGTCCGCCACCGGCCCTGGCCCCTGCTCGACGGCGCGAACGACGCGCTGCGTACCTTCTCCGTGGACCTCGCGATGACCGCCGCCCTCGAAGGCCGCGAGCTCGTCCACTCGCACACCTGGTACGCCAATCTCGCCGGCCACCTCGCGAAAATGCTGTACGGCATTCCGCACGTGATGACCGCCCACTCCCTGGAGCCGCTGCGCCCCTGGAAGGCCGAGCAACTCGGCGGCGGTTACGCCCTGTCGAGCTGGGCCGAACGCACCGCGATCGAGGCCGCCGACGCCGTGATCGCCGTCTCCGGAGCCATGCGCGAGGACATCCTCGGCTGCTACCCGGCCCTGGACCCGGCGAAGGTGCGCGTCGTGCACAACGGCATCGACACCTCCCTGTACCAGCCGGACCACGGCACGGACGTCCTCGAACGCCTGGGCGTCGACCCCGACCGCCCGTACGTCCTGTTCGTCGGCCGCATCACACGCCAGAAGGGCGTACCCCAACTGCTGCGCGCCGTCCGGGACATCGACCCGGCCGCACAGGTCGTGCTGTGCGCGGGCGCCCCCGACACGCCGGAGATCGACCGGGAGTTCCGCGATCTCTTCGAGGAACTCAGCCGCGTACGCCAGGGCCTGTTCTGGATCCCGCAGATGCTGCCGCGCCCGGACGTGATCCAACTCCTCACGCACGCCGCCGTGTTCGTGTGCCCCTCGGTCTACGAGCCGCTGGGCATCGTCAACCTGGAGGCGATGGCCTGCGGCACGGCCGTGGTCGCCTCGCGCGTCGGCGGGATCCCCGAGGTCGTCGAGGACGGCGAGACGGGTCTGCTCGTATCCGTCGACGAGAACGCCGAGCAGCACGCGGCGCAGCTCGCGCGCGCCCTCGACGCCCTGCTCGCCGACCCCGAGACCCGTCGGCGGATGGGCGAGGCGGGCCGGGAGCGGGCGGTACGGGAGTTCGGCTGGGACGCGGTGGCGCGGCGTACGGTCCAGCTGTACGAGGAACTCCTCAAACAGGGGTAAGCCTCAAGCAGGTGAGGTACAGGAAATATGGCACAACCGTGCGGTAGAGGGGCGGCGGCATGCGACGCGGTGGACCTTCGGTGCTGGGAATCGTACTGGCGGGCGGTGAGGGCAAGCGTTTGATGCCCCTGACCGCCGACCGTGCGAAACCCGCGGTCACGTTTGGCGGAACGTATCGCCTCGTGGACTTCGTTCTTTCCAATCTTGTCAACGCCGACATCCTGCGCATCTGCGTACTCACGCAGTACAAGTCGCATTCGCTGGACCGGCACATCACCACGACCTGGCGGATGTCCAGCCTGCTGGGCAACTACGTCACGCCGGTCCCGGCCCAGCAGCGGCTCGGCCCGCGCTGGTACCTGGGCAGCGCGGACGCCATCCTGCAGTCACTGAACCTCATCTACGACGACCAGCCCGAGTACGTCGCGGTGTTCGGCGCCGACCATGTGTACCGCATGGATCCGCGGCAGATGCTCGCCCAGCACATCGAGAGCGGCGCGGGCGTGACCGTGGCCGGAATCAGGGTGCCGCGGGGCGAGTCGTCGGCCTTCGGCGTCATCGCCCCGGGAACCGACGGGCTGACCGTCGACAGCTTCCTGGAGAAGCCCGCCGACCCGCCGGGGCTCCCGGACGACCCCGAGTCCGTGTTCGCCTCGATGGGCAACTACATCTTCACCACCAAGGCCCTGATCGAGGCCCTCCAAAGGGACTCCGAGGACGAGAACTCCGTACACGACATGGGCGGCTCGATCCTGCCGCAGCTCACCGAACGCGGCGAGGCCCAGCTGTACGACTTCAGCGCCAACCATGTGCCCGGTGAGACGGTACGAGACCAGGGTTACTGGCGTGACGTCGGAACCCTCGACGCGTACTACGACGCTCACATGGACCTGATCGCCGAGCGGCCCGTCTTCAACCTCTACAACCGCCAGTGGCCCATCTACACCCACTCCGGCCAGCTCTCCCCGGCTCGCTTCAACGCCGGCGGCATCGCCAGCGAGTCGATCATCAGCGCCGGCTGCCTCATTCGCGGCCAGGTCACCCGCTCGGTGCTCTCGCCGGGCGTGGTCGTCGACCCGGGCGCCGTCGTCCAGGGCTCGGTGCTGCACGACAATGTCCACATCGGGCGGGGCGCGGTGGTGCGGGGCGCGGTGCTCGACAAGAACGTACAGGTCCCGCCGGGCGCGACGATCGGCGTCAACCCGGAACGGGACCATGAGCTCTACACGGTCTCCAAGGGCGGGGTGATCGCGCTGGGCAAGGGCCAGCAGGTGTCGTAACGATCACCGTGACGGCCTCGGTGCGGAATACGCACCGGGGCTTTGTCATGTCCGTGGACAAAGTGCGGGAATCCGTGTTGTCATGCCAACTGCCGTTCCTGACAACGTTATCCAGCCGACCGGACCACAGTCGGCCTGGAGCGACGAGCCGCCACTTTCCTCAGCCAAGGAGGAACTCGTGCTCATCAGAAGACCCGCAAGACCCGCAGGACCCCGCCGACACAGAGACCGCCTCGCGTTATTCCTCGCCGTGGTCCTCGGCATCGCCGGACTCACCGCCGCACCGGCCGCGACCGCGGCTGACGACCCCGCCGAGATCCATGGCCTGAAGGGTGAGTACTACACCCAGTCCGCCCCCGGCGCCTTCGACTTCCACGAGCTCAAGGCCACCGGATTCGACCGGCAACTCGACTTCGACAACCTCGAACCACGGCTGGACTTCGCCACCGGACAGTCCGACGACGTCAGCGTCCGCTGGACCGGGAAGCTCGTACCGGAGAAGACCGGCCCGCACACCTTCTCGATCATCGGCGACAACGGCTTCCGACTGTGGATCGACGACGAACTCGTCATCGACCACTGGGTCGACGACTGGGACCGCGAACAGACCGCCCCGCCCATCGAGTTGACGGCCGGGAAGGCTTACGACATCAAGGTCGAGTACTTCGAGCACTACGGTGGCTCGAATCTCCACCTCCGCTGGACCCCGCCCGGCGGCAGCAAGACGGCCGTCCCGCAGTCCGCGTTCCGCCTCCCCGACGGCTTCGACTACGACGGTGCCCTCGCGGCCACGGTCCTGGGGGACGGCCGCACCCTGAAACTCGACTTCGCCCAGCGGCTGACCGTGCCCGCCGCCGGCCTCACCGATCATCTCGAGGCGGTGATCGGCGGCGCCGCATGGCCGCTCGGAACAGCCAGGCTGGACCCCGCCGACCCGAAAGCCCTGCTCGTCGCGCTCAAGGAACCCGTCGTCGGCAACAAGACCGGCACCGCCCGCGGCACCGTCGACCTCAGCTATGACGGCGAGGGAGGCCTGTCCGGCTCGGACGGCAACGTTGTCGAAGCCTTCTGGAGCAGCGGCCCCAACCGCTCCACGTACCAACTGCGCACCCGGTGGGCCGACGAGGTGGCCCCGGGCAACGCCCATCCCGAGTACCCCAGGCCGCAGTTGACCCGTGACGCCTGGCGCAACCTCAACGGACGCTGGCAGTTCGCCGCGGCCGAGGCGGGCGAGCGGCCCCCGGTCGGCAAGGACCTCAAGGAGCGGATCCTCGTCCCGTACCCCGTGGAGTCCCAGCTCTCGGGCATCGAACGGCACGAGGACCGCATGTGGTACCGCCGTACCTTCACCGTCCCCGCGGACTGGAAGATCGGCTCCGGCAAGCGGCTCAAGCTCAATTTCGGCGCCGTCGACTGGCACTCCGAGGTCTACGTCAACGGCACCAAGGTCGCCGATCACAAGGGCGGCTACGACAAGTTCAGCGCCGACATCACCGACGCGCTGAAGCCCGGCCGCACCCAGGAACTGATCGTCGGCGTGTACGACCCGACCGACTCGGCGAACGGCGAGAACCCGCCCGTCGGAAAGCAGCGCCTCGACCCCAGCGGCATCTGGTACACCTCGTCGTCCGGCATCTGGCAGACGGTGTGGATGGAGCCAGTCGCCGCCGACCACGTCGACTCGCTCAAGCTCACTCCGGACGTGGAGAAGGGTCGGCTCACCGTGGAGCCGAGGGGGGTCCGTGACGGAGTTCCGGTCACGGCAGTGGCGTACGAGGGGAAACGGAAGGTCGCCACGGCGAGCGGCCGTACCGGACAGCCCCTCGAACTCAAGATCCCGAAGCCCCGGCTCTGGTCACCCGACGATCCCTTCCTCTACGACCTGAAGGTGAGCGTCGGCCGCGACCGAGTCGGCAGCTACTTCGGCATGCGGTCCATCGCCGTGGAGCAGGTGAACGGCACCCCGCGCACCGTCCTCAACGGTGAGCCCGTCTTCATGATGGCCACGCTCGACCAGGGCTTCTGGCCCGACGGACTGCATACGGCGCCCACCGACGAGGCCCTCGCGTACGACCTGCGGATGCACAAGGAGATGGGCTTCAACTCGGTGCGCAAGCACATCAAGGTGGAGCCGGACCGCTGGTTCTACTGGGCCGACCGGCTCGGTCTGCTGGTCTGGCAGGACATGCCCGCGATGACCGCCGGGGTGAGTCCCGATGCCGCGTCCCGTGCCCAGTACGAGCGCGAGATGCAGCAGATGATCGACGAGCACATCAGCAGCCCGTCGACCGTGATGTGGGTGACCTTCAACGAGGGCTGGGGCCAGTACGACATGGGCCGCATCGCCGAGCAGGCCAAGTCCTGGGATCCGACGCGGCTGGTCAACGGCCAGTCGGGCCTCAACCTAGGGGCCGACGGCGGAACCGGCGACCTCATGGACGAGCACGGCTACCCGAGCCCGGCGCTGCCGCCCGCCCCCGACGGGAGACGGGCGCTGGTCAGCGGCGAGTACGGCGGCCTCGGCCTCGCCGTGCCCGGTCACGCCTGGTCGGTCCAGCAGTCGTACGTCGACGTCGACCCGGCCACTTACACCGACGACTATCTGGAGAAACTCGACGAGGTGCGCGCACTGGTCTGCCGGGGCAGCAACGGCGCCGTCTACACCCAGATCTCCGATGTGGAGGGCGAGCTGAACGGTCTCCTCACCTACGACCGCGAGGTGATCAAGCCCGATGTGCCCCGGCTGAAGGCCGCACACGAGGCACTGATCCGGGACGCGTCCCGGCCGACCCCTGCGGGCTGCACGGCCGCCTGACGGCCATCTGGCTGAATCCTGCGACCGGCGTGCCGTGCGGAATCCGCCCGCTCACCCTTCCGCGGTGGGCGGGCGTCCGCCCGGCCGTATCCGGCCCCGCTGCCCGCTTCGACCACGCGGAAATACCCCCGTGAGTCCCACCTGCCCCATCCCTCACATGGGGGATAGGACTTAATCTGCTGTTAACTGAGCGTAGCTTGATCGTACTTGACCGTAATCGCTTGTCGGGGGTTGACTGCTTGCTCACCCGTCGTCGACGCGAGAGCAAGCCATTGACCTCCGACCTGCTTGCACCACTCGACCTGGCGTTCTGGAACATCGAGTCCGCCGAGCACCCCATGCATCTCGGCGCCCTCGGCGTCTTCGAGAGCCATTCGCCCGCCGCGGGCGCGCACGCCGCCGATCTGCTCGCGGCCCGCGCCGCGGGCGTGCCGGGGCTGCGGATGCGGATCCGTGACGTATGGCGGCCGCTCTCCTTCGGGCAGCCGCTGGCCTTCGGCGGCGCGGCCCGTGAGCCCGTCCCCGACTTCGACCCGCTCGACCATGTCCGGCTGCACGCGCCGACCGCGGACTTCCACGAAACGGCGGGCGCGCTCATGCAGCGCCCGCTGGAGCGCGGCAGGCCGCCGTGGGAGGCGCATGTGCTGCCCGGCGTGGACGGCACCTCGTTCGCCGTGCTCTTCAAGTTCCACCACGCCTTGGCCGACGGACTGCGGGCGCTGACGCTCGCGGCGGCGGTCATGGACCCCATGGACCTGCCCGAGCCCCGCCCCCGCCCCGAGGAGCCCGCACGCGGCCTCCTCCCGGACGTGCGCAAACTGCCGGGCCTCGTCCGCGACACCCTCTCCGACGTGGGGCAGGCCTTGGACATCGGCGCCTCCGTCGCCCGCGCCACCCTGGGCGTCCGCTCCTCGTCCGCCCTGGTGTCGGAGCCCACCGGCACCCGCCGTATCGCGGGCGTGAACCTGGACCTCGACGAGGTGCACAAGATCCGCAAAAGCGCGGGCGGCACCGTCAACGACGTACTGATCGCGATCGTCGCGGGCGCCCTGCGCCGCTGGCTGGACGAGCGCGGCGACGGCAGCGAGGGCGTCGAGCCCCGGGCCCTGATCCCCGTCTCCAAGCGCCGCCCGCGCACCGCGCACCCCCAGGGCAACCGACTCTCCGGCTATCTGATCAAGCTGCCCGTCGACGACGCGGACCCTCTCGGCCGGCTCGACACCGTACGTACGGCCATGAACCGCAACAAGGACGCGGGCCCCAACCGGGGCGCGGGCGCCGTCGCTCTGCTCGCCGACCATGTGCTGCCCCTGGGGCACCGGCTCGGCGGCCCCGTCGTCGGCCAGGCGGCCCGGCTGCTCTTCGACATCCTGGTCACCAGCGTGCCGCTGCCCAGCCTCGGCCTGAAACTCGGCGGCTGCCCGCTCACCGAGGTCTACCCGCTCGCCCCGCTCGCCCGCGGCCAGTCCCTCGCGGTCGCCGTCTCGACGTACCGCGGGCGTGTCCACTACGGGCTCGTCGCCGACGCGGAGGCCGTGCCGGACCTGGACCGGCTGGCCAAGGCGGTGATCGCGGAGGTGGAGGAGCTGAACGTCGCCTGCGCGCCCTGAAGGGACCGTTGATCACGCCGGGTTTGGTGCCTTCGCCCCGCGCTCCGTAAAATTCCGCCTTCGAAAGCGAGCGCGGTTCGAGCGCGGCGCGGAACCCGAGAAACGGCAACGACGATGACGGTGATACAAGACGGCCAGGCGACCCCCGCCGTGGACGCGGCAGAGGGGGCGGAGGTCTCGTACGGTCCCGGCATCGACCCGGAGCGGCTGGCCGTCTGCCTCAGCGTGCTCGAGGAGCTCGACAAGCTGGAGGTCGACCACCCCGACGCCGTCGCCGTGCGCCGCGCCACCGCGGGCGTGTACCGCACGGTGAAGCAGCGCCGCCGCCAGGAGCGCAGGGCCGCCAAGACCGCCCACGACAAGGCGGTCACGGAGGCGACGGCGACGGGTTCCGCCCAGCGCATCGACGACGAGACCGAAGGCATCCTGCCCTCGTCCGCCGTCGAGGCCGGACAGATCGCGGGGATACTCCAGCGCCCGCGCTCCTGCTACACCTGCAAGACCCGGTACGTCGAGGTCGACTACTTCTACCACCAGCTCTGCCAGAACTGCGCCGCCGAGAACCGGGCCCGCCGCGACGCCCGCGCGGATCTCACCGGCAAGCGCGCCCTGCTCACCGGTGGCCGCGCCAAGATCGGCATGTACATCGCGCTGCGGCTGCTGCGTGACGGTGCGCACACCACGATCACCACACGCTTCCCGAACGACGCGATCCGCCGCTTCAAGGCCATGCCCGACAGCGACGAGTGGATCGGCCGCCTGAAGATCGTCGGTATCGACCTGCGCGACCCCGCCCAGGTGGTCGCGCTCGCCGACTCGGTCGCCGCCGCGGGCCCGCTCGACATCCTGATCAACAACGCGGCCCAGACCGTACGCCGCTCTCCGGGGGCCTACAGCGAGCTCCTCGCCGCCGAGTCCGCCCCGCTCCCGTCGGGCGAGCTGCCGCCCGCCGAGGTGATCGGCACCTTCGGCTCCGGCGCTGTGGCCGCGCTGCCGGTGGCCGGGGGCGGCGAGCTGACCGCCCAGGACGTCACGGATCTCGCGCTGGTGTCCGGCTCGGCGTCCCTGGAGCGCATCGCGGCCGGTACGGCGATCGACGCGGGCGGTCTCGTGCCCGACCTGCACGACACCAACAGCTGGATCCAGGCTGTCGAGGAGGTCACTCCGGTCGAACTGCTCGAGGTCCAGCTCTGCAACTCCACCGCGCCGTTCATCCTCATCAGCCGCCTGCGCGCCGCGATGGCGGCCTCGGGGGCGAACCGCACGTACATCGTGAACGTGTCCGCCATGGAGGGCGTCTTCGGCCGCGGCTACAAGGGCGCCGGGCACCCGCACACCAACATGGCCAAGGCCGCGCTCAACATGCTCACGCGCACCAGCGCCCAGGAGATGTTCGAGAAGGACCGCATCCTGATGACCGCCGTCGACACCGGCTGGATCACGGATGAGCGCCCCCACCCGGACAAGATGCGCCTCGCCGACGCGGGGTTCCACGCGCCGCTCGACCTGGTCGACGGGGCGGCGAGGGTGTACGACCCGATCGTGCGGGGGGAGCAGGGCGAGGACCTGTACGGGGTGTTCTTGAAGGATTACGCGCCGGGCAAGTGGTAGGGCCGCCCGCCCGCCGTAATCCGGTGGCCGGTGCGGGGACCACTGTCCTACCGTGAGGGCGCCCGGTGCGATGGCAACGCGTTCTTCGTGGTTCGACTCCGTGCAGGCCCTCCGCGGGCCTGATGCCCTATGGGGGGCAATCGCGTCGCCGCCTTGATCTCGGGCACCTCGCACACACCGTGTCGTGGTCAGCGGTGTCAGGACACGGTGCCGCCGGTATCCGGCGGCGCCTGTGACCGCAGGCGTTCGTGCACCGCGTACGCCCGCGGCACCGCCGCCGCCCGTACCCTCGTACCGCCGTCCACCAGTAGATCCGCCCCCGTGACCCACTCCGCCGCGTCCGAGGCCAGCCATACGACTGCTCGCGCGATGTCCTCGGGCTCGCCGATGCGGCCCAGGGGGAGTCCGGCGGCCAGTTCGTCCTCCGCCCGCTCCCAGACGAAGCGGGCCATCTCGGTGCGGATCAAGCCGGGGGAGACGGAGTTGACGCGGACCTTGGGGGCCAGCTCGCCCGCGAGCTGCTGGGTGAGGTGCAGCAGGGCGGCCTTGCTGGTGCCGTACGCGCCCACGTTGGGGCCCACATGAGCGGCGCCCTCCGTGCAGACGTTCACGACCGCCCCGCCGTGCTCGGCCATCCATGCCCGCCAGGCGCACTGCACCAGCCGTAGCGGCGCCTCGACGTTGACCGTGAACGCCTCGCGCCAGCGGTCCGTGTCGGCGTCCATGAGCGGGCCGTACGGCTCGTTCGTCGCCGCGTTGTTCACCACCACGTCGATCCGCCCGAACTCGCGCAGCGCCAGCTCCGTCAGCGCCCGTAGATGCGCCGGTTCGGCGACCGAGCCCGCGAGCCCGACGACCCCCAGTTCCTCGGCGACCCGGCTCACCCCGCCCGGATCACGCGCGGTCACGCACACCCGCGCGCCCGCCCTGACGAGGGCCTGAGCGACCGCCCGGCCGATCCCGCGCGACGCTCCGGTGACGATCGCGGCCTTGCCGGAGAGACCGTACGGCGAAGTCATCCGCGTACGGTCTCATGACGGGCCGTCAGCTACCAGAGGTGTGCCTCAGCGGCGGACGGTGGCGCGCGCCGCGACCAGCTCCAGGACGGTGCGCCAGTCCTCCAGCACGCCGGCGTTCAGCCCGGCGACCTTGCCCGCCTCGTCCGCCTGTCGCAGGGACAGCACGTCGTCGTCGAACGGGCCGTCGTCCCACGGGGCGGCATGCAGGCGTACGAGACGGGCGACCCGCTCGCCGAGCAGGGCCCGCACGGCGTCCGCCGCGTGGTCCGCGTGACGGGCCTCGTCACCGGGGTACAGCAGCTGACCTATGCCGTGTACCAGGCCGGCCACCTGGAGTTCCTTGTCACTGGGATGACCGCGCCGCAGCAGCGCGGCGGTCTGCAGTGCGTGATCGTGCAGATCGAGCGAGCTGCCGGTGGGCCCTCCGCGTGGGCGTGGTTTCGGGTGGGGGAGGGCCGGGGCGCCCCAGGCCCCCCGGCAGGCGTGCAGCAGATCCATCAGCTCATCGACACTGCGCAGCTCCATGCGCCAGTCCTCCCTGCCCGCGAGAAAGGCCGTAGTCCCGCGCCAGCAGATCATGGCCAGCTTTCAACCGAACCAACAGGATCTGAATAGCGAACCGAGTGGACCTCACGGGCACACCAAGTAAGCGCGGCCTCATCGCGCGGACTCAGTGACCCCGGTCTATCCACTCCTTCAGGTGCGGAGCTTCGGCACCGATCGTCGTGGAGTCGCCGTGGCCGGTGCGGACCTCCGTCTCGGGGGGCAGGGTCAGCAGCCGGTCGCGGATCGAGTCGATGATCGTCGGGAAGTGGGAGAACGAACGGCCCGTCGCACCCGGCCCGCCCTGGAAGAGTGTGTCGCCGCTGAAGACGGTGCCCAGCTGGGGGGCATGCAGGCAGACGGCGCCCGGGGCGTGACCCGGCGTGTGCAGCACGGTCAGCTCGGTGCCGGCCACCGACAGCCGTTGCCCATCGGTCAGTTCACCGTCCGGCAGGCGGTTCGGGTGGGTCTGCTTCCACAGCGGGAGGTCGTCGGGGTGGAGGAGGATCGGGGCGCCGGTGCGGGCAGCCAGGGCCGGGGCCGCGTCGATGTGGTCGTTGTGCGCGTGCGTACAGACGACGGCCACGAGCCGGCGGTCACCGAGTGCCTCGGCTATGGCGTCGGCGTCATGGGCGGCGTCGATCACTATGGCCTCGGAGTCGTCGCCCACGATCCACACGTTGTTGTCGACGTCCCACGTACCGCCGTCCAGGCTGAACGTGCCGGACGTGACCAGGTGCTCGATACGGGCGCTCATCACAGCACCACCACCGAACGCAGCACATCGCCCTGGTGCATCCGGTCGAAGGCCTGCTCCACCGCGCCCAGCTCGATCGTCTCGGTGACGAACGCCGCCAGGTCCAGACGCCCCTGCTGGTGCAGATCGACCAGCATCGGGAAGTCACGCGAGGGCAGACAGTCCCCGTACCAGGACGACTTGAGCGCCCCGCCCCGGCCGAAGACGTCCAACAGCGGCAACTCCAGCTTCATGTCCGGCGTCGGGACGCCGACCAGGACCACCGTGCCCGCCAGATCGCGGGCGTAGAACGCCTGCTTGTACGTCTCCGGGCGGCCCACCGCCTCGATGACCACGTCCGCCCCGAAGCCGCCGGTCAGTTCGCGGATGGCCTCGACCGGGTCGGTCTCCTTCGAGTTCACCGTGTGCGTGGCGCCCATCGTGCGGGCCGTGGCCAGCTTCTTGTCGTCGATGTCGACGGCGATGATGCGCGCCGCCCCCGCCAGCTGTGCCCCGGCGATCGCCGCGTCACCCACGCCACCGCAGCCGATGACGGCCACCGAGTCGCCACGTGTCACCGAACCGGTGTTGATGGCCGCGCCGATTCCGGCCATCACCCCGCAGCCGAGCAGACCCGCGACCGCGGGCGACACGGTCGGGTCCACCTTCGTGCACTGACCGGCCGCGACCAGGGTCTTGTCCGCGAACGCGCCGATCCCGAGGGCGGGCGAGAGCTCCGTGCCGTCCTCCAGGGACATCTTCTGCTTGGCGTTGTGCGTGTCGAAGCAGTACCAGGGCCGCCCGCGCAGACACGCCCGGCAACGGCCGCACACCGCACGCCAGTTGAGGATCACGAAGTCGCCGGGCGCCACCTCGGTCACGCCCTCGCCGACCGACTCCACGATCCCGGCGGCCTCGTGGCCGAGCAGGAACGGATACTCGTCGCTGATACCGCCCTGCTTGTAGTGCAGGTCCGTGTGGCAGACCCCGCAGGCCTGCACCTGGACCACGGCCTCGCCCGGGCCCGGATCCGGGACCAGGATCGTACGGACCTCAACCGGCTGGTTCTTGCCGGGGGCGATGACACCCCGTACCTGCTGGGCGGCCATGTCGGGCTCCTTCGCGTGAAAGTGGCGCGTTTGATCATGTTGGCACAGAGCTGGACGACTGGCTCCGTGCCTGTGGATAACCAGTGGAGAACCAAAAGAGGTCAATGTGCTTCAAGTCCGCTTTGTCGCGGAACGATTCGAAACGGTTACCTGTTGTTTTCGGCCCCATCGAGCGGACCCCCGCTCATTTGTGTACCCTGTATCGGGCGGACAGCAAAATCGGGTGTCACCCACACCCACGGTCCGTCCTGGGACAAGCCGGTCACCACGGCCTGCTCTCACTTGAGTTACCGGCGCCACCGCGTCCGTACTGCCTGTAATCCAGACCCGAGCGGGCCTCAGGCGACCGGTGGTAGACCGGCCCTGCAAGTCCCAAGGGTGATCCGACACATAAGGAGTGCGCGGTGACACCGGAGACGAAGAACAGCGATCAGCGCCCCAAGGAACGCACGGAGCGCGACGGCAGTGGGCCCGAGGACATGCTCGGCAGCCTCGAGGTGTGGTCCAGGTCGGCGCCGATCCGCCTGGCGGGATACGAGGACGACCTCGCGGAGCCGCACATTCTGCCCAGCGTGGACTGAGCGTTCACCGAGGGATCAGCGCGATTGCTGACGGCATGGGCGTGTCAGACTCACGCCCATGCTGATCAGAGAAGCCGTGGCCGATGACTGGCCGCGGATTTGGCCTTTCTGGCACCGGATCGTTGCCGGTGCCGAGACCTACGCCTGGGAGCCGTCCACCTCCGAGGAGGACGCACGCGGTCTGTGGATGGCGCCGGGCAAGCGCGTGTACGTAGCCGAGGATGCCACCGGGGCGGTTGTCGGCTCGGCCTACGTCGCGCCCAACTACGGTGGGCCCGCGGGCCGAATCGCGAACGCCGGCTTCATGGTCGATCCGGACCATACGGGGCGCGGCATCGGGCGTCGGCTTGCCGAACACGTCCTGGACGCCGCACGGGCCGCGGGTTACCGGGGCATGGTGTTCAACGCCGTCGTGGAGACGAACCCTGCCGTGGGCCTGTGGACGTCACTTGGCTTCAGGACCCTGGGGACTGTTCCGGAGGCGTTTGAGCATCCGCGGCATGGGTTGGTGGGGTTGCACATCATGTACCGGGCGCTGTGAAGCTTCGCGTCCCCTCCCGCCGGTGGGAGAGTGCGAGTAGTTGGGGGCGCGGGCTTCTTGGTCAGCCCCGGTTTCTGGCGAGGAACGTGCTGACCGTTTCTGTGAAGTGATTCGGATCGTCGAGCCATGGGAAGTGGCCGGCGTCCGGCTGTACGGCCAACTCGGCATGAGGGAACAGCTTTGCGATGGTCGTGGCCACGTGGGGGCGTGGGCCGCTGTCCAGTTCGCCGGCCAGGAGTAGGACCGGTGCGCGCAGCGCGGCGATGGCGGCGCGTGTGGTCGCTGGGGTGAAGGCGCCGGGCGAAGGGTAGATCTCGGCGGCCTTCTCGTTGCTCTGTGCCGCGTCCAGCGCTGCGTGGGCCTGAGCTGTCGCGTCCCAACGGCCGTAGAAGTACGGTGCGATGGTGTCCCAGTCGGCGTCGGTCGCGGTGCCTGCCAGGGCCGCTTCGAAGGAGTTGCGGCTGGCCGCGTACCAGGGCTCGGCCGAGCGCAGGGCGGCCGCCTCCCGGCGGTGCTCCTCGGTGAAGTCGATGCCGAGGGCGCGGGCTCGGGCGGTGATCAGCGTGAGGGTTCGTACGCGCTCGGGGTGGTCGGCCGCGTACAGCAGGGCGAGGTCGCCGGCCGCTGAGTGCGCGAGTACGTCGATGTGGGCCAGGTCGAGATGGCGGCGCAGGGCCTCGACATCGGGGACCTGTCGGTCGCAGCGGTATGTGGCCGGGTCGGCGGGGATCGCGGAGTCGCCTGTGCCGCGGAGGTCGAGCAGGATCAGTTGTCGATGCTTTGAGAGGCCGCCGAGGTCGCCCAGGTAGGCGGAGGCGCGCATGGGGCCGCCGGGTAGGCAGAGCAGCGGTTCGCCCTCGCCCATGAGGTGGTAGGCGAGTTCGGTGCCGTCGTCGGCTGTGAAGGCAGGCATGGCGTCATCTTGATCGTCAGGAGACGGTCATACCAAGCCGTTTGCGGTTCTTTTACGCCAGTGGGGCCGTGCGCCGCCACGGTCGCAGTTCCTCCAACTGCCCGGCCAGTTCCAGGAGAGCGGCCTCCGAGCCGGGGCGGCCGACCAGCTGTACGGCGCACGGGGCGCCCGATGGGAGGGTCCCGAACGGTACCGCCATCGCCGGCCAGCCCGTCAGGTTCCACGGGGGAGTCAGCGGTGAGTAGTTGGTGTTGGCCAGCAGGTTGCGTAGCCAGCCGCGCTCGTGCCAGTTCGCGGCGGCGGGTGCGCGCCGGGCGAGGGCCGGGGTCAGCAGCACATCGTGCTTCGTGAAGAACGGCTCCATGCGTGTGCGCAACTGCTCCCTGCGTGCACCTCGGCGCACCGAGCCCACGAAGCGGCGCCCGACAGCCGCGTGCACGCGCGTTCGTCGCGTGAGCTGTCGCGGGTCCAGGCCCGCCGCGTCCACCGCTGTCCCCGCCGTCCAGTGCGCGAGTGAGGTCGTGCCCAGCCACAGGGGGTACGGCGGGTCGGCGCGCCGTACCTGATGGCCCGCCGCGGCCAGGAGTTGCGCCGCCTGACGTGCCGCGGTCGCGTAGGGGCGGCTGATCGTGACGCCGATCAGTGGGCTGCGTACGGAGACGGCGATGGTGCGCTCGACGGGTTCGGCAGCGTGTACGGGCTCGGTGGCGGCCAGTACCGAGAACATCAGCCGGGCGTCCTCGACCGTGGTCGCCAGCGGACCGTTCTCCGACATGCCGAACCAGTCGCCGTTGCCGATGCCCGCGGGGACCGTGCCGAAGCCGGGCTTGAGGCCTATCAGGCCGCAGTTGGCGGCGGGTATCCGCAGCGAGCCCATTCCGTCGTTGCCCAGCGCGATCGGCACCATCCCGGCGGCGACCGCGGCCGCGCTGCCGCCGGAGGAGCCGCCCGCCGTGCGTGTGGTGTCCCAGGGGTTGCGGGCGGTGCCGTGCACGCCCTCCGTGGTGCCGAAGACGCAGAGTTCCGGGACGTTCGTCAGGCCCACGACGACCGCGCCTGCCGCCCGCAGCCGGGCCACCGTGACATGGTCTTGGTCGGCCGGGGTGTCCGGAGTCGCGGCGGAACCAAGGCGGGTGGACTCGCCCCGTACGGCCAGGTTGTCCTTGACGGCCAACGGCACGCCTGCCAGGGGGAGTTCTGCCAGATCGGCGCGGGCCGCCAACTCGTCGGCCTCGGCGAGTGCCGCGGCTGCGCGAAGTCGGCGGAAGGCGCCCACGCGGGCGTCGAGCAGCTCGATGCGCGCGAGGTGCTCGGCCACCACCTCATGGGGCGTGGCCCGCTTCTCGCGTACGGCTGCGGCGATCTCGGTGGCGGTCCGGCCGACCCAGTTGGTCACGGAGGCTCCTTCTGTACGGGTGACACGTGAACTTACTCACTGGTATGAGGAGCACTGTGCCCCGGCCGGGGCGCCACGTCGAGGGGTTGCGGGGAGTGGGTGACCAACTGCTGTCGAGCATGTGACCTGCGTCTACTCGGTTCTGCCGGTAGGCGGAGGGGTTGCCATGGAGGCGCGCGACGGCGGCACTTGGCAGCCTGTGGCGCCGGGGGCGTGGATTACGCGGTCGCGCGGGCCCAGTCGTATCGTGCGGTTTCGCGCTGTATCGCTGACGGGTCGTGAGCGTGTGTGACACGAATCACACGGCGGATAAGAAAATTTACCGAGTGCAATGATCGCTCCAGCGGGTTCGTCCGTACCTTCTGGCGTCAGCGCCAGTCACGCCAGGAGGATGTATGCGCATATCACGGAACATAGCGGGAACTGTTTTCGTGGTCGGCGGCATGACGATGACGATCGCCGCACTCGCCTACCCGGCGATGCTGGGCATCGAGAACACGTCCGCGAATCAGGAGCGTGTCATCGCCAACACCCGTTACGGGCCGCTGACGGAGGCAGACCGCGACTTCGTGGTGAAGGTGCGCGCGGCAGGCTTGTGGGAGTACCCCCTCGGTGAGTTGGCCATGGAGCGAGGCACGACCGCGGCGATGAAGGAAGCGGGCAAGCATCTGGTCGTCGGGCACGGCGGCCTCGATGTGATGTGCCGCCAGATCGCTCCGGAGCTGGGGGTCACGCTGCCCAACCAGGCTTCACCGCAGCAGCAGCAGTTCGTGGCGACCGTGGACGGGAGCAGCGGCAAGCAGTTCGACTCCACCGCGGTCAGCATCATGCGCGTGACGCACGGTCAGATCTTCCCGACCATCGCCAAGATCCGCGCCTCCACCCAGAACAGTCTGGTACGTCAGCTCGCCGACCTGGCCAATGCCACGGTCCTCGACCACATGACGATTCTGGAGAAGACGGAGCTGGTGAACTTCGAGCAGAACAACTTCCAGCAGACCGCTCCGCCGAAGCTGCCCAAGGACAACACCACTCCGCCGCCGCCCGCGCCGGGAGCGCCGGTCCTGGCCCTCAAGCCGCGTCCGGACCTGAACATCAAGACGCCCGGCCCGCCGACGCCCGGATCGTCGGCCAACTCGACGTCCAACCCGGCGTTGAGTGGGGATGGTGAGTGACGGCTGTCGGCCCGCCCTCGGCTCGTACGAGGGCGGCCGCACACCTGCGGCACAACGAATCCCGCACCTGCGGCGCAGAGTTCAGGCTCCGCGTCCCAGCTCGACGTCCGCCCAGCTCGGCGGCTGATATTCGGGATCGTCCGCCGGTGCGGGAGGTTCGCCGCCGGCCTCGTTGAAGGCGGTGAGCGCCTCGATGAGGCCCACCCGCTGCTCGGGCTCGAGCCGTTTGACGATCTCGGCGAGGTCGGCGCGGCGCCGGGCCGTGACCTCCCGCACCGTGCGCCGGCCCTCGCCGGTCAGCCGCAGCAGGGTCACCCGGCGGTCGGCGGGGCTGGTCTGCCGGTCGGCGAGACCGGCCGCGATCAGCCGGTCCACCATGCGCATGGCCGTGGACGGCGCCACATGAAGCAGGTCGGCCAGGGCGACCAGTTTGGTGGCGCCCCGCGTCGACAGCACCACCAGCATCCGGAACTGCGGGAGCGTCACCCGCTCCTCGACCGCGGACAGTGAGCGGGCGGACACCGCGACCAGCAGCCTCGACGCGGTCAGCACCGCGCGGGTCACCTCGTCGACATCGTCCACACCCATCACGGGCGCTTCACGCTCCGGCATGGGTCCTTTCTATCGCGTCGATCCACTTGAGTCGTCAAGGAGGCGAAACGATTTTCGACTCCCTTGACCCTCGGGGTCGGCGCAGCGTCACCCCGTACGGGTATGGCGGGTCCCGTTTGTCACGCCCCGTTACTGACTGAGCTGAGTCCGTAGCCACTCCTCCACTTCGCCCACGTGTGCGGCGGCAGCCGCCCGGGCCGCCTCCGGATCACGGGCGAGAAGCGCGCGATGAATCGCCACGTGCTCGCGGCGGGTGCGCGCGAAGGCGCCCTCCTCCTGATAGCCCCGCCAGACCCGGGCGCGGAACGTACGCGAGGACAGGCCTTCCAGAATGGCCGCCATCGTGTCGTTGCCCGCCGCCGCGACGATCGCGCGGTGGAACGCCAGGTCGTGGGAGAGGATCTCCTCCGGGTCGTCCGTCGCATGCATGGCCGCCAAGTGCTTCTCGACCTCGGCGAGTTCACCGGGGGTGATGCGAGCGGCGGCCAGCGCCGTCGCCGTCGACTCCAGGATCCGCCGCACCTCCAGCAGCTCCACCAGCTGCGGTCCGCGGGAGAGATCGGCGACCACACCGAAGGTCTCCAGCAGATCCCCGGCTTCCAACTGCGTGACGTAGATACCCGACCCGTGCCGGGCCTCCAGCACCCCCAAGACGGTCAGCGCACGGATCGCCTCGCGCATCGAGCTGCGCGAGATGCCCAGCTGCACCGCCAGCTCACGCTCGGTCGGCAGCCGCGCGCCCGGTTCAAGGCGCCCCTCGCCGATCATCGCCTTGATCTGCTCGATGGCGCGCTGCGTCACGGTGCCCTTCTGCGCTGCGGGCTCCGTCTGCCTGGGCAGGGTCTCGTCCACGCCACTCCTCCTGTCACCGGTGTGCCGCAGTCTAATCAGCACAGTGGTCTGACCACTACGCTCAAAATGGCGGAAGTTTGGTGTCTGAGGGTGTTGTCAGGGGGAAGTGGTCTGATAAATATGCGGGCATCTGCTCGATCACGCTCGATCGGGCACCTGCTCGATCTCGCTCGATGAGGAGCCGACGGATGAGTCGACAGACAGCCGGTCCGAGACTGCGGAAGAGGCGGACCCCCCTACGAGCGGCGGCCGCGGCCGCCTGCGCCACCCTCGTGCTCGCGGCATGCGGCAGCACCGAGGACAGCGTCGCCTCCGGTGGTGACGGCGGCGGCGAAGGCAAGGTCGGGGTGATCCTGCCCCTGCTGACCTCGCCGTTCTGGCAGTCGTACAACGACTACGTGCCGAAGATGGCGAAGTCCGAGGACGTGGACGCCCTCAAGACCGTCAACTCCAACAGCGACCCCTCGCAGCAGATCACCGACATCAACAACCAGCTCAACCAGGGCGTGAAGGGCCTCGTCGTGGCCCCCCTGGACAGCGCCGCGATCTCCGCCGGACTCGACCAGGCCGAGCGCAAGGGCGTGCCCGTGGTCGCCGTCGACGTGGCGCCCGAGAAGGGCAAGGTCGCGATGGTCGTCCGCGCCAACAACGTGGCGTACGGCGAGAAAGCCTGCGAGTACCTCGGAAAGCAGATCCCCTCCGGCAAGGTCGTGCAGATCATGGGCGACCTCGCCTCGGTCAACGGCCGCGACCGCTCGGAGGCGTTCCGCGCCTGCGTCAAGAAGAACTACCCGAAGCTGAAGGTCCTGGAGATCCCCGCCAAGTGGGAGTCCGACGCCGCGGCCTCCAAGCTCGACACCCTGTTGAACGCCAACCCCGACATCAAGGGCATCTACATGCAGGCGGGCGGCGTCTACCTCGCGCCGACGCTGCAGACCCTCAAGTCCAAGGGCATGCTGAAGAAGGCCGGCGAGAAGGGCCACATCTCGATCGTCTCGAACGACGGCATCCCGCAGGAGTACGAGGCCATCCGCAAGGGCGAGATCGACGCCACCGTCTCGCAGCCTGCCGACCTGTACGCCAAGTACGGCATGTACTACATCAAGCAGGCGATGCAGGGGAAGACGTTCAAGCCGGGCCCGACCGACCACGGCTCCACGATCGTCAAGCTGCCCAGTGGCATCCTCGAGGACCAGCTGCCCGCGCCCCTGGTCACCAAGGAGAACGTCGACGACCCGGAGCTCTGGGGGAACACGGTCGGATGAGCACCCCACTCGTGGAGGCGCGGGGGATCACCAAGCGGTACGGTCCCACCGTCGCCCTCCAAGACGGCAAGCTCACCGTCCTCCCCGGCGAGTCCCACGCCCTCGTGGGCCGCAACGGCGCGGGCAAGTCCACCCTCGTCACCATCCTCACCGGCCTCCAGGCCCCCGACGAGGGCACCGTCCGCTTCGACGGCGAGCCCGCGCCCGCGCTCGCCGACCGGGACGCCTGGCGGCGCAAGGTGGCCTGCGTCTATCAACGGCCCACGGTGGTCCCGGAGTTGACGGTTGCCGAGAACCTCTTCATCAACCGGCAGCCCACCGGGCGCGGCGGCTTCATCAGCTGGCGCCGGTTGAAGGAGCAGGCGGCCGAGGTCCTTCAGACCTGGGACGTGCACGTCGACCCGGAGGCGCGTACCGCCGATCTCAAGGTCGAGGACCGTCAGATGGTCGAAATCGCCCGGGCGTTGAGCTTCGGCGCCCGGTTCATCGTCCTCGACGAACCCACCGCACAGCTTGACAACCGGGAGATCGAGCGCCTCTTCACGCGCATGCGCGCGCTCCAGGAGTCCGGCGTCACCTTCCTGTTCATCTCGCATCACCTCCAGGAGGTGTACGAGGTGTGCCAGACCGTCACAGTGCTGCGTGACGCCCGCTGGATCACCACGGCACCGGTCGCCGAACTGCCGCGCGGCGCGCTGGTGGAGGCGATGGCGGGGGAGGCGGTCGCCGAACGGCAGGCGGCCGCCGCGGAAGCGGTGCTGGAACACGCGGACACCGTGCTGGAGGACAAGGGTGCCGACGCGCCGGTCGTGCTGGAGGCGAAGGGCCTCACCTCCGACACGTACGAGAACGTCGACCTGACCGTTCGCCGCGGCGAGGTCGTCGGCCTCGCCGGTTCCAGTGCCAGCGGGAAGATCACGCTCGCCGAGTCCTTCGCCGGACTGCACACCCCCACCTCGGGAACGGCACTTCTGGACGGCACGCCGCTGCCGTTCGGCGATGTCCAGGGAGCACTGAAGGCCGGCGTCGGCTGCGTCCCGCGCGACCGGCACGGCCAGGGGCTCGTCTTCGGGATGACCATCGGCGACAACGCCACCATGAGCATCCTGGACCGGCTCGGGAAGTACGGGTTCGTGGGCACCGCCCGCAAGCGTGGCTTCGCCACCGAGCTGATCGACCGGCTGGACATCTACGCGGAGGGCCCCGACCAGCCCGTCTCCGACCTCTCCGGCGGCAACGCCCAGAAGGTCGTCATGGCCCGCGCCCTCGCCTCCGACCCACGGCTTCTCGTCCTCATCAACCCCACCGCGGGCGTCGACGTGAAGTCCAAGGAGTCCCTGCTCTCCCGCGTGGACTCGGCCCGCGACGACGGGACGGCCGTCCTCGTCGTCTCCGACGAACTTGACGACCTGCGCCGCTGCGACCGCGTCCTGGTCCTCTTCCACGGCCGCGTCGTGGCCGAGCATCCCGCGGGCTGGCGCGACCACGAGCTCATCGCATCCATCGAAGGAGTGGATCAGGACCATGGCTGACACGAAGGCCCCGTCGGCCTCGCCCGCCACCTCCAAACAGCCGCTGAAGGTCAGCAGCGCCAACGCCAAATCCGTACTTCTGCGAAGGGCCCGCGAACTCGCCCTCGTACCGGCGCTGTTGCTGCTCCTCGTACTCGGCGCGTTCGTCAACGACTCGTTCCTCACCGAGCGCAACCTGATCTCGATCCTCGGGGCATCCGCGGCGCTCGCCATGGTCGTACTCGCCGAGTCGCTGGTGCTGATCACCGGCAAGTTCGACCTGTCCCTTGAGTCGGTTGTCGGCATCGCGCCCGCCGTCGGCGCTCTGCTCGTACTGCCCGCCGCGGCCTCTGGCTGGGGCACCGACCTCCCGGCCGGGCTCGCCGTGCTGGCGATCCTGCTCGTGGGCGCGGCGATCGGCGCCTTCAACGGCGTACTCGTGGTGAAGTTCAAGCTCAACGCCTTCATCGTGACGCTCGCCATGCTGATCGTCCTGCGCGGTCTGCTGGTCGGCGCCACCAAGGGCAAGACACTGTTCGGCATGCCCGATGCCTTCTACACGCTGGCCACCACCACCTTCCTGACCGTGCCCCTCTCGGTGTGGCTGGCGGCGGCGGCCTTCGGTGTCGCGGGCCTCATGCTCAGGTACCACCGCTGGGGACGCGCCCTGTACGCGATCGGCGGCAACGCGGACGCGGCGCGCGCGGCCGGTATCCGGGTCGATCGCGTGATGCTCGCGGTGTTCGTCATCGCGGGGGCGCTCGCCGCGGCGGGTGGGCTGTTGCAGACCGGCTATGTCGGCGCGATCAACGCCAACCAGGGGCAGAACATGATCTTCACGGTGTTCGCGGCGGCGGTCATTGGTGGGATCAGCCTCGATGGCGGCAAGGGCACGATGTTTGGCGCCCTTACGGGCGTCCTCCTTCTTGGGGTTGTCCAGAACCTGCTCACGCTCGCCCAGGTCCCGTCCTTCTGGATCCAAGCCATCTACGGAGGAATCATCCTGGTTGCCCTCATGATCGCTCGCGTGACGACCGGCCGCGCGCAGGACTAGAAGCCTCCTGGCCGCCGTTTCCGTACGACGCCGACGCACGACCTCTGTCCCGGACCGAAAGGCACTTCTGTGGCCTCACCTGCCGCTTCCCGCATCACTGCGGTCGACACCTTCGATATTCGCTTCCCGACCTCGCGCGAGCTCGACGGCTCCGACGCCATGAATCCGGATCCCGACTACTCGGCCGCGTACGTCGTGCTGCGTACCGATGCCGAGGGCGGGGCGGAGGGGCACGGGTTCACCTTCACCATTGGGCGGGGCAACGAGGTTCAGGTCGCCGCGATCGACGCGCTGCGGCCGCATGTTCTCGGGCGGTCGGTGGACGAACTGTGTGCGGATCCGGGGTCGTTGGCCCGGGACCTGACCGGGGACAGCCAATTGCGCTGGCTCGGGCCCGAGAAGGGCGTGATGCATATGGCGATCGGCGCCGTCCTGAACGCCGTCTGGGACCTGGCCGCCAAGCGCGCCCAGAAGCCGCTGTGGCAGTTGCTCGCCGACGCCTCCCCTGAGTTCCTCGTCTCCCAGGTCGACTTCCGCTACATCGCGGACGTCCTCACCCCCGATGACGCGCTCCAGCTGCTCAGACGCGGCAGAGAGGGGGCAGCGGAGCGCGTTGGACTGCTGAAGGAGCGCGGGTTCCCCGGCTACACCACCTCGCCGGGCTGGCTTGGCTACTCCGACGAGAAGCTCACCCGCCTTGCCCGCCAGGCCGTGGAGGACGGCTTCACCCAGATCAAGCTGAAGGTGGGCGCGGACCTCGCCGACGACGTGCGCCGGTGCCGGGTGGCCCGTTCCGTCGTCGGCCCCGGCATCCGGATGGCCATCGACGCCAACCAGCGCTGGAACGTCGACGAGGCCATCGAGTGGACCAAGGCGCTCGCCGACTTCGACCCGTACTGGATCGAGGAGCCGACCAGCCCCGACGACGTCCTCGGCCATGCCAAGATCCGCGAGGCCGTCGCACCGGTCAAGGTCGCCACCGGCGAGCATGTCCAGAACCGGATCGTCTTCAAGCAGCTGCTGCAGGCCGGGAGCATCGACGTCCTGCAGATCGACGCGGCCCGCGTCGGCGGCGTCAACGAGAACCTCGCGATCCTCCTCCTCGCGGCCAAGTTCGGCGTCCCCGTCTGCCCGCACGCCGGTGGCGTCGGCCTGTGCGAACTCGTCCAGCACCTCTCGATGTTCGACTACGTGGCCCTCTCCGGGACCACCGAGGACCGCGTCATCGAGTACGTCGACCATCTGCACGACCACTTCCTCGACCCGGTGGTGATCAGGGAAGGTCACTACATGGCACCCACCGCGCCCGGCTTCTCGTCCACCATGCGACCTGAGGCCCTCGCCGAGTTCACCTTCCCCGGCGGCACGTTCTGGGTCGCCGACCTCGCCCAGCAGGCATCCACCGATCAGCGGCTCACCGGCCGGAAAGGGGCAGCGGCATGACCGACACCCAGGACTTTGCGGGGCTCAAGGCGCTGGTGACGGGCGGCGCGTCCGGCATCGGCCGGGCCACCGCGGAACTCCTGGCCGCCCGCGGCGCCCAGGTCGCCGTCCTCGACCTGGACCCGTCGAGCGTCGACAAACCCCTGCTCGGATACGAGGCGGACGTCGCCGACGACACCTCCGTACGCCGGGCTGTCGCGTCCGCCCTCGCCGACCTCGGCGGCCTTGACGTACTGGTCAACAACGCGGGCATCGGCGCCCAGGGCACCGTCGAGGACAACGACGACGCCCAGTGGCACCGGGTCCTGGACGTCAACGTTCTCGGCATGGTGCGTACGGCCCGCGCCGCCCTGCCCCACCTGCGCGCCTCCGCGCACGCGGCCATCGTGAACACCTGCTCCATCGCCGCCACCGCCGGCCTCCCACAGCGCGCCCTGTACTCCGCGTCCAAGGGCGCCGTCCTGTCGCTGACCCTCGCCATGGCCGCCGACCACGTCCGCGAGGGCATCCGCGTCAACTGCGTGAACCCCGGCACCGCGGACACTCCCTGGGTCGGCCGCCTCCTGGACGCCGCGGACGATCCCGCCGCCGAACGGGCCGCCCTGGAAGCCCGCCAGCCCACCGGCCGGCTCGTCTCCGCGCCCGAAGTCGCGGGCGCCATCGCCTACTTGGCGAGCCCGCTGTCCGGCGCGACCACCGGCACGGCACTCGCCGTGGACGGCGGCATGCAGGGGCTGCGGCTGCGGCCTGCGGGGCAGTGATGCGCACGCCGATCCGGTCCCGGCTGCTGGGACGGTCCGGCGTCGAGGTCACCGAGCTGGCCTTCGGCGCCGCGGGCATCGCGGGTCTGTTCACGCCGGTGAGCGACGAGCAGGCGTACGCCGCACTCGACACCGCCTGGGACGCGGGGATCCGCTACTTCGACACGGCCCCCCACTACGGGGTCGGCCTGTCGGAGCGGCGCGTCGGCGCGCTGCTGCGCGGGCGGTCCGGGTACACGGTCTCCACCAAGGTGGGCCGACGTCTGGAGCCCTTCAGCGGGGGAGGCGATGACCTTGCCAACGGTTTCGCCGTGCCGGCCACCCACCGCCGCGTCTGGGACTTCAGCGCCGACGGCGTACGCCGGGGCCTGGAGGAGAGCCTGGAGCGGCTCGGCCTCGACCGCGTCGACGTCGTCTACCTCCACGACCCGGACGACCACGCCACCGAAGCCTTCGGCGAGGCCTACCCCGCCCTGGAGCGGCTGCGGTCCGAAGGCGTCGTCGGTGCGATCGGCGCCGGTATGAACCAGGCCGAGATGCTCACCCGCTTCGTCCGCGACACCGACGTCGACGTGGTGCTGTGCGCGGGCCGCTACACGCTCCTCGACCAGCGGGCCCTGACCGAACTGCTGCCGTCCGCGCACGAACGCGGCACATCCGTCGTCATCGGCGGCGCCTTCAACTCGGGCCTCCTGGCGGACCCGAAGCAGGGAGCGACGTACAACTACGCTTCCGCGCCAAGGGAGTTGCTGGACCAAGCCCTGCGGATCAAGGCGATCGCGGAACGCCACGGCACCACCCTGCGCGCCGCCGCCCTCGCCTTCCCGCTCGCGCACCCCGCCGTCGCGAGCGTCCTCGTCGGCACCCGCTCGGCGGACGAAGTCCGCGACACCGTACGGCAGTTCGCCAGGGACGTACCGGCGGAGTTCTGGCAGGAACTGCGGGAGGCCAAGCTGCTGCCCGAGGAGGCACCAGTCCCCGTACAAGCCCCCGTCGCAGGAGAGGAGCCCGCGTGAGAATCGCCCTGCACACCAAGGTCCGCGCCGACCGCATCGCCGAGTACGAGGCCGCCCACCGCGAGGTGCCAGTCGAGCTCACGGACGCGATCCGCGCCGCCGGTGCCACCTCCTGGACGATCTGGCGCAGCGGTACCGACCTCTTCCATGTCCTGGAGTGCGAGGACTACGGGCGGCTCCTCGCCGAGCTGGAGAAACTGCCGGTCAACATCGCCTGGCAGGCACGGATGGCCGAGCTCCTCGACGTGAAACACGACTACTCGTCCGAGGGCGCGGAGGCAGGCCTGCCGGTCGTCTGGGAGCTGCCATGACGGGACGTACGATCGTCGACGCCCACCACCACGTATGGGACCTCTCCGTACGCGACCAGGACTGGATCACCGGGCCCGAACTCCGGCCGCTCCGGCGGAACTTCACCCTCACCGACCTCGAACCCGAGACGCGCGCCGCCGGAGTCGGCCGCACGGTCCTGGTGCAGACGATCACCGTCCCCGAGGAGACCCCGGAGTTTCTGGCCCTCGCGGAGGAGAGCGAGCTGATCGGTGGAGTGGTCGGCTGGACCGACCTGACCCGGCCGGACGTCGCCGACAAGCTGGCGCGGCTTGCGGAACTCCCGGGCGGCGCGTATCTGCGGGGCATCCGCCACCAGGTGCAGGGCGAACCCGACCCCGAGTGGCTGCTGCGCCCGGACGTACGCCGAGGACTCACCGCCGTCGCCGCGGCGGGCCTCGTCTACGACCTGGTCGTCCTGCCGCACCAGCTCCCCGCCTGCGTGAAGGCCGCCGAAAGCCACCCCGAACTCACCTTCGTCCTCGACCACTTGGGTAAACCGCCCATCGCCTCGAGAGAACTCGAACCCTGGGCCAGCCAGGTGCGCGCGCTTGCCGCGCTGCCCAACACCGTCTGCAAGCTGTCCGGCCTGGTGACGGAGGCGGACCCGAAGAGCTGGACGGTGCGCGACCTGGCTCCTTACGCGGACACGGTGCTGGAGGCCTTCGGCCCGTCCCGGCTGATGTTCGGCTCGGACTGGCCGGTCTGCACACTGGCCGCGTCGTACGCCCAAGCGCTGGACGCCGCCGAGGAGTTGACGGCCGGGCTGAGCGACAGCGAGCGGGCCGAGGTCTTCTCGGACACCGCGAGGCGCGTCTACGCCCTCTGAACGGCGGCCTCGAGCCGGGTGGGGGGCAGGAACTCCCGTACGTACGTCCGCTGCCAGCAGGCGCCCGTCTCGCGCAGCTCGCGCCAGGTCGTGTACCGGTAGCGGTACAGGCTCGCGCGTACGTACCTGGGCGGCTGGTCCGCCGGGAACGGGGAGCGGCGCAGGAGCCGCAAGGTGTCCCGGTCATTCTCGAGCAGCCGCTCCACCAGGGCGCCGAACCAGGCGCCGGCGTACGCGGGGGAGAGCCCCACGAACCACATCAGCCAGTCGAGGCGCAGATGGTACGGGGCGAACTGGCGCGGCCAGTGCCGGGGATCACCCGGCTTGCCCTTGAACTCGTACTCCCGCCATTCGGAGTCCGCGCGCGGGACCTCGTCCAGCGTGCCCTCGAGGACGACCTCGTACCTCAGCCGGCTGACACTGCCGAACGCCCCGTAGGTGTTGACCAGGTGGAGCGGGTCGAAGGAACGGTTCATGACCTGGCGGTGCGAGACCAGGTTGCGGGCCGGGCGGTAGCTGAGAGCGACCAGTCCGGCGGCGACGGCCAGGACCACGATCTCGTACCAGAGCGGGGCGTCCGACGGTCCTCGCGTCACTCCGTAGTCCAGGGCCGACAGTGCGACCACGATCGTGATCCAGTTCAGCCAGGCGAAATTGCCCGACAGGACCAGCCACAGCTGGGTGACGATCATCAGGGCCGCGGCGGCCGTCGCGATGGGCTGCGGGGCGAAAAGCAGGACGGGGACGATGAGCTGGGTGAAGTGGCTGGCCGCCACTTCCACCCGGTGGAGGGGCTTCGGGAGATGGTGGAAGAACCAGCTCAGCGGGCCCGGCATCGGCTGGGTCTCGTGGTGGTGGTCGAGGCAGGTCAGCTTCCGCCAGCAGGCGTCGCCGCGCATCTTGATCAGACCGGCCCCGAACTCGACGCGGAAGAGGATCCAGCGCAGCAGGAAGAGCACCACGATCGATGGGGCGACCTCGTCGTTGCCCAGGAAGACGGCGAGGAAGCCGACCTCCAGGAGCAGGGACTCCCAGCCGAAGGAGTACCAGGTCTGCCCTACGTTCACGATCGACAGGTACATCACCCAGGGGACGAGCCACAGCAGCATGCCGCCCCAGAGCGGCAGTTGACCGTCCAGGCCCGCGATGAGCGCGGCCGAGACCGCGCAGCCGGTCCAGGCCCAGACCGCGAAGAAACGGTCGGAGTAGTGGAAGTGGAACACGCTCGGTGCCCGCCGGAAGGGCACCCGGGCGACGAAACGGGGCACCGGCAGCATGCCGCGCTCGCCCATCAGCGCGCGGAACTGCAACGCCGCGCTCAGGAAGGCGAAGAGATACACGACGGCCAGCGCCCGCTGGAAGACCACTCGGCTCATCCAGTACTCGGGGGCGGTGAACCACTCCATGTCGCCGCCTCCCTTCCCTCGGCTTGTGACGCTGCGTGACGCCTTCGCTTATGGGGTTCCCAGGACCGCCGCGGGCAACTCGATCCGCTCACATTTCGGCCGTGACGAGAAGTCGAAGATTTGGCCAAACCCTGGCAAGGTAAGGCCCATGGTTGATCGGGGAGCGAGCGCCCTGTCACTCCCGGACCTGTCTCTTATACACA
>NZ_JAAKZX010000002.1 GCF_011045025.1 Streptomyces ureilyticus
TGGAGCAACACCGACGACCTCGACCACAAGGTGGTCAAGGGCGTTCTCGGCGGTACGTACACCTGGCTGGAGGAGGGCGTCATCGACCCTTCCGGCGACGGTGCCTGGATCGCGGACGCGACGCCCGAGCCCGCGCATCCGTCTTGGCCACAATCCGCTCATTCTCACGAAGCAGCTTGCGGTAGCTGTCCAGCCGCCGCTCCGGCAACACACCGGACTCGACCGCGTCAAGGACCGCACACCCCGGCTCCGCCACATGCGCGCAGTCATCAAAGCGGCAGCCACCCGCAAGCTCCTCGATCTCCGAGAACACCTGCCCGACCCCGCTCCCGGCATCGAAGAGCCCAACTCCCCGCAGCCCGGGCGTATCGATGAGCACACCACCACCAGGCAGGACGAGCAGATTGCGCGTCGTCGTGGTGTGGCGCCCCTTGCCGTCCACGTCACGCGCGGCCCGCACCTCCATGACGTCCTCGCCGAGCAACGCGTTGGCAAGCGTCGACTTACCCGCACCGGACTGCCCGAGCAGCACAGACGTCCCCCCGGAGACCACCGCCGCGAGAACATCCAGGCCTTCTCCGAGCGCGGCGCTGACCGTCAGCACCGGCACACCCGGCGCGGTCGTCTCCACGTCCTGGACCAGGTGCGCGAGCGTCACCGCGTCCGGTACGAGGTCGGCCTTGGTCAGCACCACGACCGGCTGCGCGCCGGACTCCCAGGCGAGCGCCAGGAACCGTTCGACGCGCCCGAGGTCGAGCTCCAGGGCGAGCGACACGGCGACGACCGCGTGGTCGACGTTGGCCGCGAGGATCTGCCCCTCGGACCGCTTGGAGGAAGTGGAGCGCACGAAGGCGGTACGGCGTGGCAGATACGTCCGTACGTAGCGAGGGTTGCCCGCGGGTTCGACGACGACCCAGTCGCCGGTGCACACGACGCGCAGCGGGTCTCGCGGTGTCACGAACGCCGTATCGGCGCGCATGACCCCGTCTGCGGTGACCACGTCGCACTGCCCCCGGTCGACCCGGACCACCCGTCCGGCGACGAGCCCTTCGGCGTCGTAAGGGGCGAACTCGTCCGCCCACGCCTGGTCCCAGCCGTAGGGAGCGAGCGGATGCGGAGAAACAGAACGAGAAGAGACAGAACGAGAAGAGAAAGACAAGGGGGTGACCCTTCGAAGGGTGGCCCCGGGAGGATGTCAGCCGGCGGCCACTGAGGTGGACTTGATGAACTTCCGGATGCGGGCAGCGCCCATCACGAAGACAGCCATCGGTCACACCTCCCAACCAAGCCAAGTCACCCGCGGCACCCTCCGGCCACCGCTCGAACAGCACTGACACTAGAGGCACCTGAGCCACGACGCCATCGAATTACGGCACCCCATGAACGCCGGCCCATTGCGCGACGGGAAAGCGTCACGCCAGTCCGTAGAGCGCCTCCAGGTCGACCAGTTCGATATCAGGCCCAGCCGCGCAGCGTGACCCTGAAGCTCCGTCCGTACGCGTGGTGGGTGTCGAAGTCCAGCCGGGTTCCGCCGTGGGTCGCGCGTACGCGTACCCCGTCGTCCGAGGTGACCTCTCGCAGAGGGCGGCCGGGGAGCAGGACACTGACCGTGTCGCGGTGCATGGTCGGGTCGGACACGGCGACGGTGGTCAGGCCGCGGCGTTCGCGCCGGACGATCACCGAGGCGGGGCCGTCGATACGCATGCGCATCCCTGGGGCCTCATGGATGCCGGGTGTGAAGCTGTTGGCGGCCGTCAGGCCGAGGCCGGTGTGGGTGACGGCCTGCAGACGTGGGGTGTTCGCCAGAACTTTCAATGGCCCGTCGTGCAGGTACGAACGCAGGCCGGCCTCCCCGGCGTTCGGCACCAACGCGTAGGCCAAGCGGGTTGGTTGGGCTCCGCGAGCATGCTCGACCGTCACACCGAGCACCGTGCGGGTCACGGCGGTGTCCGGGTTCGCGGTGCGGACCACCCGGCGGCTGCGGGTGACCCTGTCCAGGGTGATCCTCACCGGCGGGGTGTCGAGGAAGACATAGCCGACCGCGGTCCGCTGGGTGGCATTGGCGTAGCGCAGCCAGCGCAGGTCGCCGAGGCCCGGGCCGGTCCAGGGACTGCCATCGCGGAGCATCCCGGTGACCGAGACCTGATCGTCCGGTGCGGCGGTACGGGCGTCGACCGTCGTGGTCACGGCCCGACCGGCACTGTCGCCGACCCCGGCCGCGAGCACCACGATCTCCTCGTCGAGGAGGAACCACGACTTGGTCGCCCGCGCGTTGCGGTAGGCCACGAAGTCGTCCGGCAGCAGCCCCGCGCCCTTGTCGCGGTGGGCGACGTCGTCGGACTGCACCATCCCGGCCACGCCGTACGCCCCGAGAACGGCGCCGCCGGAGTGCCGATGGGTGCCGCGCGGGAAGTAGACGTACGTGTTCTGCGACTCGGACGACGAGGTGAAGTTCAGCGGGTGGCCGGGGTTGTCGTAGTACGGCTTCCCGTACAGCTCGGGGATGGTGCGCCGCCGCTCGACCGGCGCGGTGACACCGGCGAGGCCGTACGGCGAGACCGTGGTGAAGTAGTCGACGCCGTACGCCTGGGTCTGGTCCTGTCCGGAGAGGTAGAGGTAGTACGCGCCCTCGCCCTGGAACCAGGGCATGAGGTTCTCGCCGCTCATGTACTCGTACTTGCTGATCCGGTCGGAGCTGCGGGCGAGCGCGAAGGCGTAGCCCGGTCTGCGGTGCACGGTCCTGTCCATGGCGTTGAAGGCGACGCTGCGGGAGGCGGGGTTGAGGTCCGCGGGCGGGACGGTGGCGTCGCCGATGATGTCGGCGTAGCGCACGATGCTGACCGGGGAGACGAAGCCGGCCGGGTCGAGAGCGGTGCGCGAGGTCGACCGGATGTACTTGACGTAGCTCTTCAGGGCGGTTGCATCGGCGCCGGTCGTGAGTGAGGCGAGATCGACGATGGCCTCGACGACCACCGCGACATCGGTGTAGCCGGTGTCCGTCCGCGCGACCGCCCTCCCCTTGACGATCTCCATCATCCAGCCCTCGAAGATCAGCGGCGCGAAGCCGTTCCTCACCCAGCCGTGCACGGTCGGCACCAGTTCCCCGCCGTGCGCGAAACCCGTACCGTCGAGGATCTTGAGGGTCTGGACGACACGGGTCAGCAGGGCCTTGCCGTAGGAGCCGGTGTACGCGACAGAGGCGTGCTGGATGAACGACCCATCGGCGTAATGACCGTCCGTGACACCGTGGTTGAGGTGGTACGGGTCGATGGTGACGAAGACCGTCAGCTGGTCGGTGAGGGCCTTGCGGATGCGTACGTCGTCGCCGAGGAGCGCGCCCTGGAGGATCCGGTTGGTGGTGATGTCGGCGAGGTTGGCGCCGGTGTGGAAGCGCGAGTCGAGGTTCACGTCCCCGTCGACGCCGTTGCGGAGGTAGGCGTCCATCGAGACGACGTAGGTGCGGATGAGGTCGGGGCGGTACGCCTTCACCTCGTCGGCGAGCAAGGCCAGGGTTTTGCTGATGTGCTGAGAGAGACCGATCTCCCAGTGGTGCCAGTTGCCGTAGTAGCCCGTGGCCTGGTCGCCGTAATAGCGCTCGTGCAGCCAGCCGAGACCGTCGATCACCCGGCGCTGCACGACGGTGTTCTCGTACAGGCCGGAGGCCGGGCCGCCCGGTGTGCGGGTGGCGAGGGCGATCTCGTACAGCCACCGGAAGGCCGTGTTGAGGTTGGCCTCGTCGGTGCCGAGCACCAGACCGGCGAACAGTTCGTCCGCGCCCGCCCCATCCATCAACGTCAGATTCGTCCGTGCGGCCGTGTCGATGGCGGCGAGCTTGGCGGCCGTCTCCGGCCGGGCGTTGGACTCGACGGTCCCGGCGAACACCGCCACGGTGTTCGCCAGCAGACGTGCGCTGCCCTCGGCGACCTCCGCCGCGCTCGCCGGCTCCGAGGGGATCACGGCCACCAGACCGGCGGCCGAGAGGGCGGACAACAGCTGTCTGCGAGAGATCTCCATGGTGTCCTCCGCCGCTGAATCGGCATCCTGGCGGGCCGGAGTCAAGCGGACCCGGCAGCCGACGGCAAGAGGTCCGGCGTCCGGCGCGCCGTTCGTCCGTACAGCACGAGTGCCCGGGCCAGGCAGCCCAGCGCGATCGTCGACAGCACCCCTCGTACGATGTTCCAGGCCACCCACGGATCCTCGAACTCCTCGCGCACGGCGGCCGGATCGGCGATCCTCGCCGGATCACCGGCGTCGACGAGATCGGTGTTGAGCGGGATGTTCACCATGACGGTGAACAGAAACGCGAGAGCGTACGCCACGAGGGCGGCCCACACCCACCAGCGCAGCCTCTCGGAAGAGCGCAGCTGCCAGGCGGAGACTCCCGCGAGGATCAGCGCGCCGATGAAGCTCAGGAAGAACACCGGGTTCTGGATGACGTCGTCGATGTTCTGCATGACCTCGACATAGACGCGGTCGTCGCTGCGGGCCAGCGCCGGCATCACGGCGCAGGCGAAGATGTAGAACGTCCCGGCGATCAGACCCATGGCGACCGTAGCCGCGACCAGCACACTTCCGGCGGTCGTACGCCGCCCTGCGTTGTTCTGTGTCATGTCTACGAGTCAACCGGCGCCCCGTCGCGGACGACATGGCCAGGACGCGCAGCCACATAAGCGGCCGTCCAGGCCGGCCCGGGGCCCCAGCGGGCCCGGCCGTCGGGCGCGAGCCGTCAGCCCTTCAACTCACATCCGTGCAGCTGTGCCCGTTCAGCGTGACGTCGTACGGCGCCGAGTTCTCGCCCTCCCACGACGCGAGGAAGCCGACCGCGAGCTTGCCGCCGGCGGGTACGGCCTTGTTGTAGTCGGCGGGGGTGGCGGTCACCCGGGAGCCGTCCTGGTCGGCCTTGCCGTCCCACATCTGGGTGATCCGCTGGCCGTCGCGGAACTTCCAGCCGACGCGCCAGTCGTCGAGAGCCTTGGTGGTGGTGACGGTGACAGTGGCCTGGAAGCCGTCCGGCCACTGGTTGACCAGGTCGTAACCGGCCTTGCAGTACGCGGACTTCGTGGGCTCGGGGTCGGACTCGTGGGAGTTCGTCGCCTCGCCCTGGGGCTTCTGGCCCGGCGGTTTGTCGCCATCCGCGTCGTTCTCGTCGTTCTCGTCATCCTTGTCGCCGTCGGAGCCCGCCCCCGGATCCGAGGGGTCGGAGTCCGAGGGCTCCGGCGTGGGGGACGTGGTGGCGGGCGGCAGGGCGTTCGGCGGGGGCACCTGGTCGCCCACCGGCTCCCGGCCCGACGCCGACTCGTCCTGTGCGACGGGGTCACTGTCGGAGTCGGAGTTGAAGGCCCCGAGCGAGACCACGAGCGCGAGCAGGGACACGATGACGGCCGCGACCAGCAGCCCGGCGCGCCCGAACCGGGCCTTGCCCTCCTCGGCATCCGGCGGCGCCGCCACCTCGTCCGGGTCGGTGCTCGACCGGCTGAGCCCCGATTCCACGGCTCTGCGCCGCCGTTCCAGATACGCGAGTCCGCCCCAGCCGAGCACGCCGCCCGCGAGGGCCGCGGGCACCCCGCCGCCGGTCGGCCGCAGACAGGCGGCGGCCTCCGCGCACTCCACGCATCGCGCGAGGTGACGGGAAAGGTCCTCAGGGGTGTCGGCAGCGGGTGAACGGGTGACCCCGTCGAGGAGCCGGGCATAACGGCGGCACTCCGCGTCGAGCGGGGTGTCGAGATGGTTGCGGTGGCAGCGGTCGCGGAACACACGGCGCACCTGGTCGAGTTCCTCGGCGGCGCCCTCCGGATCGAGACCGAGCCGGCCGGCCACGGCGGGCAGCGGTATCGCCTCGACCTCGGCCAGCCAGAGCAGCGCCGCGTCCGCCTCCTGCATGTCCCTGAGCGCACGCAACGCGAGCGGCCGCTGCAACGGCGGTCCCGAATAACGCTCCGCCTTCTCGGAGTTGAGCCACAGCCGCAGATCGGCATCGAGGCGCTCGCCATGGCCCTGCGATTCCCAGCGGGCAGCCGTCTTGCGTACGGACGTCAGTAACAGCGGAATACGCGGCAGCCTGGGCGTCCGCGACCGACGCCCGAAGCTCTTGCCACCGCTGTCCTCGGAGGCGCGCACCTCACGTATGCCATGGGAGAACGCCTCGGAGGCCAGCTGTCGGGCACCGGAGGAACCCGCGGTGCACAGATCGGCGTACGACAGCACCGCGTCCCAGCACTCCGAGAACAGAGTGGCCTCGGCGGCGTCTTCAGGGGTCGGCAGGTCGGGCATGGGCGGGGACTTCACCTGCATCCGCAAAAGAGGGGAGTCAACTCATGAGGGGAATACGGCAGTTGAGCGGGGACAACTCAAGGGGGCCAGAGTTTTTCACGCGACTCGCACAACTGACAAGCGTCACATGCATATGCGTCCGCCTCTGCCACCTCAAAAGTTCACGCCAACCCCATCCCCACCAGCGCAAACACCCGTTCCCCGCTCCCCGCCCCGCACCTACCTCAGACCTTTCGGATCGCCGGCGCCTCCTCGTTCGCAGGCAAGCTGTCCATGAACGAGCTGACCGAGAAGACCGCATTACCCGGTCCGGGCGGGCCGTATCCGGGCGGCGAGGACAGCCCGAAGTCCTCCATCGTCGAGCGGTACGCCTCGAGCAGCCGGATGTGGTACTCCAGCGGCGCGCCCTGCGGATTGGCCTTGCCCAGCGGTGTCGTCACCTCGGGGCACCAGGTGGTGAACCGGGGCGTGATGCCGTGCGACATGAAGAAGCGCAGGCCCTCGGTCGTCGACTCGATCGCCTCGTCGACGGTCGTGAAGCCGAAGGGCTCGGCCATCTCGACGCCGGCCACGAAGTTGGGGATGACGTTGCGCGCGCCGAAGACCTCCGCCGAGTCGAGGATGCGCTTGTGCCACTCGTCGCGGCCGACGTAACGCTCCTTGCCCGGGCAGTACATCTTGAACAGGTACTCGTCCCACACCTCGTAGTTGGGGTGGTAGATCTGCACGCCGTAGTCCTTGAAGCGCTGCACGTCATCACGCGGCAGCGCCTGGGCCACCACCTTGCCGATCCACCGCCCGGGGAAGCGTTCCTCGATGGCCTTGGCGTAGTGCCCGTAGAAGTCGGCCTCGTCCCGCCCGGCGACCGTCTTGGTGATCGCGCCTCCGGTGAGCGTGTACGCGGTGGACGCCTTGGCGGTGTCGTACCGGTCGATGATCTCGAGGGCCTCGAGGACCTCCTCGACGTCCTTCACCCCGGTGTACGGGCGCCCCGCCGCCTTGTGCTGGCGCCAGTTGTGGTTGATGTCGCAGTACTGGCACTCCTCCTTGGCGCCGAAGTACTGGCAGACCCGGAAGACGGTGAGGTAGATGAGGTAGCCCCACTGGATCGTCGGGGCCACCTCCATCACGGACTTCCCACTCGCGAGGGTGTGCCGGTAGTACTCCGGCATCGGCGGCACCCCGACATCCGAGATCCGCTTCCCGTCGAGATAGAGCCCGAGCACACCGTCCTCGTCGGCGGCCACCCGGTACGGCGAGGACGGATTGACGCGTACGGAGACGACGGTGCGCCGCAGGTCGTACGGCCCCCCGGTGAGGATGATCTCCTCGGGCGGGCGCCGGAGCGCGGCCTCGCCGAGCTCCGGCAGGGTGCCGTGGTCGAAGGAGAAGATGAAGTACGACTTCGGCTTCACCTCGCCGTCCTCGTTGTCGCTGAGGGCCGACGCGTCGAAAGCGACACCACCCCTGAGCAGGTCCTCCTTGAAGACGGCCTCCCGCGGTACGTGCGGGAACCGTTCCATCAGATCCTCGACCAGCGCGGTGCGGCTGCCCATCCCGTAACTCCTCGCTCCCGGCGGCGGTTGTGCTCCACTCCTCACGGTATGCCCCCGGCTGGACGGGATGGGTGCCGGGTCCCTCAGACGTCGCAGCCGGGGTCGGGCGCGTCGACGGACAGCGGTGCCCCTTCGGGCAGCAGGTAGGTCACGTACAGGACGACGGGCTCGGTGCCCAGGTTGCGGCCGATGTGCACATGGTGAGGTCCGGCGGGCTCGACGAAGGACTTCCCGGCCGTGGTGGTCTCCACCGTGCAGTCGTGCATCGTGCGGGTGAGCGTGCCGGACTGGACGACGGCGATCAGCTGACCCTGGTGGTAGTGCCAGCCGGTGGAGCCGCCCGGCGCTACCGTGATCGTGCGGACCACTACGTCGGTGCGTCCACGGGTCTTGATCTTCAGACCGTCCTCGGACGTCCCCTTGGCGAGGATGGTTCCGCTGACCCCGCTGCCGGGGGTCGCGAGCGCCGTCGAGGGCACCACACCGGCCGCCACGACGCACGCGGCGACGGCCACCGCCCTCCGGATCCGCCCTCTGCGCCCGCTGCGTACGCCGCTGACCGCCATCGCTGCTCCATCCCGCCCGGTAACTCCGGACATCTGTGACGACACATCGAACAGTGCGGAAAGAACCTCTCATGGCGGTGGATCAGCCGACCACTGAAATCCAACTCCCGTACGACAGAAGAGATATGGCACCGCGCCAGCGCCCCGGCACACGGACACGGCCGGGCGAAGCGCGATACGGTAGAAGAGCGAGTGGAACAGGTCCAGTTCCTGGCCGTCCGGCCCGACCAGGACCTCCTCGCCGAGGAACGGCTCCCAGCCCAGGGACTCCCCCACGATGCGGTGGCTGCGCGCCTTGCCCTCGTAGAAACGCGACCCGATGACCCGCAGGCCCTCGTGGGCCTCCCAGGCGCCTTCATAGGTGTACATGACCTGGTTTTGGAGTGCTCTCCCCCCTTCGCAAGCTCGGGAAGGAGATTCCCACCTACCTTGCGGCGGCGGGCTTGACGCGACGCGACGAGCGCGCCTAACGACTGCCCTCCCGGCAGCCGGGATCGCCGCGAGGCCGATCCGGTACAGATGCAAGATGTTCCGCGCCGCGTTGTGATCGGCATTGCCCGACCAGCCGCAGTCCGGGTTCTTGCACACGAACACGGCCTGGGACTCTCGGCCGCCGGGCGTGGTGCATCCGCAGGCCGAGCAGCGCCGGGAGGTGCCGGGGGCGGGGACCTTGACCAGGGCGCCGCCGTGCCGGGCGGTCTTGTACGCCAGCATGGTGACCGTGCGTCCCCACGCCTCGGCGACGATGGCGCGGTTCAGCCCGGCCTTCTGGGCGACATTCTTCCCCGGCACCTCGACGGTGCCCCGGGCCGACGTGACCATGTTCGTGATGGTGAGTGCTTCGACCGCCACCGTGCCGTAGGTGCGGGCGATGGCGGTGGTCGTCTGGTGCTGCCAGTCGGCGGCTCGTCGCTTGGCTTTCGCTCGGAGCTGGGCGATCTGGTCAAAGGTGTGCTGCAGGCGGCGCGAGGTGCGCTCGCCGGGTTCGCGGTGCTGTTTGCGGTGGGCGGCGCGCTGTTCCAGGCGCAGGAGCTTGGCCTGTTCCTGCTCGGTCAGCCACTGCCCGTGCTCGTACGTGGTCCCGTCGGAGAGGGCGAGCGGCACGGTGACGCCCACATCGATCCCGACCTCCGGGCCGGTGTGAGGCTCGGGCGTGGCTTCCCCGGTCGTCACGCGGAAGGCGATGTGCCAGCCGAGCGCGTCCTTGATCAGCCGGGCTCCGGTGATCCGGTTCTCGGTGCCGGCGTGCCTGCCGGCGGGGAGGTCTTTGGTCCAGCGGAACTTCACGCGGCCGATCTTGGGCAGGTTGACCATGCCCCAGCGGCGGTGCACCCGCACCACGTGCAGGTCGCGGCCCTGCGGGATGTCGATGCTCATCCTGGTGCGGAAGCGGGCCTTGAACTCTGGTGCCCGAGCCCGGCCCTCCCAGCAGTTCTTCCACGCCTGGAAGTACGTTTTCAACACCGCCTGGGCGGCCTGGGCGGGCAGCACGGCGAGGAAATCGAGGGCCTGGCGGGCCTGCCGGATCGCGGCGTCCGCGTTGGCCAGGGTCCGCTGGTCCTTGGGCATCATCTGCCACCAGGCGTGCAGCAGGTTCCACAGGGTGCGGGCCGCATGCGCCCGGGCATCGGCCTTCGACACCTCGGTGGGCGACAGCGCAAGTCGGGCACGGTGCCCGAACTGCCGTGTGACCAAGGTGCCCTGACTCACAACACGCGCCCCCTCGATAGTTCGCCCGACACTCACAAGAACGAGCGAGGCCCTCAAAGGTCACCCGACTGGCCCCGGTGATGCGGCAGCCCGCCACCAGCCACCGCTCAGGGCGCATCCGAAGGAGCAAGAGAAATCGGTCCCTATTGAAGCTAGAAGCCACTACGGGAAGTGGCGAACGTGATCTTAGAGACCGGTTGTCCTGAAGCGCCGGAGATGAGGGCTTGGCCGAGCCGGGCTCAGGGGGCTTGGCTCGGCCAAACTCAACGGCCGCGCCGACGGGTCGAGTCACGCAGCACCACATGCGTACCAAGCACCAGGTGCTGACTGTCAGGGAGTTCATCCCGGTGCAGCGCCAGCCGGACCGCAGCACGTCCCAGTTCCTCCTGCGGAACGTTGACGGTGGTAAGCGCCGGGTAGACGTCCCGGGCCACGGGAATGTCGTCGTATCCTGCGACGGCGACGTCATCCGGGATACGCCGCCCACCCTCCCGCAAGGCCTGGATCACCCCGGCCGCAACCATGTCCGTGGCCGCGAAAACCGCCGTGAACTCCCGCCCAGCGGCGAGGAGTTGACGCGCCAGCTGATAGCCGACCGACCGAGAGAAGGCACCGTCCACGATCAGCTCAGGATCAGGCGTGAGACCGAGCAGTTCATGGGCCCGCGTGAAACCGCTGATCCGCTGCCCACTGGTGGACAGCCCAGGCATCCGGCCCACGTACGCGATACGCCGGTGCCCCGACGACAACAGGTGGGTGGTCATGGCGAAGGCGCCGCCCTCGTTGTCGTAGTCGACGACCGTGGCCGGTATGCCCGGCCCGAGCGGCGGCCTGCCGACCAGCACGAGCCGCGAACCCACCCGGTCCAGGCCGTGCGCGAAGTGCGTCATCCGCTCCTGGTACGCCTTGTCCTCCCAGGCCCCGCCGACCACGATCACGGCGTCGGCGCGCTGCTCACGCATGGTCTCGACGACGGCGAGCACACGCTTAGGGTCGCCGTGCGTGGTGCACAGCATGCACAACCGGCCCTCCTCGGAGGCCTGTTCCTCCACTCCGCGCGCGATATGGGCGTAGAAGGGCCCGGTCACATCGTCGACCACGAACGCGACGGTCTTGTTCGTCGAACCGCCGAGCGCCCGGGCATGCGCGTTGACCACGTAGTCCAGCTCGCGCATGGCCTTGAGCACCCGGGCGCGCGTGCCGGCGGCGACCGGGTAGGTACCGCCCAGGACACGGGAGACCGTGGAGGCGGAGACGCCCGCTCGCGCGGCAACGTCCCTGACGGTGGACGCGTCACTGCCCGTGGGCGCGCCCCTGCTCGCCTCCGGTCCCGACCTTTTGGCCACCGCTCGGCCACCTCCCCGTTTTTGGTGCAGGTCACCCTACGAGACCCGGCGTGGTCCGACCCCAGGGCACCCAGCTGCGACGTGCACCACCGGCTCACCCCGGCGTCTCCTGCCGTACGAGCCCCACCGACCAAGGCGACGCGAACTGGGCGGCGGCAAGGGCGCGTACGGCGATCGTCACGCGGCGCGCCCCAACTCCGCTTGGTCAACGCGGTGGGCGAGGCCGCGCCCGGCAAGCAGCCGCTCCACCTCCTCAACGACGGTGAGCCCGAGACGCGCCACCTCGTTGCCCTGCGAGCCCGCGAGGTGCGGGGTGATGAACGCGTTCGGCAGGTCGAAGAGCGGCGAGTCGGCGGGCAGCGGCTCGGGGTCGGTGACGTCGAGGATCGCGCTGATCCGCCCGGTGCGCAGTTCGTCGATGAGCGCGTCGTGGTCGAGGAGCGCGCCGCGCGCGGTGTTGATGAGCACGGATCCGTCTGGCATCAGGGCGAGTTCGCGGCGGCCGATCAGATGGCGGGTCTCGGGTGTGTCCGGGGCGTGGACGGTGACGATGTCGGAGGTCCGCAGCAGGTCGTCGAGCGGCAGCAGGGGTACGCCGAGCGCCGCGGCCCCCGCCTCGTCGACGTACGGATCGGTGAGGCTCGGCCGCAGGTCGAAGGGGCGCAGCAACTCGATGAGGCGGCGGCCGATGCGGGAGGCGCCGATGACGCCGACGCGTCGGCCGTAGTTGCCGATGCCGGGGACGATCCCCCAGCCGGGGTGGGCCCGTTCGGCTCTGAGGCGCTCCCTGCTCGTGAAGAGGTCCTTGCCCGCGAGAAGGATCATGGCGAGCGTGTACTCGGCGACGGGCAGCGCGTTCGCGTCGGCGGCCGAGGAGACGGCGATCCCGCGTTCCCACACGGCGGGCGTGGTGAAGCCCTTCACGGAGCCCGCGGCGTGCAGGATCGCCCGCAGCTTCGGCGCCGCCTCGAGCACCGCCTCGTCGATGCGGGGGCAGCCCCAGCCGGTGACGAGGACCTCGGTCCTGGCGAGCACGTCCCGTACGCGCGGGTCGGCGAAGCTGTTCTCGACCACCAGAGTGGGATCGATTTCCACGGCGTCACGCAGGCGCGCCAGCACCTCCGCCGGAAAGACGTGCGGCACGTTCTCGGCGCTCATGGCGAACAGCGCGACGGGGCGCTCACGTTGGGGTGAGGAGCTTCCCGGGGAATGCTCGGGCAACGAACTGGCCTCCGGCTCGGTGAGGTGGATATGGCGCACGGCCTATGGCAACCGGTCTCTACGGTATGGGTGGTTGAGCAAGAGGGTCAATGCACATGAAAGCGCTTTCTGACGCCTGGCAGTGCGCAGACCTCCGGCCGGGCTGCACACGGGTGGCGCGTAAGGCCAAGGGCCGATCAGGCGGCGTCCGCAGCGCCCCGACCACAGACGTCCGCCCCGCCGCCGGTGTCGCCGAGCTGCTGCCACTGCCCGGACCGCTGCGCCGCTTCTTGCTGCGGCAACTGCTGCGGCACCTCATCCCGGACGCCAACGGGTACTTCTTCACCAACACTCAAGGAAAGATCAAGGACCGACTGCGCACGACCCTCAACGCCGTGGCCGGGCCCGTCGTGGTGGTCAGCCACAGCCTTGGCACTGTCGTTGCCTACGACGTGCTCAGCGAGGCCGGCTTTGCTCAGAAGGACGTCCCGCTGTTCATCACGCTGGGCTCGCCCCTGGGCTACACCGAGATCCAGGACGTCATCACCCGGCCATTGCGCATTCCCGCCCCGGTCCGATTGTGGACGAACTTTGCCGACCCGCTTGACCTCGTCACGCTGGACACCACCTTGGCCGACGACTTCAGGGGCGCGGCGAAGGTGATCGCCGACATCAGGGTGGACAACCCCTCGCCGAACAACCATGCGTCCTGCGGCTATCTGCGATCCCGCCACGTGCGTGACGCTGTGACCGCGGCAGCGTGACGACGCGAAATGTGACAGTGCGGCACCCGACTGTCACATTTTGCCGCGACAGCCTACCGGGGTCCGGCACCATCGGCCGATGTGCCCGCACTGCCGCGAGGGTTCGCCTACGTCGGCCGAGCGGCGGTGTACCGCTCGGACCACTGCACAATCTTCCCTCCCCGATTCCCTCCCCTAACCGGCTTCTGGCGCGCCGTAGGAGAACTTGTACCCGGCGAAGTCGGCGACGTGGACGTATCCGATCCGCTGGTAGAGGGCGTTGCTGGTGGGGTTGGCCGGGTCCGTGAACAGGACGACGTCCGTCGCACCCGCCGCCAGCGCGGCACGGCTCACCTCGACCGTCACGGCGCCCGCGTAGCCGCGGCCCCGGAGGTGGGCCGGTGTGTAGACAGGGTCCACCCGGACCATGCCGCCGACGATCGAGGTCGTGGCCGCCATGGAGGCGGGTGTGCCGTCTGGGGTCTTCCAGAACGTGAAGTGCCTGTCTCCGAAGCGCGAGTCGGCCCAGGAGCCGGCGTCGATCAAGTCGATGGAAGGCTGCTCCCCGACGTCGACACAGAACTCACGGCACCAGCGCACGACTTGCTCGTGGTCCTTCCCGCCCGCGAGGCGACCCTGGCCTTCTGGACGCGGCTGCGGTGGGGTGAGGGTGCCGAGACGGTAGAGATGAGTCCGCCAGAAGGGTTCCGGCGCTGCGCCCGCGTGCTGTTGCCATGTCTCGGCGAAAGCGGTGGCGGTGTCGTTGTCTGCGATGACGTTGGCGGGGAAGAGGCCGAGCTCGGCCAGTTGAGCGGCGAGGTGGCCGGCCTGCTTGGCCGAGAGGGGGGTGAGGCCCAGACGGCCGCGCGGAGTGCGATAGAAGATGGCGCGGACCTCGCCTTCTGACTCCAGTCTGCCGAAGACGGCGGCTTCGGCACCGTGCGCGTGCGCCCCGCGGGTACGCAGTTTCTCGATGTCCGTCAGCGGCGTGTTGTGGAGGGCGGGCCGAGAGCGCAGGAAATCTCCGGCTTGGGCGAGGAAGTCGTCGACGTCTTCGGTGAGTTGCCAGTCATCCGGGAGCATGCTTCATGATCCCTTACGTACTCGGATCAGGGGAGCACTTGCTCAGAGAGGCACTATCGGCGGGGAGACGCACGGCAGTTGTCACCGTGGGCGCAGCGCGTCGGCCGAGACCTTCTCGCGCACTGGCGCTCACAAAACGGCGAGCGGCGTCCGCCGTCGCCCCAAGCACTCGCCCCAAGCACTCGCCCCAAGCACTCGCCCCCGCAGAGGAAGCCCATCCGCCAGCCCATCCGCCCGTCAAGGTAGCTTCCCTCTACAACAGAGGGCTTCCTGGGGAGGGACGACACGGATGGCAGGGACGACAGAACCCGTAGCCAAAGAGCGCGTGACCAACTGGGCGGGCAACATCACCTACTCCGCCAAGGAGCTGCACCGCCCGCACTCGCTCGACGCGTTGCGCACGCTCGTCGCGCAGAGTGCCCGGGTGCGGGTGCTGGGCAGCGGGCACTCGTTCAACGAGGTCGCCGACCCGGGCAGCGAGGGCGTGCTGGTCTCGTTGACCGCGCTGCCGCCGTCGGTCGAGGTGGACACGGCAGGGCGTACGGTGCGGGTGGCCGGCGGCGTGCGGTACGCGGAGCTGGCGCGGCGCGTGCATGAGTGCGGGCTCGCGTTGCACAACATGGCCTCGCTGCCGCACATCTCGGTGGCGGGCTCCGTGGCGACCGGCACGCATGGCTCGGGGAACACCAACGGCTCGCTGGCCTCGGCCGTACGCGAGGTCGAACTGGTCACCGCCGACGGTTCGTTGCTGACGATCGGCCGCGGCGACGCCCGCTTCGACGGCACCGTGACCTCCCTGGGCGCGCTCGGCGTGGTCACCGCGCTCACGCTCGACCTGGAACCGGACTTCGAGGCCGCCCAGCAGGTGTACAGCCAACTCCCCCTCGCTGGGCTGGACTTCGAGACGGTGTCGGCAGCGGCGTACAGCGTGAGCCTGTTCACCGACTGGCGGCAGTCCGGCTTCGTACAGGCCTGGGTGAAGCGGCGCACCGACCAGCCGCAGCACGACTTCCCGTGGGCCGTGCCCGCCACCGAGGCCATGCACCCCGTGCCGGGCATGCCCGCCCAGAACTGCACGCAGCAGTTCGGCGTGCCGGGCCCCTGGCATGAGCGACTGCCGCATTTCCGGGCCGAGTTCACGCCGAGCAGTGGCGCCGAGCTCCAGTCGGAGTACCTGCTTCCACGCCCGTACGCGCTCGACGCCCTGCACGCTCTCGACGCGATCCGCGCGACGATCGCGCCGGTCCTGCAGATCTGCGAGGTCCGCACGGTCGCCGCCGACAGCCAATGGCTGAGCCCCACGTACGGGCGGGACACCGTGGCGTTCCATTTCACCTGGGTCCCGGACACGGCGGCCGTGCTGCCCGTGGTGCGGCGTATCGAGGAGGCACTCGCCCCCTTCGATCCGCGCCCGCACTGGGGCAAGGTGTTCACCGCGGCACCGGCTACGCTGCGCGAACGCTATCCGCGGATCGACGCGTTCACGTCGCTGGCGGAGGAACTGGACCCGGCGGGCACATTCCGGAACACCTTCGTCCGCGAGGTGCTCGGCACCTGACGTCCAGGCATGCCCGTAGCCGAGCCCCTCTTTCTACAACCCCTTTCCTAACCCCTTGTCGAAAGTCCGTTGCAGGCCATAGCCTTGCGCCGCGCCGGGGCCGACGTGGCTCGGCACGGGTCTGAAGGGATCAAGGGGGGCCACCCGGTGAAGCGCACATCCCGCGACATACGCACCGCGAACCGCTATGAGGTGCTGCGCCAGATCATCGCCGAGTCGCCCACCTCCCGGCAGGAGCTGGCGGCCGCCACGGGGCTGAGTCTGGCCACGGTGGCGACGCTGGTCGGTGAGCTGCTGGATCTCGGGTTGCTCACCGAGGTCGGGTTCGAGGACTCGGCGGGGGGCCGCCCGCGGGGCCTCGTGGCCGTCAACGCGTCGGGGGGCGCGTTGATCGGCGTGGACATCGCGGAGACGTACGTACGCGTCGAGCTGTTCGACCTCGCGCTGAATGTGCTGGCTCGCGCGGACGAGGACATGCGCCCAGGTGAGAGCCGTCCGGCGCAGGTCGTGGGGCATGTCGCCACGGCCGTCGACTCGGTCGTCGCGCAGGCCGGGGTCGAGTGTGCGCGCGTGCTCGGGGTCGGGGTCAGCGTGCCGGGGCAGGTGGACCGCGCCACCGGCATCGCGGAGTACGCGCCGAACTGGGACTGGCACGACGTGCCCCTGCTCGGTCTGCTCTCCGAGCAGATCTCGCACCCCCTGTATCTCGACAATCCGCTGCGCGCCTGCGCGGTCGCCGAGCTGTGGTTCGGTGCGGCCCGCGGGCGCGGGGACGCCGTGGTGGTGAATCTCGGTACGGGGGTGGGCGCCGGGCTCGCCCTCGGTGGCGGGCTCCATCGCGGGGTCAGCAACAGCGCGGGCGAATGGGGCCACACCACGCTCGTACTGGACGGGCGGCTCTGTCACTGCGGCAACCACGGGTGCGTGGAGACGTATGTGGGAGCGCCCGGAATCATGCTGAACCTAAGGGAGTTGAGCCCGCGCAGCCCGCTGCTCCACCCCGAGGACCAGACGGCGACCATCGACGCCCTGGCCCGTGGAGTCGCCGCCCAGGATCCGGTGGCGGTCAAGGTGGTCCGGGACACGGCCCGTTACCTCGGTGCCGGCATCGCGGATCTGGTGAATCTGCTCAACCCCGAGGTTGTCGTGCTCAGCAGCTGGGTCGCGGCCGCCCTCGGCGAACCCCTGCTCGAGGAGGTCCGCGAGGCGGTGGCCCGGCATGCGCTGCAGCGGCCGCTGGCCGCCACCGAGATCGTCCTGTCCCCGATTCCCACCGATCCGGTGTGCCTCGGCGCGGCGACATTCGCGCTCGAGGGCGCCCTGTCCTCGATCACGCAGAAGGCCAACCAGAGGTCCAACCGACGTACCTGGTCCAAGCAGTAACCGGCCCCGGGTCAACCCCCTCGCCGGTCCCATTCGTTCGGAATTCCGAACCCTGTACAACGCTTCGCACAGGCTTCGTCCAACCCCTTGCCGAAGCCTTAGCCGAAGGTTAACGTCCCGCACCGCACCTGAGTTTTGAGCCACCGGCTCACTGAGCGATTGCGCCGCAGCCGCACTTGAGAGACAAGGACGTCAGCATGTCGGCACTGAACAGCAACAACTGGGACCGTCGCACCGTACTGCGGGCCGCCATGGGCCTGGCCGCCACCGGCGGGCTGGCCGCGTGCGGCGGCAACACCGGCCGCTCCGAGGGAGGCGCCTCGGGCAAGAGCCTCACGCAGTACTTCCACGCGTACGGCGAGGCCGGCACGCAGGAGGCCATCAAGCGTTACGCCAAGGACTTCGACGGGGCCAACGTGGCCACGCAGTGGATCACCGGCGACAACTTCGAGAGCAAGCTGTTCTCGTCCCTGCTCACCAAGAACGCGCCCGACGTCTTCGAGTTCCATCCGCAGCTCCAGCTGATCAGGAGCGGTCAGGTCGCCGACCTCAGCGACCTCGTCAACCCCGTCAAGGACGACTTCAACCCCGCCGACATCAAGTCGCACACCATCGACGGGAAGATATGGGGCGTCCGCATGATCGACGACCCGCAGTTCTTCTACTACCGCAAGTCGATGCTGGAGAAGGCGGGCGTCGAGGTGCCGCAGACCCTCGACGAACTCGTCGAGGCCGCCGCCAAGCTCACCACCGACAAGGTCAAGGGCCTGTTCATCGGCAACGACATGGTCCAGACGCAGTACCCCCTGGTGTGGTCCTCGGGCGCGGACCAGCTCACCGCCGACAACCAGATCGCGTACCACACGGACGCCGTGGCCGAGACGCTGTCGAAGTACCGCACGATGTTCAAGGCCGGCCATCTGCTGACCGGCGCGCCCGCCGACTCCTGGGACCCCTCCGCCCTGATCCAGGGCCTCTGCGCGATCCAGTGGTCCGGCATGTGGGCCATGCCCGCGCTGCAGAAGGCGCTCGGCGACGACCTCGGCATCTTCCCCTACCCCGTCGCCGCGGACGGGGCCAAGCCGTCCGTCTTCAACGGCGGTTGGTCGATGTTCGTGAACGCCAAGGGCAAGAACGTCGACCTGGCCAAGGAGTACGTGAAGTGGCTGTGGATCGACCAGAAGGAGCACCAGGAGGACTGGGCGCTCAGCTACGGCTTCCACGTCCCGCCGCGCCAGTCGATCGCCGAGACCGCCGACAAGCTCAAGTCGGGTCTGCCGGCTGAGGGCGTCAAGTTCTTCAACGAGTACGGACGGTTCGAGAACCCGTCCTGGACGCAGGCGATGATCACCGCGTTCGAAGAGTTGATCGCCGACGTCGTGCGCAAGGGCGTGGAGCCGGAGAAGGCCCTCGACACCGCGGATGCGAAGGTCAACCGCGAACTCAAGAAGCTCTTCGGATAGGCCGCCGGACAGGTAACGACATGTCGACCACGACTACGCGTGACGCCACGCGCCCCGCCCCGGCCAAGGTCTCCAAGACCAAGCCGCGGCGGGGTGTGCGGGGCACCACGTTCAACTTCTGGCTCTTCACCGGACCGTTCCTCATCGGTCTGCTGATCTTCGTCTACATCCCCATCCTCTGGAGCGCCTGGCTCAGCTTCTACGAAGCGCGGTACACGGTCACGCCGGACAAGTTCGTCGGCTTCGACAACTACGAGTACATGCTGACGAACGGCGACTTCGTCGGCTCGCTGGGGACCTTCACCGTCTTCGCCGCGATCGTCGTGCCGATCACCTGGGCGCTGTCGCTGGGCCTGGCGCTGATGGTGCACCGGCTGCGTTTCATGAAGGCGTTCTTCCGGTCGGTCTTCTTCCTGCCGACGGCGGTCAGTTTCGTCGCGGCCTCGCTGATCTGGAAGATGTCCATTTTCAGCGGCGTGCGCTTCGGGTTGATGAACACCGTCCTCGACTGGATCGGCATCGAGAACGTCGCCTGGCTGGCCGACCCCAATCCGCCCTGGTACTGGCTGGTCATCCTCACTCTGCGACTGTGGCTGCAGTCCGGCTTCTACATGATCCTGTTCCTGGCGGCACTGCAGAACATCCCGCCGTCGCTGTACGAGGCCGCCGCCATCGACGGCGCCAAGCCGGGCTGGCAGACCTTCTGGTACATCACGCTGCCCCAGCTGCGGGCGACCTCGACCGCCGTGATCCTGCTGCTGCTCGTGGCCGCGTACCAGGCGTTCGACGAGTTCTTCAACCTGCTCCCGAAGACGACATGGGGCCGGCCACCACTCGTCGAGCTGTACCACACCGCCCTGGGGCAAAATCAGGACTACGGCGCCGGCAGCGCGGGCGCCATGATCCTCACCATCCTGATCTGCACGGTGACGCTGCTGCAGGGCAGGTTCATGGGCCTCGGAAGGGGTGACGAGAACAAGTGACCACCACCACGCCTGAGATCAAGGAAACCGCGCCCCGGGCGGACAAGCCGCAACGCATCAAGCGCGGCAACGTCATCGGCAACACCGGCCTCTATATCGCCACCGGCGTCGCGGCCTTCCTCTTCCTGGTCCCCTTCTATCTGATCGTCCGCAACGCACTCTCCACGGACGCCGAGATCACCGGCGAGAAGTGGAAGTTCTTCCCCACCGACATCCAGTGGGGCAACATCAGCGAACTGTTCACCGACAACACCGTGCCGTACGCGACGTCCCTGTGGAACTCCACGGTCGTCGGCGTCGCGCACACCGTGGGCGTCCTGCTGGTGTGTTCGCTGGCGGGGTACGGCCTGGCGCGCATCCCGTACAAGCACGCCAACAAGATCTTCTACCTGGTCCTGGTGACCCTGATGGTGCCGGCCGCCGTCACCTTCGTACCGAGCTTCGTGCTGGTCTCGTCGCTCGGCTGGGTGTCGAGTTTCCGCGGTCTCATCATTCCGGGGCTCTTCAGTGGTTTCACCTGCTTCCTGTTCCGGCAGTACTTTCTGGGGTTCCCCAAGGAGTTGGAGGAGGCGGCACGTGTGGACGGACTCGGCTACTGGGGCGCGTACTGGCGCGTCGTCGTGCCCAACTCGCTGAACTTCTTCGCGGCCATCGCCACCATCACCTTCATCCAGGGCTGGAACGCCTTCCTGTGGCCGCTGGTCATCGGCCAGGACCAGGAAGCATGGACGGTCCAGGTGGCGCTCTCCTCGTACATGACCAACCAGACCGTCAACTTCCATCTGATCTTCATGGCCACCGCCATCTCGATCCTGCCCCTGGTGCTCGTGTTCCTCTTCCTCCAGCGCTGGCTGGTACAGGGGGTCGCACAAACCGGCATCAAGGGCTGACACCTTCTCTCAGGACGCTGGAGACCGATGTCATTCCGCACCACTACTGATGTCGACTACGTCGAGGACGTCTCGCCGGGCAGCGGGGCATTGCCGCCCCGCGCCTGGTACGCGTCCTCGGACGCCAAATCCCTTTCCTTGAATGGGAGTTGGCGCTTCCGGCTGTCGGCGACCGCCGATGCCGAGGACGACTCGTTCGCGGCGGACGGGTACGACGCCGGGGACTGGGCCGAGGTCGCCGTGCCCGGCCACTGGGTCCTGCAAGGCCACGGCTCGCCGATCTACACCAACCACCTCTACCCCTTCCCGGTCGACCCGCCGCGCGTGCCGACCGAGAACCCGACCGGTGACCATCTGCGGGTCTTCGACCTGCCCGACGACTGGCCCGCTCTCACGGACGGCGGCTCGGTACTGCGCTTCGACGGGGTCGAGTCCTGTGCCCGCGTCTGGCTGAACGGCACCGACATCGGCGAGTTCAAGGGCTCCAGGCTGCCGCACGAGTTCGCGGTCGGCCATCTGCTCAAGCCCGCCGGGAACGTGCTTGCCGTCCGCGTCCACCAGTGGTCGGCGGGCTCGTACCTGGAGGACCAGGACCAGTGGTGGCTGCCCGGCATCTTCCGGGACGTCACGCTGCTGCACCGTCCGGCGGGCAGCGCACTGGACTTCTTCGTGCACGCCTCCTACGACCACGTGGACGGTCTCGGGACCCTGCGTGTCGACTCCGATGTGGAGGGCCGGGTCACCGTGCCCGCGCTGGACATCGATGTCGCCACGGGTGAGTCGGTGACGGTTCCGGTCGAGGCGTGGACCGCGGAGACGCCCCGCCTGTACGACGGCGTGCTGGCCACCGAGGGCGAGCAGGTCCCGCTGCGGATCGGCTTCCGTACGGTCGTACTCGAGGACGGCCTGATCAAGGCCAACGGAAAGCCGCTCCTGTTCAAGGGCGTCAACCGGCACGAGTGGCACCCCGAGCGCGGCCGTGCCCTCGACCTGGAGACGATGCGCGAGGACGTGCTGCTGATGAAGCGGCACAACATCAACGCCGTGCGCACCTCCCACTACCCGCCGCACCCGGCCTTCCTCGACCTGTGCGACGAGTACGGACTGTGGGTCATCGACGAGTGCGACCTGGAGACCCACGGCTTCGTCGAGCAGGCCTGGCGCGACAACCCCGTCGACGACGACCGCTGGACCCCGGCGCTGATCGACCGCGCATCCCGGATGGTCGAACGCGACAAGAACCACCCCTCCGTGGTGATCTGGTCCCTGGGCAACGAGGCCGGCACCGGCCGCGGCCTGACCGCGATGGCCCAGTGGATCCGCGGCCGGGACGGCTCGCGCCTGATCCACTACGAGGGCGACATCAACTGCCGTGACACGGACATGTATTCACGCATGTACGCCTCCCATGACGAGGTCGAGCAGATCGGCCGGGACCTCGACGGCGGCACGCATAGGCGACGCGGGCTGCCGTTCATCCTGTGCGAGTACGGGCATGCCATGGGCAACGGTCCCGGTGGTATCGCCGACTACCAGCGGATCTTCGAGGCGTACGAGCGGCTCCAGGGCGGTTTCATCTGGGAGTGGATCGACCACGGGATCAAGGACGCCCGGTTCGGCTTCGCCTACGGCGGTGACTTCGGGGAGGAGCTGCACGACTCGAACTTCGTCTGCGACGGGCTGCTCTTCCCCGACCGTAAGCCCTCGCCGGGGCTCATCGAGTTCAAGAAGGTGATCGAGCCGGTCCGTATCGAGGGCGACGGCGCGGACGGGACCGTACGGGTCACCAACGCGTACGACTTCGCCGACCTGTCGGCGCTGGCCTTCGAGTGGTCCTACCAGGTCGACGGCAAGACGGTCGAGCACGGTTCCCTGTCGGTGCCCGCGCTGGCGCCGGGCGAGTCAGCGGAGGTGAAGCTGCCTCAGGCGCCGTCGGGCGACGGGCGTGGGGCCGAGACGCAGTGGACAGTGCGGGCTCTGCTGGCGGAGGACACCGCGTGGGGCAGGAAGGACCACGAGGTCGCGTGGGCCCAACTGCCGGTCAATGCACGGTCGTTGCCGTCTGTCGTGGCAAGTGACAGGCCTTCTGCGAGCGATCGCCTGATCTACGTCGGCCCGGCGTCCTTCGACGTACGCACCGGTGCGCTGAAGACGATCGGCAGGCTGAACGTGACGGACCTGCGTCTCGACGTGTGGCGGGCGCCGACCGACAACGACGAGGGCGCCTCCTGGCAGGACGACATCCGCTGGGCTTCGTTGTGGCGCAAGTACGGCCTGCACCGCATGCGACACCGCCTGGACGGCGTCGAGTTGGACGACGACGCGTTGACCGTACGGACCCGGGTGGCGCCCGCCGCCTGGGAGGTGGGCCTGCGCACGGTGTACCGGTGGACATCCGACGGCAAGCGGCTGAAGCTGACCGTGTCCGTGGCGCCCGAGGGTGACTGGACGGTGCCACTGCCCAGGCTCGGTATCCGGTTCGGGCTCGCGCAGGCGGGCCAGGTGAAGTGGTTCGGCGGCGGGCCCGGTGAGGCGTATCCGGACACCAAGTCGGCCTCGATGCTGGGTCTTTGGCACTCCTCGGTGGATGAGCTGCAGACTCCGTACGTGCGTCCGCAGGAGAACGGGGCGCGGGCCGACGTCCGTTGGGCGGAGCTCGGGGGCTTGAGGATCGAGGGCGACCCGGAGTTCTGGTTCTCGGCCAGGCGCTGGACCAACGAGCAGTTGGACGCGGCTCAGCACCTGACGGACCTGACCCCCGGCACTGCATCCGACAGCGGCTCCGCCGCGGGTGTGTGGGTCAACCTCGACCACGGCCAGCAGGGCATCGGCTCGCAGTCCTGTGGTCCGGGCGCGCTGCCGCAGTACCAACTGCGGGCGGCACCCGCCGAGTTCTCGTTCGTGTTCTCGGACCTTCGTGACTGACACGAACATGGTCGTACCGACCGCGGCCGGACGGATCTTCAGCCGTCCGGCCGCGGTCGCGTCCTGCGTCGGTTTCGTCCTCATCGGCATACTCCAGTCGCTCTACGGCCCGGCCGTCCCGGGCCTGCGCGAGGAGTTCGGCCTCTCCCCCTCCGGGGCAGGACTCGGTCTCAGCCTGCACTTCACGGGCGGCGTCGCGGGCGTACTGGCCTTCAACGCGATCCACTCCCGGATCAGCAACAGGGCGCTGCTCGGGGCGAGTTACGCCCTGATGGCGGCCGGCGGCGCGGGCTTCGCCCTCGCCCCGAACTGGCCGCTCGCGCTCGCCGCGGCCTTCCTCGCCGGCCTCGGTTTCGGCGGTATCGACTACGGCCTCAACCACCTCTTCGCGGTCGGCTTCGGCGAGCGGTCGACGGCGATGCTCAACATTCTCCACGCCCACTTCGGCATCGGCGCCGTACTCGGCCCGGCACTCATCGCGTGGACGGGCCCGGACGGGTACGCGTACGCCTTCGGGGCGTGTGCGGTGCTGGCGGGCGCGCTGATCCTGTGTACGGGCGGCGTGGGCAGGGAGGCACCGGCGCCATCCGTGTCATCGGCTTCGGCGGCTTCGGCGGCTTCGGCGGCTTCGGCGGCTGAAAAACCTGCCGCCACCGGCGGCCTCCTCTCCCGCGTACTGATCGGCTTCCTCGCCCTCTACATTCTGAACGTCGCCGTTGAGACGGGCGTAGGCGGCTGGGAGCCCACGCATCTGGAGACCGTCGGCTACAGCGCCACCGTCGCGGCCTCCGCCACCTCCGTGTACTGGCTGATGATGACCGTCGGCCGCTTCCTCGTCGTCCCCCTCACGCTGCGGTACTCGCCCGAGCGCATCCTCACGGTGTGCGCGGCCGGGATGACGGTGTGCCTGCTGCTGTCGCTCGTAAAAGGAGTGGCGCCGGTGGCCTATGCGGGTGTTGGCTTGTTCATCGCGCCCGTCTTCCCCACCGGCCTCCCCTGGCTGAACCGGGCTCTCCCCCAGGCCAAGCGTGCCGGTGCCTGGGTCATCGCCGCGTCGATGATCGGCGGAGTGGCAGCGCCGCCACTCCTCGGGATGGGCATCGAGGTCTCCGGCATCCGCGCGGTGCCATGGCTGCTGACAGCGTTGTCGGTGGCCGGTCTCGCGGCAACCGTATGGCTGATCAGGCTGACCAGGAGGTCCGCTGCATGAGCGGCAGCATCGAGGTACGGGGCCTTTCCCGGACCTTTCACACGACCGTGCGCCGCCCGGGTTTCCTGGGGGCCGTCAGATCGCTCATCAACCCGGAGCGGGTCGCCAAGCACGCCGTCATCGACATCGGCTTCGAGGTGCAGCCCGGCGAACTGCTCGCCCTGCTCGGGCCGAACGGCGCGGGCAAGTCCACCACCATCAAGATGCTCACCGGCATCCTCACGCCGACGGCCGGTGAGGCGCGGGTCGCGGGCGTCGTCCCGTACGAGGAGCGGGAGCGCAACGCGCGCAACATCGGGGCGGTGTTCGGCCAGCGCACCCAGCTGTGGTGGGACCTGCCCGTGCGGGAGTCCTTCGCGATCCTGCGCGACATCTATGACGTACCGGCGGACGAACACGCCTCGCGACTGCGGGAGTTCGACGAGCTGCTCGACCTGTCCTCCTTCTGGGACACGCGCGTACGGCACCTCTCGCTCGGCCAGCGCGTGCGCTCCGACCTGGCCGCCGCCCTGCTGCACGACCCGCCGGTGGTGTTCCTCGACGAGCCGACCATCGGCATGGACGTGGTCGTGAAGGAGCAGGTGCGGGAGTTCCTCCGATACCAGGTGGAGGAGCGCGGGCGGACGGTGCTGCTGACGACGCACGACATGACGGAGGTCGAGCGGCTCGCGGAGCGCGTCGTGCTGATCAACCACGGGCGGCTGGTCCTCGACGGCTCGCTGGACGAGATCCGCCGGAAGTTCGGCTGGACCTGGCAGGTGCGGGCCACGCTCGCCGACGCGCACGCCGCCGTCGAGCCGTGGCCCGGGGTCGTACTCGTACGGCGGGAGGGTCCTCAGGTGGTGTTCGGCCCCGACGGGCCGGCCGCGCCGACGGTGCACCAGGCGCTGAAGCAGGTCATCGAGCGGTATGAGGTGACCGATATCGCCCTGGACGAGGCCGAATTGGAGGACGTGATGCGGGCGGCGTACGCCCAGGCGGGCGACGACCTGGCTGCGGACATGGCGCGCGACGTGGCTGGTGACGTGGCAGCCCAGGCACCGGCTCAGACGCAGGGAGGCTGAACCCGTGGCGATGCCCTCCGCGCCCTCCGCCCTGCGTGCCTGGCGGGCCGCCCGGGTCACCCCGCTCGGCGAGTTGCACACCCCGCCCCGTATGACCGCCGCCCTGGTGCGACTGGCCGTCCAGGTGGTGCTGGTCGCCTCGCTGTGGCGGGGCCTGTACGCGGCGACCGGCACCACCGCCGGGCTCGACCGCGAGCAGGCCGTCACGTACGCCGTACTCGCCGTACTGGCCACGCGCGTACGGGAGTTGGACCAGTACTCGGGCCGCGACACGGTCCTCCAGCACATGCACTTCGGCACCATCGTGTACTGGTATCTGCGCCCGCTGCCGCCGCAGCGCTACTACGCCCTGCGGGCCCTGGGCGAGCAGATCTACGGCTTCGCGTGGGCCATCGTCGGCTACGCGGTGTGCGTGGCCGCCGGGGTCGTACAGCTGCCCAAGTCGGCTGCCGTGGCTGGGGTGTTCATGGTGAGCCTGTTGCTGGGCCAGTGGGTCCTGTACTACATCATGCTCGCCATCGACCAGCTGTGCTTCTTCACGCTCCGCAACGGTGCCGCGATGCTGATCCTGATCTTCGCGCAGAACCTGCTGTCGGGGGTGTACGCGCCGTTGTGGTTCTTCCCGGACTGGTTCATCACGCTCAGCGGCTTCCTGCCCTTCCAGGCGACGCTGAGCGTGCCGCTGTCGCTGTACGTGGGCCGGATCGAACTGTCCGCCGCCTGGGCGCAGTTGGCGATTCAGGCTGCCTGGGTGGTGGTCCTCGCCCTGCTCACCCGGCTGGTGTGGCGACGGGCCGCCCGGCGCGTGATCTCCCAGGGAGGCTGATGATGTTGTCCTTGAAGCCTTGGCTGACCGTCTGGCGGATCACGAAGCTCAACTTCCGTTCGCAGCTGGAGTATCGCTCCGAGTTCCTGATGATGATCGCGATCGGTGCGATCTGGCAGGTGTCGGTGATCGTGTTCGCGACAGTGCTGCTGACCCGGTTCGCCGGGATGGGCGGCTGGGAGAGCGCGGACGTACTGCTGATCGCGGCGATCCGGATGCTGGCCCACGGCCTGTTCGTGCTCTTCCTCGGGCGGGTGCACGGTCTGAGCCGGCACATCCAGGAGGGCGTGATCGACACGTACCTCGTCCGCCCGATGCCGGTCTACCGCCAGCTCCAGCTCCAGTACTTCCCCACGAACGCGATCGGCGACCTGACGGTGGCGGCGGGCCTGATGGTCGGCGCCCTGACCCGCAGCGAACTGGACTGGACGGCGGGCCGGATCACGTACCTCATCATCTGCGTACTCGGCGGAATGCTCCTGGAAGCGGCCCTGTTCACGGTGGTGGCCTGCGCCTCCCTCCGCTTCCCGGCCGCCGACTACTGGGGCCGCTGGCTGGAGGAACTGCTGGGCACCTTCGGCAGCTACCCCCTGAACGTCCTGCCGAAGGCAGTGGGCGGCTTCCTGACGTTCGCGCTTCCGCTGGCGTTCGTGGCGTACTTCCCGGCAGCCGTACTGACCGGGCACGGCCACGACACCGGCGTGCCGTACTGGCTGGCGGCGGCTTCGCCGCTGCTGGGGGCGGTGGCGTACCTGGGCACCAGGTTGCTGTGGAGGTGGAGTCTGCGGCACTACACGGGGGTGAACGGATGAGGACGGCCACGACATCGTCATCCTCGTCCCCGTCCTCCTCCGACTTACGGGCCCGTCTCTCGGTCTGCCTGGTCTTCGTGATCCTGGGCGCGACCCAGGGCGGCTGGATGGCGCGCATCCCGGCGATCCGGGGTGCGGTCGGCGTGGATGTGTCCGAGTGGGGGCTGTTGAGCAGTACGTCCGCCGCCGGGGACCTCATCGCGATCGTACTGATCACCGTGCTGATCGGGCGGGTGAGCACCCGCCTGCTGGGCCTCTCGGCAGCCGCCCTCATCCTGCTCAACGCGCCGTTGCTGGCGGGGGCGTCCACCGTCCCCGCCCTGGTGACCGGACTGACGTTGTGGGGTGTCGCGGCGACGTTCCTGGCCACGCCTGTGAACGCGCTGGCAGTCGCGGTGGAACGCCGCTACGGCAGGCCCCTGCTGTCCAGCTTCCACTCCGCCTACAGCTGCGGGGTGCTGGCCGGCGGCGCCCTCGGCACGCTCGCCGCGGCCACCGGGGTGTCGCCGGGCGTGCAGATGGCGGTGAGCAGCGGTGTCCTCGGAACGCTGCTGCTCGTGTCCGCGGGTTGGCTGCCGGACGAGGAGATCCGCAAGGAACGCCGCAGGTCCGTACGACAGCGCTTCACCCCCCAACTGATCCTGCTCGCCTCGGTCGCCTTCCTGGCGTCCTTCGTCGAGGGCGCGGCGTCCCAGTGGAGCTCGGTCTACACGGCCGACTACCTGGGCGAGGGCTCCGCGCTCGGTGCGGCGACATACACCTGCTTCTCCGTGGCGATCCTGGTGCAACGGCTGCTGGGCGACCGCTTCGTGGCCCGCCTGGGCCAACGCGCGTTCGTACGGCTCTCACTGCTGACGACCGCCCTGGGTACGGCCCTCGTCCTCATCCGGCCCGGTCTGCCGCTCGCTCTGGCCGGTTTCACCGTCATCGGGCTGGGCATCGCCTGCGTCCTCCCGGCGGCGATCGGCCTGGCCGGCCGGCAGCCCGGAGTCCCGCCCGGCGAGGGCGTCTCCGTCATCACCATCGGCCAGTGGCCCGGCTTCCTCCTCGCCGGCCCAGCCGTGGGCCTCCTCGCGGGCGCGGCCGACCTGCGCCTGGCACTGGTGACACTGATCGTGTCGGCGCTGGGGGCGGCGGTGCTGGCGGGGTGGGTACGGGAGTGACGGTGCCTTCGGGTTGACGACGGTGTCAGCGTCCCTGGACTCCGAGTTGCCTCGCGGCGGCGTCGACGGTCTGTGCCAGCAGGACGGCGATGGTCATCGGCCCGACCCCGCCGGGAACAGGGGTGATCAGGCGGGCGCGGCTGCGGGCGGTGTCGAAGTCCACGTCACCGGTGTTACCGGGGTTGTACCCGGCGTCGATCACCACCGCGCCGGGTTTGATGTCCTCTCCGCGGATCAGCCGGGGCCTGCCCACGGCTGCGATCACGATGTCCGCTTCCCGGACGACCGCGGACAGGTCCGCGGTGCGGGAGTGGCAGTACGTCACCGTGGCGTCCTCGGCGAGCAGAAGCATCCCGATCGGCTTGCCGAGGATCGCACTGCGGCCGACGACGACGGCGTGCCGGCCCGCCGGGTCGACGTCGTACTCGTCCAGCAGCCGCACGATCCCGCCGGGCGTGCACGATACGAAGCCGGGTAGCCCGAAGCTCATCGCGCCGAAGGAGTGCATCGTGACGCCGTCGACGTCCTTCTCCGGGGCGATGGCCTCGAACGCCGTGCGCTCGTCGATGTGTTCACCCGCAGGGTGCTGAAGCAGGATGCCGTGCACCCCAGGGTCCTGGGACAGAGCGGCAAGCGTGTCGACGAGCTCGGCGGTCGTGGTGGTGGCGGGCAGACCGACATGTCGGGAGGTGATGCCGGCCTTCGCGCAGCGGGCCCGCTTCATACGGACGTACGTCACGGATGCGGGGTCCTCGCCCACCAGTACCGTCGCCAGGCATGGCACCACGTTGGTGCGCTGTGAGATCCGCGCCGCACGAGCGGCGGTCTCCTCGATGATGCGCCGGGCGAGGCCGGTGCCGTTCATGAGCTGGGCCGTCTGTGTCGGGGACATGGCCGTCTCCCAGGCGTAGTTGACCACTCGCCCAGGCGCACGGCATCGACCGATTCGTCAGACCGCTCCCCGGTGGTGCTCCACCTCAGCGCCAGTCACGGTCCACGTCGCACTGTAGTGGACTTGAACGGCCCCGGGAATGACGAAGATTCCGGGCCCCCGGGGGGTGCTGTGTCGCAAAGCGTGAGCACTTCCCCCCACGGTGTTCACGTACGGCTCGTTTGAGCGCCCGAAGGACATCTCCCCCGTGACTGTTCACGCTTTTCACGAATAGGGGTGTGGGCCGGCGATCCCACGGGGCTGGCCAGAGAGGAAGTCAGTGCTGTCCGCCCACTGATCCACGCTGCCGATCAGTGGGCGGGAGCGCAGTTCCGGGTCGGTGACCGTCTGGTTCAGGGCCTGGGCGAAGCGTTCGGCGTGGAGGACCAGGAACGGGCGGTTGTGGTAGCGGCGGCGGGTGGGGTCGATCTGGGCGGTGAGGCCGGTCTCGTTCTGGAGGGTGGCGACCTTCTCGTACGCGTCGCACACGTGTCGTTCCCGGTCCGCGTACTGCGTCGCGGCGAGCGCATCGCGCAGCGACGGGGTGAGGTCGGGGGCCACCGGGACTGTCTGCTTGAGGACCGTCTGGTCGGGCCGGTACGGGTTGAGGAGCATGTTGTCCCCCCCCTCGTTCGGGACCCCACAGCTCTGGCGGCGACTTCGCGACTGCACGGGTGAAAAACGGCCCCACGCCGAAGCGTCAGGCCACCGTCCTCCATCCAGCGGCTTGACTGATGCCGTGCGCGCGGTGACCGCGGCATGCCGTGTCCTGCGGCTCGGACGGGCTGGTGGCCTCAGTCGCTGTGCGGTGGCCGGCTGTTCCGGTGGCGGACCCCGGGTTGCCGGGAATTGCGCGGCGTGGCAGGAGGCGAAGAGGGGACGGGCAGTGAAGGACAGCGCGGTGGACCGGTCGGAGGGGTTCGGCGAGCGGCTGCTGGGATTGCTGCTGGACCGGGCGCAGCAGATGCCGCCGCAGTTGATCGCTCCGCTGATCGCGGAGGAGGTGGCCAGGATCGGCGGCCGCGAGGTTTCCATCCTGCTGCAGGACTACGGGCAGGAACTGCTGGTCCCGCTGCCGGGCAGCAAACTGCGCGTCGGCGAGCCCCAACCGATCACTGGCTCCCCGGCCGGACGGTCCTTTTTGCGGATGGAAGTCATCGAGGTGCCACATGCCGACGCCGTGCGGATGCACCTGCCGCTGCTCGACGGCAGTGACCAGGTCGGTGTCATGGCGCTCACCCTGGACAGCGTCGACGACGACGACCGACGTCTGCTGCGCAGGCTCGCCGGCCTGGTCGCCGACCTGCTGGTGACCAAGAACTCCTATACCGACCAGTTCTTCCAGGCCCGACGGCGCGAGCCGATGAGCCTGGCCGCGGAGATGCAGTGGTCCCTGCTGCCGCCGCTGTCGATGTCCGTGCCTCAGGTCGGGGTGGCCGGGATCCTGGAGCCCGCCTACAACGTCGCCGGCGACAGCTTCGACTACGCCCTCAACGACAACATCCTGCATGTGGCCGTCGTCGATGCGATGGGCCACGACCTGGACGCCGCCACAATGGCCACCGTCGCAGTCGGCGCCTACCGCCACGCTCGCCGCGCCGACATCAGTCTCGCCGAGAAGTACGCGTTCATGGACCAGGCCATCGCCCGGCAGTTCGGGCCCGAACACTTCGTCACCGCGCAGATGATGCAGCTCAACGTTGCCACAGGGCACCTGGACTGGGTCAACGCCGGCCACCCCCCACCGCTGCTGATCCGCAACCACAAGGTCGTACGGTTGCTGGAGGGACCGACCACGCTGCCGGTTGGGTTCGGCGGCGACCAGCCCCGGGTCAGCGAATACCGGCTGCAACGCGGTGACCGGCTGTTGTGCTACACCGACGGCGTGATCGAGGAGCACGAGGAGGGCGCGGAGCTGTTCGGGGAAGAACAACTCATCCGCTGCGTCAACCGCATGGAGCAGGTCGAAGAGGGGGTGAGGGCGGAGGTTCGCTGGCTGTCCCACACGCTGAAGGAGGAACGCGGCGGACGCACCAGCGACGACGCGACCCTCTTTCTGATCGAGTGGCGCGGGGGCGCCACCGACCACCTCGCCACACTGGACTGAATGCCCGCCACGGGGCGGGCTACAGGACCTGCCCCGGCCTGTCGAACCGCATCAACCCGGCGGTCGGTCCGTCGACCTGACCGACAAGGCCGAAGAAGTCGGTGCTGTCCGCCCACTGATCCACGCTGCCGATCAGTGGGCGGGAGCGCAGCTCCGGGTCGGTGACCGTGTCGCTCAGGGCCTGGGCGAAGCGTTCGGCGTGGAGGACCAGGAACGGGCGGTTGTGGTAGCGGCGGCGGGTGGGATCGACCGGATCGGTGAGGCCGGTCTCGTTCTGGAGGGTGGCGACCTTCTCGTACGCGTCGCACACGTGCCGTTCCCGATCCGCGTACTCCGTCGCGGCGAGCGCCCCGCGCAGCGACGGGGTCAGGTCAGCCGACACCGGCAATCGGGCGAAGGTGCTGCCGAGCCATTTGCTGTACGGGGCGTAGGTCCGCGAAAGGAGCAGGCACAGCCGCATCAGGTCGCGGACCAGGCGCGCGGCGACTACCGCCGAGCCGAGGTCATCCCCGACCTCCGCGCAGCGGCCGACGAACGCCTCCTCCTGGGAGAGCCGTTGCCACTGGCAGGCCAGCAGATGGCGCCAAACCTGGTCGGGAAACCAGGCGAGGCGCCGCCGTACGGCATCCAGCGCACCGAGTCCGTCGTGGAAGACGGCGCCCGCGGTCACCTCGAGGAGCCGCTGCTGGGGCAGGGAAAGCCAGTCCTGCACGGTCAGTTCGGGGGCGGCGAGCGCGTCCACGCCGAGCTGCGCCACGAGCCACGGCCCGAGCCCGTCCACGGACACCCTGTGGGCGACGGGCCCGTCGACCAGCTCCATGTGGCCGGACACCGGGTCCAGCGCGTAGTCGTCCCGGCGGCGGAAGTGCGTGGGCCAGCCGCGCACCTCCTTGGGGAGGCACTCGGCCAGCAGCCGGTGGATACGCTCACCATGCTCGGCGACGTCCTCGGCCGACAGGAACAGGTTCAGCCGCGGCCCCCACTCATGGTCCGCCGACCGCGCCGTGTCGAAGCCCAACACCTCCGAACCGGAGCCGATCCGCGCGGCCGTGTACCGCAGCCCCGGATACGCCTCGGCGAGGATCGGCCGCACGGCCTCCTCGTACAGAATCCTGGAAAGCTCGAGGCCGGGGAGGAACGCGGCGTTGGGTGTGGGAGGTGGTGTCGGCATGCAGTCACTGTGCCGGGACCGGACTTCCGCCCACCACCGGATTACGTGGGGGGCCGGCGATTGGAAGGTTTGGGACGCGCGACCATCGCCCGCCCACACCCTGACCAGGGGCTTTCCCAACTGCCGTTGTCTCAAAGCTTCCAATTCCCATCCCGCTGGGAGACCGGACCGGACCGGAGCCGGCGCCGGCGGCTACGCCACGGGGCGGGGTGTTCACCGACAAGGGATCGAGGACCGGCTGGCCGCCCGCCAGGACCGGCAACGGATGCTGCGGGAGCGGCAGAACACTGCGTTCAGCTTCATCCTCGATGAGCACATGTTCAAGCGCTGCACGGGAGGGCCGGAAATCACCCGTGAACTCATCGATCAGATCCTGGAGTTGGGCTCGTTGAGGAATGTCGAGATCCAGCTCTTGCCGCTTTCTCGCGGTGTGCATGCCGGGCTGAACGGGCCGATGATGCTGCTGGAAACCCCGCAGAACCAGTGGTACGGCTACATCGAAGGCCAGGAGACCGGCCAGCTCATCTCTGACCCGAAAACGATCAGCGTGCTCCAGATGCGGTATGCGAAACTGCGCTCGCAGGCCCTCACCCCCGAGGACTCCGCGAGCCTGTTGAAGCAACTGCGAGGAGCGCTATGAGCACCGACGAACTGTCCTGGTTCAAGAGCAGCTACAGCGGCGACGCCAGCGGCGACTGCCTCGAAGTGGCCCTGGATTGGCGCAAGTCCAGCTACAGCAGCGGCTCCAGCGGCGACTGCATCGAAGTAGCCCCCGCCTGGCACAAGTCCAGCCACAGCGGCGACTCAGGTGACGACTGCATAGAGGTAGCTACCTGCCCCACCACCATCCACGTGCGCGACTCCAAAAACACCCAGGGCCCCCAACTCGCCTTCTCCCCCACCACCTGGACAGAGTTCGTCACGTACGCCGCCGCCCGCGGCTGAGCGGCGTGCAGTGATCGTTCAGTGATCCGCGCAGCAAGGCGTAGGGTCCGGTACCTCGAACGGGACCAGGACCCCGCCCGCAGCCGGCATCGCGGTCATGACCAACTCCCCGTCCCGCCATTCCGGACGTACGTGATCCCTCGTCACGATCCGCTGTTCCGGCCCGGGTTCGCCCGACCCACCCAACACCGCGACCCGGTCGATCGCCGAGCCCGACACCAGCTCGCCAACCGTCACCGTCCCGGTCAGCCCCGCGACCCCGGGGTAGAGGACGGCACGGCCCGCCGCATCAGGAACGCCGGCCGTCACCTCGTACCCCTTCTCCGCCAATCCCCGCCGCGCTTCCTCCGGCGCCCCCGTGAACGACAACACAACCCGCGGCCGCTCCCCCCGTACCAGATGCGTGCAGCCGAACACGCCCTCCGGGAGGGCGAGTTCGGCGGCCAGCGACTGGAGCAGGTGGTCCGCCTCGCGTAGCGTCGTCGCCTCGGTGTCGGCCCAGAAGGCCTCGCCAGGCTCCTGCCCCGGCGTCGTCACGACGGGAGGACCCACACGGGGTTCGAGTAGAACCACAGGTCCATCCACGGGTCAGCGTCGCCGACGACATCGATCGCCGGGCCCGCCGGGTCAACCGCCTTGCCCATCAGGCCCGTTGCCGAGCGGTTCCCATCCGTCCCGCGCAGGCGGACGTACAGCGGGCGGTCCACGCGGCCGAGTTCGTACGTGAGCTTGACCCTGCCGGAGGACTTTCCGACCTCGTACGACTTGACGACCTTCGCGGTCGGCGCGGTGAAGGTGTCCTTGTCCTTCGCCGCACCCGTGACGTCGCCCTGGATGACGTCGACTCGGGCCAACTCGGGGACGTAACCAGCCCAGTTGGGGCCGCCCGCGAGCGCGACCTCGACCGTCAGCGTCACGCGCGTGCCCTTCTTGACGTGCAGTGCGCCGCCGAGCGTGGCCCAGCGGCTGCCGCCCGAGACGCGTACGTCGAGGCCGCTGATGAGCTGGCCGTGGTCGACCCAGACGCGGCCGGCGCGGATGCCGTCCATGACGGCGGCGTAGGTGAAGCCGTCGGCGCCTACGTGGGTGCGGCTGTACTGGCCGGGCCAGTAGTCGCCTTCGGTGAGGTCGATCTTGCCGCTGTAGACGGGGTCGGCGTGCTTGCCGTTGGCGGTGTACTCGCTGTCGGGGCCGCCGCGCTTGGCGGTGTCCGTGTAGACGTTGTGGGAGTCGGAGTTGGCGGTGATCCACCAGGGCTTGCCTTCGGCGAGGAGGCTGTCCCAGAGGCCGCCCACGGTGGCGGTCATCCAGTCGAAGCCGCCCCAGGTGCGGTAGCTCTCCAGCGGGTAACCGGAGAAGGAGTTGGCGCCGGGGCTGCCGTCGTACAGACCGCGGGCGCGGCCCATGCCGACGGACTTCTCGATGCCGGCGGCCTGGTGGCCGGGGGCGCCCTCCATGCCGACCGCGATCTGGTGGCGTCGGGACGTGGCGTCGCGCCAGGCGCGGATCTCGTGCGGCGAGTCGATGCCCTTGCGCGCGGGGTGGTTGGCGAGCATCAGGATGTCCTTGACCTTGCGCCGCTGGACCTGCTCCGCAAGGAAGTTGAGGCCCGCGATGGCGAGGGCCTCGTTGGCGGGCGTCGAGTCCGTCGCCTTCTTCACGCCGCCGTCGTAGTCCGTCTCGAACTGCTTGAGGACGGAGACCTCGTTCCTGCCGGGGTGGACGAAGACGGTGCCGTGCTCGGCGGCCGGGATGTTCCACTCCAGGCCCTGGAAGACGAGGGTGTCCTCGTACGCGTCGCGGGCCTCGCGGATGTCCGGGTTGACCTTCTCCACACCGATCTTGGCGTGCGTCTCGTTGCCGTGGTCGGTGATGACCATCCAGTCCAGGCCGTGCCGGGCGCCCTGGCGGACCTGGTCGACGACGCGGTACTTGCCGTCGTTGCTGTACTGGGTGTGGATGTGGTGGTCGCCGGCCAGCCAGAGGAAGCCCTTGCGCTTCCGGCTGCTGGGGGCGGCCTGCCCGGAATCGGTCACCTGCGCGGCGGCCGTTCCGCCGAGCACTCCGGCCGCCGTCAGGCCCGCGCCCAGCAGGCCTGCGCGCCGCAGCATGGAGCGGCGTGAGTGCTGTTCGGGGGTCAGTGCCTCGTCGGGTACGGAGGTGTCGAAGGCGGCCGGGAGATCGGGCCCTTGGTGGTCGTGCTCGTGGTGGTGATGCCCATGTCCGTGCCCATGTCCATGCGCGTGACCGTGCCCGTGCCCGTGACCCATGTCGGCCTGCCTTCTTATGCCTTCTTCGCCTTCGCGCTGTCGGTATGACCGCGCGGGTGCGAGACTCTGCGCGAAACATGAACAATGCTCAACCACATCGTGATTCGCAGGTGACTTGGTCGCATCAACTCGTTCCACGTTTCACAATTTTCACAGCGTTCTCCCAACTACCCCTGTACAGCGCCTGAGTTGGCCTCGACCCTGAGCACCGTTGATCTCCCTCTCCCGTTCCTCCGTCCCCAGGAGACACCCCCCATGAAGAGGCTCATCGGAACGTTTGTGGCGGGCGCGCTGACCATGACCGGTCTCGCCACCACCGCCACGGCAAGCGCTCCCGCCGCGACCGGTGCACCCGCCACCGCCGATTCCACGGGATCCGCGGCGGCCGCCGCCCCCTCGTCGGGCACGTTCAACGTCCTCGCGTACAACGTCGCGGGCCTCCCGGAGGGCCTGAGTTCCGGCAACCCGGCGAAGAACACCCCGCTGATCTCCCCGCGACTCGGGGCGTACGACCTCGTCAACGTGCAGGAGGACTTCAACTACCACGCGGCGCTGTACGCGGGTGATGACCATCCCCACCGCACCGCGACCAGCGGCGGGGTCCCGTTCGGCGACGGCCTCAACACCCTCTCGGACTACGCCTTCGACGACTTCCAGCGGGTGAAGTGGAACAAGTGCACCGGCACCAACTGCCTGACCCCGAAGGGCTTTTCACTGGCCCGGGTCCGGCTCGCGGAGGGCGTCTTCGTCGACCTGTACAACGTGCACACCAACGCCGACTCCGACGACGCCGCCCTCGCGGCCCGCCGCGCCAACATCAGCCAGCTCTCCGACTTCATCAAGGCGAACTCGGCGGGCAACGCGGTCATCGTCATGGGCGACACCAACACCCGCTACACGCGCGCGGGCGACAACATCCGCACGCTCGTGAACGACAACGGCCTGAGCGACCCCTGGGTCGACCTGGTCCGCGGCGGCAACGCCCCCGCGCAGGGCAGCGAAGCGCTCGTCTGCCCGGAGAAGGAGCCGACGAACGACTGCGAGGTGGTGGACAAGATCCTCTACCGCGGCAGTGAGCTGGTGGACCTCGACGCCACCCGCTACAACAACGACTGGTCCAAGTTCCTGGACGAGGCCGGCGGCAACCTCTCCGACCACTTCCCGCACGCGGTCGACTTCTCCTGGAAACTGCCCTCGAACCTCCGCGCCAGCGACGTCTTCGGCGGCCCGCACGGCACCGCCTTCAACGACGCGGACGACCTCCCGGCCACGCCCGCACCCCGCACGCTCACCCTGCGCGGCGCCTCCCGCCTGGACGGTGTATCGCTGACCCATGACGGCGGTACGTCGCTCACCCGCGGCGGTACGGGCGGCACGGCCACGTCCCTCACCCTGGGCGCCGACGAACACCTCACCTCGGTGAAGCTCACCAGCGGCCAGAGGAACGGCCACACGCGCATCTTCTCGGCTGCCTTCACCACGGACAAGTCCCGTACGGTGTCGGCCGGTTCACCCACCTCGAACACCGTGACGTACACGGCCCCCGCCGGCTGGCAGATCGTCGGCTTCACGGGCCGCGCGGGCACGGAGATCGACAAGCTGGGGGTGCTGTACGCACCTATCCGCTGACGGCCGCAGTTCATGTGCGTGACTCCGCCCGGTCTTTTCTGCGTTCCGTCCGGGCGGAGGTCACCTCCCCGTCACCCCATCACCCTCCAGCGACGTCGGCTTCGGCGAGCAGCCGGCGGTAGAAGGGGCCGAGGCCCCTGGGGATGGTCAGGAATCGGAACACCTCCTCGGCCGGCAAGAGACGCCGGTGGGCCATCTCGAAGCGCGGCTCCCACGCGTCCAGCCGCACCTCTGCCCGCCACATCGACCGGACCAGCACCAGCCCTTCCTGCGGACCTCGCACGCAGACACCCCGGCTGAACCCGAGGAGCCGGCACTCCCTCACCTCCGCGCAGGCTTCCTCACGCACCTCGCGGCGCATCGTGTCGGCCCACTGCTCCCGCCCCTCGGGACGACCGGCAGGCAGCCCCCACCGCTGTCCGTCCGGACTGACCACGACAATCCGGTCACCGGCGCGGCACACCGCCTCCGCGCCGTGCGGCGTACCCGGTGGTGGATCAGGCGGCGGATACCACGCGACGTGCCATTCCTGACCATTGATGAACGCGGTGAAGTCGGCTCCATCCGCGGCGATGTCGTCCATGGGGTTCATGGTGGTAAAACCTAGGGCCTCTAGGTTCTATCCAGGTTCTTTCTGCCGGAGGTGGCGCCCCATGGCCCGTGCCGGGCTCACGACCGCCCGCGTGGTCGAGGCCGCCGCCGAGCTCGCGGACGCGGTCGGGTTCGAAAATGTCACCGTCACCGCGCTGGCGCGGCGGTTCGGGGTGAAGGACGCGAGTCTGTACTCGCACGTCAAGAACGTACGGGAGCTGCATACGCGGCTCGCGCTGCTGGCGGGCGGCGAGATGATCGGCCGGATCGAGCTCGCCGTGGCCGGGCGGGCCGGGAAGGACGCGCTGGTCGCGTTCGCCGGCGCCTACCGGGAGTACGCGCTGGCGCACCCGGGACGGTACGCGGCCACGCAGATCCGGGTCGACCCGGCCGTGGTCGCCGACTCCGAGGTACTGCGGCGGACCGCCGAGGTGACGTACGGAATGCTGCGCGGCTACGGGCTGTCGGAGCCCGATCTCACAGACGCCGTACGCCTGTTGCGCAGCACCTTCCACGGCTACTGCAGCCTCGAGGCCAGCGGCGGCTTCAGCGCCCCACGCGACGTACAGGCGTCCTGGGAGCGGGCCCTGGACGCTCTGCACGTACTCCTGGAGCACTGGCCCAAGGAGGACCAGAAGCAGGAGCAGGAGGAAGACCAAGAGGAAGATCAGGAGGCAGACCCGGAGGAGAGGAAGTCTTCCTGAGGCCACCGGGTATCACCTGGGTATCACCGATGCGTACCGATGCGTCACCGATGGAGAGACTGCTTCCGGTCCCAACACCAGGCGTCCCGCTGACCACTTAGACTGGAAGCTTCGCCATGACCCACATGTGCCGCCCCTGGGGAGGGAGCGCGCCTTGACACAACAGCAGCTGGGACGGGGGCCGTTGAGAACGGACCCCGGGCCGCCCGTGCCGGACGGTCCCCGGCCACCCCGTTTCGTACGGTGGCTGGGCGGCTTCGGCTGCGCGGCCGCCGGTTACGCGGTGTTCCAGGCGCTGTTCGGCCTGCTGCCGGACAGCATCGACGGGCACGCCGCGCGGTATGCGATCGCGGGGGTCGCCGGACTCGGTACGGCGCTCTCGGCCTGGCTGGCGGCGGAGCTGCTGCGGTCCCGGTCGGAGCGCAACGCGCCTGCCGGGACCGTGCAGTTCACCGCGGGATCGGCGTCGCTGTCCGGGCCAGGGCCCCTCCCCCAGCTGTTCTCGTCGGCGTACGACACGCTCACCGGGCAGCTCTGCGTCGTCGACGATCCGGAGTGCGGGCGGCTCACCGGCTGGCCCCACTCGCTCGGCGAGAGCGCGGGCCGGCCGACGCCGGTCGGTACGGCGTACGGGCTGCACACCGCGCTCGATCTCGGCGCCCCCGACGGGCGGTTGAGCACGGGCGACCTCGTCGAGACCCTGTGGCGGCTGCGCCTGCCCGACGGCGGCTGGTCGGCGCGCTCGCAGGGGACGGTGGCCCGGCCCGAGGTGACCGCGCTGGTACTCGGCGCCCTGGCCAGGGCCGGTGCGGAACCGGACCGGGTGGCCGCGGAGGTGGAGCGCTGCGAGTCCGGGTTCACTCTCGAACTCGACCGCGCGGGGCGCGAGTTGACGCATGTCGTGACGACCGTGTTGCGCGGCCTGCTGCGCGCCGCACCCCGCTCGGACGTACTGCCGCTGCTCCGCGAGGCCCTCGTCGACGGCGCCATCACCGACCCGCGCCGCGAGCACCGCCGCTGCTGGAGCTACCGACTGGCGCCCCGGCACGGACCGCCCTCCCCGCTGCACACTTCGCAGGCCGTGGTCGCCCTGGACCGCACGGCCCGCGTCGTGGGCGAGAGCGCCAACGCGCGCGCCGCCCGCGAGGACGGCATCCGCTGGCTGCTGGCCTGCCCGGACGCCCCGCACGACGAGTGCCTCGACCTGACCAGCCTCCGCGAGGAGGTGCGCCGCCCGCGCCCCGACGACCCGTCCCGCCACGAGGTCCTGAACGTACGGCACTTCACCGCCTCCTGGGTCGTCCGCGCCCTGCTCACCCCGGCCGCCCGCGACATCGCGCGCGAGGACGGCATGGAGGCGGATTGGCGCGAGCGGCTGGACGGCGCGGCCACCGCCGTATGGGCGGCGCAGACGGACGGCATCTGGACCTGGCCCCGCGAGGACACCACCAGTGAGCTGCGCCGTCCCATGTGGATGACCTATCAAGGTCTTTCGGCGCTGCGCGCTCATGCCGTATGGATGTACCAGCCGCATGGCTGAGTCGGAGGGAGCGTGCATGGGTGGTCGGCAGGTCCAGGCGGCGCGACGGCTGCTGGCCGAGGCACTGGACGGCGAACTGCACGAGCACGAAAGGGTGTTGGCAGCCCGTTCCGTGATCGCCGAACTCGGCTCCCCCGACCGGCTACTGGAACTGACCGCCGAACTCGCCTCCGGCGAGGGCGACCCGGAGGGCTGCGCCCGGCTCTCGTACCGCCATGTCCTCGGCTTCGACAAACTCCTGCTCATCGACGGCGGCCCCCACCACATGCTGCGTGCGCACCTGTGGCACGCAGGGCGTGGCGCGGTCGGCAAGGAAGACATCCACAACCACCGTTCCCCGCTTGCCTCTTACGTCGTACGCGGGCACCTGACGATGGAGCTGTACGCACCCGTGCCCGACGGCGGGGTCGAGGCGGACCGCTACCAGGAGTCCCTGTCCGACGAGTCCGCCGACTGGCTCCTGGAACCCGCGGGCCCGTCCCGGCTGCATCTGACGCACGTCGCTGAGTACGCGGCGGGCAGCACCTACGCCCTCCCCGCCAACACCCTGCACCGTGCGTGGACCGAGACGGCGGAGCCGACGGTGACGCTCTTCCTGGAGACGGGCAGCGGACGGCGCCGCCATACCGATGTGTTCACGGCGGCGGGACCGCATCCGGGCGCGGTGCCGAAGGTGCCGCTGAGGGCAGAGGAGTATCTGAGCGAACTCGCCGCACTGGCGGGGCTGCTCAGAAGCTGACGAGGGCCTGTGCCCTGGCCCTGCTTCTACTTATGGGCGCTGGAGCGTTATGGGCGCTGGAGCGCCTGGCGCACGATCTCGAGGTTGTACTCGTCGATGTCGACGGTGCTCAACTCGGCCGGGCTCAGCCAGGCGTACGCCTGGTCCGGCTCGGGCAGCGTGATGTGCCGGGAGAGGGGCCTGACCAGGAAGTTGTCCTGCCAGTTCTTGACCTCGTGCCCGCGATACTCACTCACGAACGACGACTCGCCGACCTTCCGGACGACCTCGCCGAGCAGCCCGGTCTCTTCCTTCAACTCCCGCAGAACGCCGTCCTCCGGACTCTCCCCCGGATTGAGCTTCCCGCACGGCACTCCCCACACCCGGGGCAGAAACCGCTCGGTCTCACTACGCCGCACCAGCAGCACACGCCCTTTGTGCATCACAACGGCGGCGGCCAGTCGCTTGTCGCCGGGGATGTCCATATCCATGGTTTCCTCGGTCCCTTGCCGGTCGGAGTCCACAGGGCTACGTACCCACGAAAGCTATAACCGTACCAGGATCAGCCCCCTCAGCGCGGGCTCAGCGCCTCCACCTGGGCGTACGCAGGGGCGCTCCCGCCTGGCGTGCGCCCGGCCCGAATGTCGGCGGCCGTCTCCAGCGCCGCACCCAGGGCCCGCCGGTACAGCAGCGAGCCGAGGCTCACCCTGCGCACGCCGAGGTCACCGAGCTGGGGGACGGTGGGACCGGACGGCGAGTAGAGGATGTTGAGGGGGACGTCGAGGGTGGTGGCAAGGGCGGCGATACGTGCCGGGTCGGTGAGTCCCGGCACGAACACGCCGTCGGCGCCTGCCTGTTGGTAGACGTCGAGGCGCCGGTACGTCTCCTGCTCGTCGCCGTCGCCCAGCCAGTACGTGTCCGTGCGGGCGTTCACAAAGAGGCTTGGCACGGCGACCTTCACGGCGGCGATCTTCGCGGCGTGCAGTCGCACGGACCCGAGGCCGTCCTCCAGGTTGATGCCGACGGCTCCAGCTGCGGCGAGCTCGCGCGCGACCTCGGCGACCTCGTCCGGGTCGTCGCTGTAGCCACCCTCGGCATCCACGGACAACAGATACGGCCCTTGCCCGAGCCGCAGGGCCAGATCCAGCGTCGCGTCCCGGGTGGCGCCCGCGCCGTCGCCGTCGGGCAGTCCGGCCGCCGCGGCGACTCCAAGGCTGGTCGTCCCGATCGCCTCGAAGCCCTGCGCGGAGAGGGCCGCCGCCGAGGCGTGGTCCCAGGCGTTGGGGAGGAGAAGGGATGCGTCCCGGTGGTGGAGGTCGGCGAAAGCGGTCATGAGAGGTCGCCCACGGCGTCGGCGTAGTGCGTGGATTCCGTGAGGTGGAAGGCCAGCTGGCGAAAGGTCCAGCCGTCGCCGGGAGAGTGGTCGAGCTGTTCCGGGGTCAGGGCGCCGAGCCGGTTCGCCCAGATCCGGGCGAGCCGGCTCAGCCGACTGCGGGCCTCGTCGAGGTCATCCTGAGTAAACGGCGCCATGTCCGCCTCGGTGGTGCCGGTTGAGGCGTGCCAGTGGTCTGGGAGCGGTTGCTCGCCGACCAGCCTCGCCTCCAACTCGGCCAAGTGGTCAACGAGATGATCGGCGACTCGTCGAACCGCCTTGTGCGGCGTGTAGATCCGGTCGTCGACATGGGCGGGCTTCCCGTCCCAGCCGGTCCAGGTCGCCGCGAGGGCGAGGACGTGGTCGACCATGGCGACGACGGCCTCGGCGGGGTCGCGGCCGTCGGTGACCGGCCCACCGGCGAGGATGGTCGGGGCTGGTTCCTGCGAGGAATCCGTCATACGGCAACGCTAGGAGCGGGACGCTTCGGTACCGGCCGAAGCATTCGTACCGGGAAGCGTCCGTACGCACGACCAAGCAGTTCCGACGGTGACAGTTGCCCTGCTCGCAAAAGCACCGTCGCACACGCAGGCGGACAAGTGCCGGATCACGGCCCACATCAGACCAGCGACTACCGTGGGCGCGCCGTGAACTGGGCCCATAGGTCGACCGCCGCCTCCAAGTCCAGCGCGGCTACCCGCTCACGAGGGAAGCCGGCCGTGTGGATCAGACGGTTGGCCAGCCAGTCGGGCACGGGCTCCCGGACCGCCTCCACGCGTACGGTGATGTCCCCGGCCAGGCGGCCGAGCCGCTCCACAACATCGGAGAGCTGCACGAACTCAGGCTGCGCCACCTCGGCCTCCCGCACTCGTGCGGCTGCCTCCTCGTACACCTCCGCGTCGGCTCTGGCGCCGACAGCCCAGATCTCGCAGATCTCCACCGACTTGTCCTCGGTGACCCGATAGACGACTCGCCAGGTGTTCCGACCAACGATCAGCTTGCGATAGCCGGTCAGCTCGCCTCCCAGCGGATATCCGGCGGCCGGGTCGTCCAAGAGAAGAAGAACCTTTTTGAGCACCTTGGGCACGGCGTCGGGGCCGATACGCCGAAGATCGTCGATGGCGGCGTCCGTGAAAGTGATCTCAGACATGGCTCAGTCGTCGTCCGGCAGAGCGTCGAGGGACTCGCGTGTGTGCCCGAAGGCGGCGAGTACGTCGTCGAGCGAGGTTCGCTGCCCGGTGTCAGAGGCGCTCCGGGCCAGTACGAGCGCAAGATCGTGCAAGTCCGAGGCGGCAGCCTCCAGAGCGGCGAGCCGGTCCATTCCGACGACGGCTGCCACGGGCCGATGGCGGCGTGTGACGACCAGATCCGAGCCCTGCTCGGCTTCTGCGACAAGCTTGGCCACACCACGCTTGGATGCCTCGGTCACCGTCAGTTCGTGGGCGTCGCGCAGTATCGTCATAGAGCTAAACTATACAGAAAACTATGTAAGTCGCCGACTCGTACCTGATCACTCGTCCGCCGCTCGTCCTCGAGCGCGCGGCAACCCTCCCCGGCGCGGCGGCAACTCGAGGGCATGGCATCTGCAGGACCCACACCACCAGCAACACCCACAACATCGCACCGCCGCCGCCGAGTCGCCCGCAAGCCCGTCGTGGCCCCGCTCGCGGCAGCCGCGCTACTGGCCGGTGCGTGGTACGCGACCGCCACGGCGAATCCCGCCCCGAAGGCAGCAACGACCGGGCTCGCTGTCAGCTCGCCTGGAACGGGAAGAAGTACGGCGCGTACTTCGTCGTCCACGGCGCCGGCGGCTTCGCCGACGGCCACTTCGGCGACAAGATGCAGTACGTCAGCGCCAAGGGCGCGAAGCTCAGCGGCGGTTGGAGCTGGGGCTGCAGCCACAACGAGGGCATCGCGCTGCGCGCCGAGCCCACCGGAGCGTTCACCTCCCTCTGCTTCGACGACTGGCGTTCGGGCCTGTTCGTGTCGACCGGCATAGGCGCGCCCGACAACGCGCCGGTCGTGCAGCGCGAGCAGTGCTGGGCGGGCTACTGCGGCGGCACCTTCCCGGGCCGTACCGGCGACCTCGTGAAGTCGTCCACCGGCCGCTACGCCACCGCCTTCGCCTCCCGCGGCGCCGCCTCCGCCGTCACGAACCCGGACGACGCGAGCGGCCGCGGCTGGACGGTGAAGCCGAAGACGAAGACCCACCAGGTCGCCGTCGCCTTCCTCAAGAACCGCCACACGCCCGCGGGCAAGCCGGTCTACCTCACGAACGCCCCCGGAACCGAGCACGTCAACGTCCGCGTCGCCCCATACGGCAAGGACCGGCTCCTCGTCTCCTGGGAGTCCCTCAAGAACGCCAAGTGCGCGAACGGCACCTGCACGGGCACCTTCACCGGCACACATCTGCGCCTGATCGACTGGAACGGCACGTTCAAGACGCCGGACAAGGTCGTCAAGGCCCGTATCACCGGTGACATCGCGGCCCTCGCGGACGGCTCCCTCACCTGGGCGTACACACCCGCCACACCGTCCTACACGAAGCCGCTCACAGGACCGTCACCGACCACGAAGACCCTGCGGATAGCCCGTCTGGAGCGCTGAACCGAAACCGCGTCTCAGGCCCGTCGGCCCAGCGGACGCGCACCTCATACGCCCCCTCCACCTCCACGGACACCAGCGCCTGGAGCGGGAGGGGGTCCGCTTCGGCGGTGAGACGGGCGAGGGCTACGAACAAGGTCGCCTCCTCGCCCGTCACGCCCGTCAGACCGGACGCGGACGTGCCCAACAGGCCGAAGGCCGGGAGGAGTTCAGCCCGCAGCACCTTTTGACCGTCCTGGCCCTCCCCCGTCGGCCAGCCCGTGACGCGTACCGCGGTTCCGGGAGGCGCGCCCGTCACCAGGTGCGCGCGCACCTCCACCGCACCGGATGCCATCACCAGGCTCGTGACCCGTGCACCGCTACCCGCCTCATGCCGCGACGCCACCCACCCGTCACCAACTCCCAGCGGCTCGATGCCGGTTCGGCTCGCGTCCTCGTCGACGATCACGCTGTTGTCGTACGTCTCCGAAGGCGCCGTCACTGTCGAGTACGCGAGCCGCGTGTAGTACGGGTCGTAGCGGACGTCCTCGCTGCCGTGGTTGTGGAGGCGGACCAGGCCGTCCGAACTGGTCGACTGGAGCAGCCAGTTGGGCGGGCCGACGGGCCGCACCTCGTCCTGCAGCTCCACCGGGCCAGGCTCCTCGGGCGCCGTCCACACCTCGTGGTCCGCGGGGAGGAGCAGACCGAGGAAGCCCTTGCTCGCCCAGTACGGGGACGCTGGGCCCGAATAGCCCTGCAGGACGGCGGAGTTGGGGCCGTGCCAGCCGAGGGTGAGGAGGCCTCGGTCGTCGACGGCTCCCCGGTCGAGGAAGTAGCGCAGGGCCCCGGAGGCCAGCCGTCGCGTCTGGCCCGGCGGCAGTGGCGTACGACCGGTGAGCGCGCCCAACCACAGTGGTGCGGTCGTCGCGAAGCGGTACGTGAGCGAGCGGCCCTGGTGCATGGGGGCGCCGTCGGCGCCGAATAGGCGGGCGTAGTCGACAAGATGGGTCGACAGCCGGTCGCCGTACAGGTCGAGCAGACGCGTGTCATCCGCGAGCCAGGCGTGCAGCACCGGGTACAGGTGCATCGCCCAGCCGTTGTAGTAGTCGAACTTGCGGCCGTCGCCGTCGGTGTACCAACCGTCGCCCACGTACCACTGCTCGATGCGCTCAAGACCGCGGTCGATCGCCGCCCGCGACGACTCGACCTCATACCCGATCTCCTCCAGGAAGCCACCGACCGTAACCGGGAACAACTCCCAGTTACAGGGCCAGGCTTCGGCGCTCAGCGCGTCCCCGAGCCAGTCCGCCGCCCGCTGCCGTACCCCGTCGTCAAGGCGGTCCCACAGAAGGGGCCGCGTCAAGCGCAGGGCAAGGGCGATCGATGCGGCCTCGACGAGGGGCTGGCTACGGTCCTCGATACGCGGCCACACGCCCGCGGTTCCGGCGGCAAGCCCGTCGGCGTACCGCGCGAGGGCCTTCTCATCACGGCGGAAGGCCGCCAGCAGGAGCGTACGGGCGTATCCCTCCAGCCCATCGGACAGCCGCCCCGACCAGCTCTCGCGGTCGCCGGGCAGGTGATACAGCGCGCGGTCCTCGGAGGCGTAGGGCTCCACGGCGGCGAGCAGGGAGTCAGCGGCGGCCTCCCAGTGGGCGCGCGTGTAGCCGGTGTACGGGCTGAGGGTGCGATCGTCGTCGGGGACGCCTGCGATCATGGGTCGTGCTTCCTGTCTAGGCCAGCGGAGTGTATGCCTGGGGCGCCCCGGTTCCGGTCGGGACGCCCCAGGGTCTTGGATCACCTCACGAGGCCCCTAGGGACCAGGCGCTGAGCGACCAGCTCATCGCGGACAAGGTCCGCGTAGACGGTCGCGCCATTCGCGGAGGTGTGCGTGTTGTCCCGCTTCTCGTTGTACAGGTACAGCGCCTTGGAGGCCTCGACTCCGAGCGACTCCACCAGCGCCTTGGTCTTGGCGGTCATGTCGATGAGCGGCACGCCATGCGCGGCGGCGACGGAGCGGGTGACGGCGGGATGGTCGACGCCAAGGCCGTTGACCAGGAGCGCCGTGTCGTTGTTGAGGGTGCCGTCGGCGCTGAACCAGCGGCGGACGATGGGCGTGAGCAGTACGGGCCGGCCGCCCCGTTCACGTACGCCGGCGACAAGCGTTTCGAGGTTCGTACGGTACGTCGCCTCGTCGGTCTGCTTGTCGTTGTGCGCGAGCTGGATGAGGACCAGATCGCCCTTGCGTATCAGCGGCTGGACGGTCGCGAAGAGCGCGGGATTGTCGAGGTAGCTGACCGTACTCTCCCCGGAATCCGCGTAGTTGGCGGCGGAGAGCCCCTTGCGGAGGTACTGCGGCAACTGCTGACCCCAGCCGGAGTACGGCGCGCCGGGCTGGTCACAGGAGGTGGAGTCACCGACGAGGAAGATCTGCCGGGTGTGGGGCCGGGCCGGGGTGACGCGGATACCGGCGAGCGCGGGGGCCGAGCCACCGAGGACGAGGTCGAGGCCGGGCGTGCCATCCGGGCCAGTGGGTTCACCCTCGGGGGTGCGGACGTTCACGGTGAAGCTACGGGCCACGCGCTCGCCCGCCGCCGTGGCCGTCTCGGGGAGGAGCGTGCGGCGGGTCTCGCCGGTGATGCCGGTACTCGCCGCCGCGTCGCCGCCGCCGAGCAGGACGTGCACGTCGTACGTGCCGGGCGCGACGTCGAAGTGGCAGACCGTCGCGGTGCAGTTCTCCAGGCCCGGGCCGTGGGCGCCCGCCCGCGCCAGAGTCCCCGCCTCCGCCGGGGCGGCGGCAGAAGCCGACGTGGCGGACAAACCCGTAGCGGCGGTCAGCGTGGCCAATACGGCGATCAGCGTGCGTCTGCGTCGTCTCAACGCGGCTCCTCCAACAGGGCGGCTTCTCCTGGTCGCTGGACGGTACCCCGCGATGGCAAGCGCTTTCTAGAGGCGTGTGACACCTCGCTTCCATACCACCGGAAGGAAGTCAGCCGTGGCTGGAAGGCGCCCTGGTGACACGTGTATCGGAGTGATCGAATCGATCGAATCGAGAGATGAGCGGCACGACCAAAAGGGAAGTCACTGTGAATTCCATCTCATATCTGGACCTGTACCGGCAGTTCTCCTCGGATATCGACGCGGAGCTGAATTCCGGCATCGAGCGGCTCGGCCCCTCCTCGACCGCCGTCCAGAACGCGGTCACCGAACTCCTGCGGCACCAAACGTTCAGGTATCCCCTGCAAGTGCTGCCGCTCCTGGTGCACGGCGCCGAAACGGGAGATCCCGGACCGGCCGTTCCCCTGTCCGCGATCCATGTGCTGTGGTGGACTTCCGCCTGCTATCTCGACGACTTGGCAGACGGGCAGGCCGCGAGCGTATCCCGCGAACTCGGCGGGAACGAGGCACTACTCGCATCGGTCATCAGCGGAAACAGCCTTCCCTTGCACATCATCCAGTCGCAGCAGGTTTCCGATTCAGTGCGAGGCGCCCTGGTGGCCGAGCTCGCGACCTGCTGGATCGTAGGCACCGAAGGGCAGTTGAACGACCTGCGCCGAGATGCCGGCGACGCTACGCGCGACTCGGTGGTCAAGACCTACCGAGGCAAATCCGGCGCACCCTTCGGCATGATCACGGCGATGGGTGCGACATTGGCCGGCTCGGAACACGAACGAATACGGATGTGGCGCGACTTAGGTGATGTCTTCGGCATCCTGTGGCAACTGTTCAACGACCAGGAGGACATCCTCTCCGGCCGCAATGAGGACCTGCGGAACGGAACGGTCACTTATCTCTTCGCCTGCGCCCTCGAGAACGCGTCACCTGGCTCCAAGAACCGTCTCCTGGACCTGCACGCCGCCGCGAGAAATTCCGAGGAAGCGAGGGCGGAGCTCACGGAATTCCTCCTCGCCCCCTCCACTCTTCAGCAATACCGAGCAGACCTGGACCGCTTCCGAGACAAAGCCCAACGCCTCCTCACCGAACTCGGCGGCGACGAAAACTACGTACCGGTACTGCACCGCCTGGTGGAGGAGTCAGCCGAACTGCTCCTCCACCAGACGGAGTGAACCATTCCCGGAGTCGGAGTCGGGCTCAACTGGCCGAGCCCACTGCTGGTTGGTCGCCCCATTGCAGGCGTACGTGATGATCGCGGCGGAGTCGGCGGTCGACGCGCCATTCACGTCCAGGCACTCGCCGCTGGCGCGGGACTTCAGCGTGACGTAACCGCCGGACGTGGTGACCGACCACTGCTGGGTGGTGGCGGAGGTGGAGCAGGCCTCCTGGGTGACGGTGGAGGCGTTCTCCCGCAGGCACAGCGAGCTGTGACGGGCCATCAGCTGGACGTGGCCGTTGCCGAGGTCCTTGAACCAGTACCGCTGGTTGCCGCCTCCGTTGCAGGTCCACTGCTTGATCTGGGCGCCCGCGAGGGTCGACTGGCTGGTGACGTCCGCGCACTTGCCGCTGTGCCGGGCGGCCAGCGTCTCGTACGGGCCGCCCCGTCCGGTGATCGTCCCGGCGGCCGTGTCGATGGTGACCTCCGGATACCAGGACATGGACATCGTGGTGGAGTTGGAGAAGGTCAGCGGCAGCCACACGTAGCGCGAGTCGTTGACCGTCCCGCCGAGGGAGTTGCCCCAGCGGTCGCCCATGTAGAGGTAGGAGGTGCCCGAACTGCCCTGCACGGGAAGGACGTACGCGGTCTGCGAGCCGTACGTCGTCGAGTCGCCGATGTTGCGCATCGCCGTCCAGGGACCGGCCAGCGAGGTGGCCGTCGCGTACTGCTGCTGGTTCGGGTTCCAGCCCGTGGCGCCCGAAGTCAGCATGAAGTACACGCCGTTGCGCTTGAACAGGGCCGGCGCCTCGCGGTGGCCGCCGTGCCAGGGGTCGGCGACCAGGGCGGCGATTCCGGTGTAGTCGCTGGTCAGCCGGTAGATGTGCAGGTCGTAGTTATCGCGGGCGGCGGACACCATGTAGCCGGTGCCGTCGGTGTCGGTGAAGACGGTGATGTCACGGGACATGTGCTGGCCCAGCGGACGGAAGCTGCCCTTCCACTCGTAGTCACCGTCGACGGTGTCCGAGACGGCGACGGCGGCGCGGGCCTCGTTGTAGTCGACGCCGTTCTCCTTGTGCATCCACATCACGTACTTGCCGGTGGCGGCGTTGTACATGACCTTCGGCCGCTCGATGTTGGCGGTCGCCAGCTCCGGGTCGGTGGCCTCGGTCAGGACGTGGTTGCGGAACTCCCAGTTCTTCAGGTCGGTGGAGCGGTAGGCCGACACGTACCGGAAGGTGTTGTCGGAGTTCCGGTTCTCGCCGAACCAGTAGTAGTACGAGCCGACCTTGAGGACCCCGCCGCCGTGTGCGTGCAGCGGATTGCCCGAACTGTCGGTGAACTGGGTGCCGTTGGTGATGGTCTGGGGCGCCGCCTGGACCGGGCCGGCGGTCGCGAGCGCTCCGGCGACCGCGAGAGCGAGGGCGACGAGGACGGCGTACAGACGTCTCATCCCAGCAGGTTTCGCCCCAGCAGGTCTCGTCCCAGCACTTCTCGTTGCGGCACGTCTTATCCCAGTTGTCCCAGCAGGTGGCATCTGGACACTCTCCTTCAAAACGGTGAAGTGACGTGCAAAGCCGGTCAGTTGGGGGTGGTCGCCCTCAACCCCGGACGGGGGTGTCGGCGACGGGGATGCCGAAGTCCGGTGTGCCGTCCGGCTTCCAGCGCAGTTTCTGGATGCGGGTGTGGCGGTTGGGGTCGTTCAGCGGGTCGCCGACGATCTCCTTGTACTGGCGGGCGTGGTAGACGAGGACGTCGGTGCGGCCGTCCTCGGCGACGGTGAAGCAGTTGTGGCCGGGACCGTACTGCTTGGTGGTGTCGTTGCTGGTGAAGACCGGGGTGGGCGACTTCGACCAGTTCGCCGGGTTCATGAGGTCGGCGTCGGCGTCCACCGTGAGCAAGCCCATGCAGTAGTTGTGGTCGGTCGCGCTGGCCGAGTAGGACATGAAGATGCGGCCGTTGCGCTTGATGAACGACGCGCCCTCGTTGACCTTGAAGCCGATGGTCTCCCAGTCGTACTCCGGTGTGGTGAGCCGTACCTGAGGGCCCGTCAGGGTCAGCGGGTCGGCCATCTTCGACAGCCAGACGGCGGTGTTGTTGTCCATGCCGGGCTCGTGCTGCGCCCAGGAGAGGTAGCGGGTGCCGCGGTGGGTGAAGGTGGTGGCGTCCAGGGAGAAGGTCTCCCAGGCCGTCTTCAGCTGGCCGCGCTCAACCCAGGTGCCCTTGAAGGGGTCGCGGTGGGAGTTCTCCAGGACCCATATGCGGATCGCCCAGATGTCCTCGGCGGGCGCGGACGCGAAGTAGATGTACCACTTGCCGTCGATGTGATGGATCTCCGGCGCCCAGATGTGCGCGCCCATGACGCCCGTGGCGTGCTTGCGCCAGATGACGGCCTCGTCGGCGGTCGCGATGCCGCGCAGGGTGCGGGAACGGCGCAGGATGATGCGGTCGTACTCCGGGGACGTGGCCGTGAAGTAGTAGCGGTGGTCGGTGTGACGATGGATGTGCGGGTCGGCGCGGTTGCGGACGAGCGGGTTGACGTACCGGGGGCTCCCGCCGGCGGCGTCCGGGGTGGCGGCCTGGGCGATTCCGGGCACGGCGGTGAGCGCGCCCGCGGCGAGGGCGCCCTTCAGGACGAGTCTGCGGCTGGGGATGTCGGGGGTCTCGTCAAGGCGGCTCATGGCGTTCCCTCACACTTCGACCATTCGCAATATCGAACGGCATCTGTCATTCCGAACGCCGAAACGGTAAGGGTGTGTTACGAGGAGGTCAACGGGTCGGGAGGTTAGAAAAAGTCGGACACTGGCGGTTCCGGAGCCGTCCCAGAGTCGGCCTCGGAGTCGGATCCAGCGGCCGGTCCAAAGTCGGGCCCAAGTTTTTGTTATCGGCCCCGTCCTGCTCCCGTCTCCACAGGCGTGAACAAGAACATCCGTGTACGGGCAGCAGGAGCGGGCGCGGCGCTGGCCGTCGTCGCGACAGGGATCAGTACGCCGAGCGCGATGGCGGCACCGGCCGCGGCCGACGACGTCACCGCGGCGGTGCTGGCCGGCCGCGACGTGACGCTCGACGGCGACACAGTGGTGACTGTCCCGGCCGGGAAGACGACGTACAAGGGGGTGTTCCGGGGCGAGGGCACGCTCACCGTGCGCGGCTCCGGCACCCTGATCCTGACCAAGGACAGCGACTTCACGCTGCCGAAGTCCCGGCAGCGGCAAGCGGTGCGGACGCAGGGCGGCAACCATCCGTACGTCACCACGGCCAACCCGGACCCGCCCGCGATCACGGTCGAGCGCGGTGCGACCCTGCAGTACGGCAACGGCGGCACCACCGGGCTGATCGGCCACTTCCCGTACAACACCCCGGCGTTCCGGCTCAACCAGAACAACGTCCGGGTCGACGGCACCCTGCGGCTCTCCATGACGAGCGCCTACAACCTGGGCACCATCAGCGGCTCCGGGCTGATCACCCAGCCGAGGTTTCTCTGGGGCACCTGGGACATCTCGGGCACTCACCCCTTCTCCGGGGTGATCGACAACGGCACACAGGCGAACGCCGGACGACCGGAGTACGCGACGTCACTGCCCAACATGCGCAAGGTCCTCAACCAGGGCACATGGACCGTCGACACCCCGCTGGGCCAGACCGTCACCCAGCGCATGGACTTCTACCAGCGCGAGTACGGCAGCGACATCAACGTCCAGTCCCGGCCCGGCAGCAAAGTCGTCCTCACCGGCCAGTACAGCTGGTCGAACCAGGGCGGCGACACCAACCCCTCGCTCAGCGACCCCGCCCTGAACTGGACGCCCGCACGGAAGAACATCAACAAGCGCGGCACCAACATCAAGGGCGCCAACGTCCAGTGGGGCGACGGCACCACGAACAAGATCTTCATGCCGGGCACCGCCGAGACCGTATACATCAACCTGCTGGCGGCCAGGTCCCGTTCACTGCTCACGTTCAACTACAACGGCCCCGTGACGCTCGGCGCGCCGATCGGCGGCGGCGTCTTCCACGACACGCTGTCCGCGCCCGGCGCCGGCGACATCGTGATCAAGGGGACGCGGGGCAACGACGTCACCTTCGCCGCCGTCCAGTACTACAACGGCTCGACGACGATCGAGAAGGGCGCGGTTCTGCGACTGGGCAGCGGCAAGTCCGGCGGCGACAGCGGCCTGTACACCAAGGGCGACCTCTACAAGCTCGTCAACAACGGTTCGCTCGTGCTCCGCAACACGGCCAAGCCGCTCACCCTGTCCAGGATCAGCGGCAGCGGCTCGCTTACGCAGTCGGGCGCCGCCACGACCACGCTGACGAGTGGCGTGACGTACTCGGGGACGACGACCGTCACGAAGGGCACGCTCGCGCTGGATGGGGCGAGCGTGGAGCGCAGCAAGGGGATCCGGCTCACTGCGTCGGGCGCACGGCTGGATGTGCGGAAGACGCCGGGTGGGGTACTGAACTTGAGCTCATCCCTGTCCGGCAAGGGCAAGGTCGTCGGGACGGTGACGAATACGGGTACGGGGAAGGTCTCCGGCGGGGTGACGGTGACCGGGGACTACACGCAGGGCGGGGGCGCTCAACTGACCGTGAAGGACAAGGCGTTGAAGGTCGGCGGCGCACTGCGGCTGGGCGGGAAGCTCGTGATCGAGCCGGCCTCTGCGACTGCTGCGGCTTCTTCGACTACTGCGACTCCTTCGAAGACGGTCACCGTCATCGACCACACCGGCGAGGCGAAGACGAAGGGCACCTTCAAGGGCCTGAAGGAAGGCGCCAAGGTCAAGCTGGGCAAGACCGAGTACCAGATCACCTACCGAGGCGGCGACGGCAACGACGTAGTCCTGACCTCCGACACCCCCAGCCCTTCAGCGACCTCCCGCACCGCTCCCCTGGCCTCCGGCGCCGCCCCGAAGTCCGCCACCACCGCGAACGCGAGCGATGAGGGTTCCATACCGCTCGCGGGGTGGGTGGCGGCGGCGGTTCTGGGGGGCCTGGCGGCGTTGATGGTGCCACTGAGCAGGCGGAGGCGTACGCGTACGGGACGGAGGGGTGGGCGACATGCTGCGTGACCCTTCGTGGACCTGACGTCAGCGATCTCGGACAGGTTCAAGGAATTCGAGTCGATTGCCCAGCTTGTCGAACGCGTAGAAGCGATCGTGGCCGGGGAAGTTGTCATCCCAGGTGACGCTCACACCGTTGTCTTCCAATCGTTTGGCGAGCGCTTGGAGCGAGGTCACGAGGACGCCCGGATGCGCCTTCCTGTTCGGGCGGAAGTCCTCTTCAACTCCCAAGTGGACCTCCAGGCCACCACCCCGGAACCAGCACCCGCCACGAGCCGCCAGCACCGGCGGCTTCTCGAGCTCTGTCATACCGAGAACGCCCACCCAGAACTCGCGGCAAAGTTCTTCAGCACCTGGAGGGATCGCAAGCTGCACGTGATGCAGGCCGCCCAAGGTGTAACCGAGCGTTCCCTGAGGCACATCTTCTCCCCTGCCAGGAAATCTTGACGTCAAGATAAAGAGATCCGAGCGGCCCTGACAAGGGCACGGACTTGGCGGAGGATGCGCGACGCATCGAGAAAGCGACGTTCAAAACAGCTGCTCAGCGGCGGCAGATGAGAATGCCGCCCAAGCACGTGACCTCGAAGGCACCGTGCTGGGCGATGTGCTCGCCGAGGATCGTGCGGGCCCGCTCGATGGTGGCCTCGAAGGGCACGTCGTGCTGGTCCGCCCACGCCTGGTAAGAGGCCATGTGCGCGATGACCGGCTCCGGGTCGCGGACCGTGATGGTGCCGGGGAGTTCGATCGTCTCCACGCGGTTGAACTCCTCCCCCAGGAAGGCCGGGGCCTTCTCCAGCGAGAAGCGGGCGCTGAGCGAGATACGGGCCGGCCCGCGGCCGGTGCCGAGGACTTCGCCCGCGGCCCGCTGCCACAGGTCGTCGAGCTCGGCCTTGTCCCGGTCGCTATTGGTGGAGGCGACCACCAGCCCGTCACCGGTGACGACCCGGGACAGCTCCCTGACCGCCCGGGGGATGTCGGGTACGTGGTAGAGCATGTGGAGCGCCAAGGCGGCGTCGACGCTTGCCGTGACCATCGGCAGGCGTGTGGCGTCCGCCACGGCGACCGGGCCGGGGACACCGGCGGAGGATGCCGGGGGCGATGTCCAGGCCCAACAGGGTCAGGTCAGGCCGGTCCTCGCGGAGCCGCTGGATGAACTTGCCGTTGCCGCAGCCGACATCGACCACACGCCCGCGCACCCCGCTGAGCTGGTCGGCGACGATGCCGGGCAGGTCGTAACGGGGTGTCTGCCACTCGTAGAGCGACTGGCGGGCGGCCAGGTCCCGGTCGCTGCTGTAGGCGCTTCCGGCGAGGCGTTCCCGGTCGGTGACGGCGGCGTCGTGTGCGGCGGACAGTTCGGTCACGTCGGCAGCTCCGGAGGGCGGGCGGAGGGGGAGGCCGCGAGGACGGCCGTGTTCTGGAGTCGTTCACTCAGGTGTGCGGCCTGCGCGGCTCCACCGTACTGCGGTCCGCTCAGCTCCTGGCCCAGAGCCGTGAGGCGGCGGAAGTCTTGCGGCCCGCCCCGGTCCGGCGGGGAGCCTGCGATGTGAGGAGCGGAGCGGGCACTGTTCACCGCCACGTGCTGGGAGCTCGGTCTCCAGCACCAGAGCTGGCCTACGCCATGACTGACAGCCCCCGCCCGTGTCCGCGAACTCAACCTCTACCGCCAATACTTCGACCTTCGCCGCGGGCGCCACAGGTGAACCGGTGTGGTGGAACCGGCCAATCTACTTCTCGAACCTCCTAGGCCATCATCGTTCCGCTTCACAGAAACTTCACACCTCAAGTTGTGGCCCGCTACAGGAACTTCACACGTCAAGTCGTGGTGCGCTCTTCCTCCGGATGCGTGGGCAAGTGGAGCCGAATTGTTGCCATGTCCCGATCAGTTCCTGTTGCTGATGATTGCCTTGTGTCTACAGTGACCCGGCGCTCGGCGGATTGGGCCTGACCACCTGGTTCCTGCGCGTCGCTGTGGGGAGGCGTTCGCGCACAGCATCACCACGTTGCCGCGTCCCCACCGGGTAACCAATAAAGGGGGGTCAATGACGAACTTGGTGGCGCTCGCGCCAACAGCGCTCGCCGTGGCCTGAGCCGTCTTGGCCAGCAGGTCCGTGACGCGTGACACCGGCCAGGTTCCAGGGTGCCCGCGTCCTCAACGTCCAGCAGACACCGGACTGACTAGCCGGTCGCTCCTCCACATCTCAACACATCGAAAGAGGCAGATTATGCGTTTACCCAAAACCGCCTGCGCAGCGGCGGCCACCATATCCGCGCTGCTCGCCGCTCTACTCGCCGCTGCGCCGTCAGCTTCGGCGGCAGGGGCGGAGGATCCAGGTTCGAAGCCCGCTGAGGCGATCGAGATCGTCACCATCAGCGGTGTCAAGGTGGACAAGGAGGCATCTGCCGAGACCAGACGGATCATCAGAGCCGACTTAGGTGCTGCAGCAGCAGCCGCGAACGTGTGCGGAACCGGCTACAACATCTCCACCGGCGCGTGGCGCGAGGGAACTTACGGCACCACCTACACATGGACCAACGGTAGGACCACGGGATCCTCGTACTACGACAAGCCGATCTGTGGCGTGTTCTTCAACGACACGGGAGCCACTCGGTACATGGGCGTACGCCTGAGCTCCAACTACACCTCCGACGCATCCAAGCAAGACTTCGGCCGCTACAGCACCTACGCGGGCCCCGTGTATCAGAACCGGGGCTACTGCGGGACGGTCTACTCCTACATGAAGGACTCGAACGGCAGGGTCGTCGTCGACCGCGTCCACACGGTCGGGTCGTGCAACTAGTGAGAGCGCGCCATGTGCCGACAGCCGCCGTAGTTCTCATGGTGGCGTCCCTGATTCTCTCAGGATGCAGCAGGTCACAGGCCAATACCGCCTCGCCGCCTCTCCCCACCGTTTCACCAACCGAGAGCGGTGGCTCTGTATCCGATCAGGCGCACACACAGGCCACGCCGTCCCGCTCCCTGGAGCCATCTGCGACGATCCCTATGCCGTCTCCCCCTGTGGCGACCGCTCCGGCCGTGGAGCCGTCCATGGACGGGGACACCAAGGTGTACGCATTCGGCGATATCGAGGTCCGGCTGACATCGAACGAGTTGGGCGTCTACACCGCGATCCATGCGGCCAACACGTCGAGAGAGCCTGCGTCGTTCTCCATCACCGTGCGGGTGACGGGCCCGTCCGGCTACGAGGTGCAGATGAAGCGGGACTTCCCGCACGTTCTGCCAGGAGATGCGGGCCGCGAGGCCGGGCTGCTCATCGACCAGGACGAGAGGCCTGTTCCGGATGATCCTGCGGCCACGCTGGTGAGCTTCGAGCAGACCCGAGGTTGAAGCGTATCGGCGCTGCGGCCTGAGCCATTTGGGCCATCAAGCCCGCCGCGCATCGCACCGAGCCGATTCTGTTCCGCGTAGCGGAGCCTGAGGAGCATCGTCGGCCGATCGCCGCGACAGCGTGGGAGTTGAACGCGTTGCTGCTCGGAAGCAGCCCGAAGACAGCCTGGCTGATCTTCCGACAGAGCAGAACAACCGTCGCCGACTCGGTCCCTGACGCAGAGACCGCACTCTGCGTCAGGGACCGCACTGGCATCGACGGGTGCGAGTGACCGGTCGGCCTTCTCTTCGGGAGCGGTCCCATGCGTCCCGTCGAACGCATCCACCCTCGTACGGAGGCTCCTCTCCGGCTCGGTCTCAGAGGCCGAGCTGCGCCACCGCCGGGGTCGATCTTCACGGTGGAGAAGGCGCGGGCGGTCCTCGCCGACGCCAATACCAATAACCAATCTCTCACCCGGTTTCCAGCCATGAAGTCCCGGTCTTGAGAGCCGGGAGGACGTAACCACAGTCGACTGTCGCAGTTCCCTGTCTCACTCAAGGCTGCGTCGGTTTCTCGCCCATGCCCGAAAACTCCCATTGGAGGAGAGCAGTTGAGAGTTCGCAGACCGGCCCGTGCCGGGATCGTGGCCCTTGCGGCCAGCGCGGTCCTGAGCGGGCTCATACAAGCCGCGCCGGCGTTCGCCGACACCAGCCCTCCCGATCCGCAGCCGTCCGGCAGTCCTTCGACTGAACCGCCGACGCGTGTGCCGGATCCCGATAAGAGGCTCGGGAAGGGCTGGAAGACCTCGGTGGACCGGGCTGTGACCACCGCGGCGGACAGCGGCGGCTTCAAGGTCCTTGTGGCAGACAGCGAGGACGCCTACCGGTGGCGGATCGTCGCCTCGCTGGCGGAGCCCGGCATGCCGGCGGATTCGTGGATCGGCAACTCCTGCGTCATGGACCGTGATCACGCCGCGGTCGTGTACGCGCCGCGTACGTTCACGAACAAGCCGGACCTGATGCAGGGCGGGGCATTCACCGCGGTCGTCGACCTGAAGTCCGGCCGGGTCACGAAGCTGCCGTTCACCGGCTCGCTGGCCTACTTCGACCCGTCGTGCAACCCCGAGACGCGCACGGCGGCGTTCACCGCGTCCCGCGACAGCAAGACCCGGCTCCTCACGGTCGACACCAGCGGCAGGACGACCACCGACACGACTGTCACTGGCCAAGTGACCTCGGCCGTCCCCGTGAAGGACGGCCTCGTCGCCGCCCACGGCCGCCACCTGGTCCACGTCGACCCCGCGGACAGGAACCTCCGGAAGCTGGCTGCCGCGGACAGTGTGCCGTTCGACATCCGCCCCACCAGCAAGGGGATCGCGTTCCTCGACCGCAGTGGCGGCTCGGCTCGCGCCAAGCTGTGGAAGGGCGGGGGCACGCCGTCAACGCTCGCCTCGGGGAAGCTCGGAGACCTGGCTCTCGAACAGGGCACCGGGGGCCGGGCCTTCCTCACCGGCGACACCACGGACGCGAAGCTCACGGGTACGGCGGTGGCCCGCCTGGACGTTCCGGCGGACACGGATGTGTCCAGCCACGGCCGACTGGCCGTCGACCCCGTGCTCATGTCCGGCGTACGTGCGGGCCTGGAGCGGATCGGGAACGCGGGTAAGGGTTTCGCCAAGGCCGAACCCTCGTCGCGGGCGCGCACGTCCCAGGACCCCACGGACGGGGATCCGGTGCCGCCGACCGTGACCAGTGTCGCGACCGCTACCGGCAAGAAGATCACCCAGACGGTCGCCGACACGACCAGCGGCATTGGCAAGGAGTCCTTCTCGCCCGCCCTGGGCGCGGCTGGCAAGAGCGGGCGGGCATCCGAGAAGAGCGGGCGGGCCGCACAGGCGGCCGACGCGCACAATCCGGTCGACACGGACCGCTGGTGCTCCATCCCCCGTAACGACGTCAAGGCGCTCGCGCTGCAGCCGACGCCCAACCAGGTCGAGTGGGCCGTCAACATGGCGATCCGCGGCGAACTTCGCTCCAAGTGGATCAAGCAGGGCGGCTGGCGCTCAGGCCTGGGCACCGTCGACCCGCAAGGGCTGTTCCCGGCCCCCGCTCTGAAGGGCGGCGGGCGCATCCCCGCCCAGGTGCTGCTGGGTGTACTCGCGCAGGAGTCGAACCTGTGGCAGGCCGAAGGCGGCGCCATCCCCGGCCAGATGGGCAACACGCAGGCGGCGATCGCGGGCTTCTACGGGCACAAGGGGGAGACGTCCGAGGCGTACTGGAGGATCAACTGGCACCAGTCGGACTGCGGCTACGGCGTCGGCCAGGTCACCGACGGCATGCGCCTCGCCGGCCTCGAAAAGCCCGGCGAGACCTCTCTGTCTCCGGCGAAGCAGAAGGCCGTCGCTCTGGACTACGCGGTCAACATCGCCGCGTCGATGTACATCCTCGCGGACAAGTGGAACCAGGTGCACACCGCGGGGCAGACCATCACCGTCAACAACGACGACCCCTCGAAGCCGGAGAACTGGTTCGCCGCGCTGTGGAACTACAACCTCGGCTTCAACGAGAACAAGGGCGACGGCAAGCCGTGGGGCCTGGGTTGGTACAACAACCCCGCGAACCCGTCCTACCCGGCCTCGCGGCACCCGTTCATGTCCAACCCGCGTGACGCCGCGAAGCCTCAGAACTGGCCGTACCAGGAAAAGGTGATGGGCTGGTCCGCCTGGTCCATGGACACCGGCTACTCCTACTCCAGCGACGGGCGGCAGGACTGGCCCGGCGAGTCCGGGTTCTCCAGCGCCGGTTTCCGGCCCGCCTGGTGGATCAACCCGGGGCAGCGCGACCGGGTCAAGCCGCCACTGGACGCGTTCTGCAACGCCACCAACAACTGCGACGCGGCCAACCCGCCTGACTGTCCCGACGCCAAGTGCTACGAGAAGTACTGGTGGCGCGGCTCGAACGTGACGTGGAAGCCGAACTGTGACACCGACTGCGGCAACGAGAGCATCAAGTACGTCACACTGCGCGAGGAACCGGGCCGCGGCCACCGGCTGAAGTACGGCACCCCGGAGTGCGGCGCCGCCCCCGCAGGGGCGATGATCGTGGAGTCCGTCCCCGACAACCTCGACACCTACAGTTCCTGCGGATCGTCCGGCACCGACGCCGGGAACTTCCAGTTCACGTTCCACCCCAACCCGGCGGCGACCGGACCGGGTCTGGGCCCGTTCGAGGCAAAAGGTGACCTGCACCAGATTGGCGGTGGGCACGGTGGCCACTTCTGGTACACGCACACCCGTGACACCGCTCATCTCGGCGGCCTCGGCGGCCGGATGACCATCGACGGCACCTGGACCCTGGACCGCAACGTCGAGTGGGCCCGCGTCTACGCGCACATGCCGGACACCGGGGCGCACACCCAGCAGGCCCACTACATGATCAAGGGAGTCGCGGGCGGTGACCGCCACCGCTACGTCAACACCCACTTCAGCAAGAACACCTGGGTCGAACTCGGCGTCTACCGCTTCACCGGCACCCCACGGGTGGAGCTGACGAACACCACCGACGACGGCACCGCAGACGAGGACGTCGCCTGGGACGCCGTCGCCTTCCAGCCACTGGCGGGCAAGCCGAAGCACATGGTCGTCGCCATGGGTGACTCCTACACATCCGGTGAGGGTGCCGGGGCCTATTCGCCCGAGTCGGACAGGGGCCACGGGAAGAGCAGCTGGAACGCCTGCCGGCGCAGCGACAACTCGTGGCCGCGCAAGGTCCTGTTGCCCGGTCAGAGCACCAGCATCGGCGAGCTGTCGAACAGCAGGAGCGCCACCGTCGACTTCCTGGATGTCAGTTGCTCCGGCGCAATGACGAAGAACGTCGCCCTCGTCCCGTCGGACAACAACCCCCAATCCCACCTCGAGGGCCAGTTCCACGAGATCCTGCAAACGGACTCCGGTGTCCTCAGCAGCGATACGACCCTGGTCATGCTGAGTCTCGGCGGCAACGACGAGGGTGGCTTCGCCCGCGCGATGCAGGAGTGCGGAGGGCTCGGAGACTGCTCGAACGACTCCGGGTTCCTGCCCAAGTACAAGACGATCGTTGACCGGATGATCCCTGACTTGCGAGCCGTCTTGGAGGACATCGCCTTTAAGGCGCCGAATGCACAGATTGTCCTGATGGGCTATCCGGAGCTGCTCAGTCGCAGCGTCAAGTGCACGGGCTCGTGGTACTACGACATGACCGAGGTCAAGGTCCTGGCTGAACTGGTCAACTACGCCGACGGCCAGCAGAAAAACATGGTTGACGCCTTGCGCACCGGCGCCTTGAAGGTCAAGGCCGAGTACGCTAACCCGGTCAGTGCGTTCGTTGGGCACGGAGGTTGTGACGACCCTGAGTGGATCAACAAGATTGTCATCGGCCCCAACGGCGACGGCGATTTCCACAAGGGCGACCCGGCCGCCGTCCCGGCGTCCTGCCTGTGGGGAGTGGCGGGCGACACCTGCATCAGCCGTGAATCCTTCCATCCCAAGGACGCCGGCACCACCGGGTACGCCGGGGTGATGAGCAAGCGGCTGGGCGAGATCGGCTACAAGGGATCATGACGTGACGCTGGAAACCAGCAACCGCACCCGGCCGTTCGCGGCCGGGTGCGTGGCCCTGATCATCGTCGCCTTCCTGGCGCTCGCCACGGCCGGGATCCTGGTGTCCCTCGCCGTGCAGGGATTCTTCGATCGCCACGAGCCGCCCTCCGATGAAGTCCTCGCCAAGAAGGCCGGACTCACCGAATACAGACTCCGCGACGCAGCGGGGGACGGGTCGCTCACTGCGAAGGAGATCACCTACGCGGTCGGCGACGCCCGCTGGAGCAGGGCACCCGACGAGAAGGCCGTCCGGATCATGGTCACCTACCCGGCCGACGACGGATCAGCGAGGGGCTGTTACCAGTTCACCTTGCAGCAGCCATTGAACAATCACACTGTTGTCAACAGTGCACGGCTCGCTGACTGCCACAGCGGTCTGAGCTGAGAGCGCGATACCTGGAGCTTCGGGTGTACCGGCTGCGACACGCAGGGTCTCGTGTGCCTCCGCGAGGAACTCGCGTCCGCATGGTGTGGGTGTGAGGGGCTCGGTGGTGCGGTCGATGATCTGGAAGCCTGCATCGTTTTCGATCTTCCTGAGTCGGTTTCGGAGACTGCTGCCGCCGACCGTGGAAATGTTTCGTGCGGCGGAAATGCTTGGGTCCGGGCTGCGCCCGCTGTCGGGGCTGGGCAGGCCGACGTCCGACGGGCCGGCCACGGGCTGCCCGCTCACTTCTCGCCGTCCCCACGCAGTTCGACCCACACCCGCTTTCCACCGTGGACCAGCTCGCTCCCCCAGTCGTGGGCGAGCGCGTCGACGAGGAGGAGGCCACGCCCGTTCTCGTCGTCGCTGGACGGCTCGCCAAGGGTGGGTCTGGTGCGGGAGGTGTCCGTGACGACGATCCGCACGGCCTCCTCGCCGCTCCGGGTGATGGAGATGCCGACCGTGGCAGCGTCGGTGTGCTCCACGGCGTTGGCAACGAGTTCCGTGACGATCTGCTCGGCCACCTCGACCAGGTGGGGAAGGCCCCAGCTCTCCAGGGCCAGCGCTATGTCCCGACGCGCATGCTGAGCGGCTTCCAACTTCGCCGCATAGCGCTCCTGATAGCGCGGTGGTCCTACCGATGCAGCCGTCATGGTCATCGTCGCGTCCCTCGGTGGTGCCCGTGTTCGACGTCAACAGCGCATCCGCTGTCACGTAGAGATAACCGCTATTCACGGAGCGCCATCGGACCTCTACGCGGACCTTCGTCGGACTTTTTCTCAGTCACCGGACTTTTCGGGTCCGGCACAGCGGCTACGGTCGACGAGAGCAGAAGACCTTCGGGGAGGTCAGAGTGGATGTAGCGCTGACGCCGTTCGCACACGCCTGCATCGAACGCGGATGGGCCAAGCCGTCATCGTTCATCCCGGCCTTCGAGGCGACCGCCGAATTAGGCGGGGAAGAGGTGACCGTCACCGACCGTCAGTTCCGGAGGTGGCGACAGCCGAGTCCACCGAGGCCGCACCCTCCGGCTTGGCGGGTGCTGCACGCGATGTTCGGCATGAGCCCCGCCGACCTCGGCTTCCCGGGGCCAGGGCCAAGCTCGACGGCGTACGCCCCGCAAGTGCCGCCGAATGAGGTGAACGTGGATCGCAGGACGTTCGTCGCCGACTCGATCGGCGTCGCCGCCGGCCTGGCGGTGGGGCCTCGGGAGAGCAACGGGCTCCCGGAGGCCGTCGGCGTCGCTCACCTCCTCGAACTCCGCGAAGGTCTGCGGTCGTTGTACACGCTCGATGACGCCTACGGAGGCGGCGACGTCCGATCCCTCGCCGTCCGCCACCTCCGGCGTGTGCGCCGGATCATCAACACCAGCAGCTACCCGGACACCATCGGTCGCCAACTCCAGCTCCTCGTCGGCGAGACCGCCGAGCACTGCGCGTGGCTCTACTACGACGCCGACCAGCAGGACACCGCCCGCCGCTACTGGGGCGAGGCCCTCACCACCGCGACCATGCTGCACGACGCCGGCCTTCAGGTCCTGGTACTCATCTCGCTGAGCATGCAGGCCAGCTGCGAGGATCGGCCGCGCGACGGCTACGACCTCGCGCGCGCAGCCCATTCGCTCGCAGTTCCGTTCGGCTCTTCCGTGCTGCTCTCCCTGATCGCCGCTCGCGAGGCCCGCGCCCTGGCCCTCATGAAGGATCAGAGCACCGCTCGCAGGAGGCTCGCCGACTCCATGCGCATGGTGGACCGCTCCGACAGCGGGCGCCCCGCCCCGGACTGGGCCGCCTTCCACGGGCACGCCGAACTCGACTACGCCCAGGGCCTGCTGTACTCCGACACCGGCCACCACAAGGCCGCGGTGCCGTTCCTGCGCGCAGCGCTCGCCCACCAAGACCGGTCGTACGGCCGTAACCGGGCCCTGTACCGGATGACCCTCGCACGCAGCCTCATCCAGGCCGGCGAGGTCGACGAGGGAGCGGCCGAGGCGGTCGCCAGTCTCACCCATCTCGAAGAGGTGGAGTCCGGCCGCGTGAACCGACGGGTGACCGAGGTCCGCGACCTGCTGCGCAGCGTGGACTCTGTGTGCGTCCGCGACGCCGTCGAGGAGCTGACCGAGTACACCGGGCTGAAGGGAGCGGTGTGATGGCCGAGGTGACGTACGAACGGTACGAAGGCCCGGATGGCGTCCGCATGCTCGACGCCTTCCTCCCCTCTTACGAGGAGGTGTACGCCGAGCCGCCGTACCGCGAGGGACCGCGCGACGTCGCCGAGTTCATCGACCACTACCAGGTCCACGCCCAGCGACCCGGCTTCCATCTCGTCCTGGCCCGCGACGGGGACGAGACCGTTGGCTTCACCTACGGCTACCGCCTCGCCCCTGACACCCGCTGGTGGAAGAACCTCCAGGACGTGCAGCTGCCGGAGGACTTCACGCGCGAGGACGGCCGGCGCACGTTCGTCATCATCGAGCTGGCTGTGCGGAAGGCGTGGCGACGACGCGGTATCGCAGCCGCGCTGCACGCGCAACTCCTCGAGGGCCTGGACGTAGAGCGGGTCACTCTGACGATGCGGCCCGAGCCGGAGGCCGCGCCGGCCCAGTCCGCCTACGCGGCATGGGGGTACCGGAAGGTCGGCGTGTCCCATCCATGGGCTGAGGCGCCGCTGTACGACTGCATGATCCGCGTACTGCACCCAGGCCACCGACCCGGCCGATGCGACCGGGACGCGCTGTGACCGCCACGGCCGGGCGGTTCGGCGCCCTGGGGGTGCTCGGCCGCGGCCCCGTCTCCCGCTAGGACAGCGTTTCGGCGACCACGGACGCCGCTTCCGCGATCAGTTTGTTGTCGTGGACGTCCTCCGCCTTCCCACGGTTCGTCAGGATCGCCATGACGATGGGGGCGGAGTCGGGGGGCCACACGACGGCGATGTCATTGCGGGCGCCGTAGCCGCTGCCGCTGCCGGTCTTGTCGCCGACCACCCAGCCCTTGGGTACCCCTGCCCGGATGACCTCGTTCCCGGTGGTGTTGGTCTTCAGCCACGTCGCGAGCTGGGCGCGCTCGCGCTTGCGGAGGACGTCTCCGAGCACGTACGCGCGCAGGTCCTTGGCAAGCGCCCGGGGGGTGGTCGTGTCCCGGGTCTCGCCCGGCACCCAGTCGCTTAGATGGGGCTCGATGCGCTCCATCAGGGTGACCTTGTCGCCCAGCTTCCTGAGGTCCGCCTCGAGACCCTTGGGGCCGCCGAGTGCGTCGAACAGCAGATTGGCCGCGGTGTTGTCGCTGTAGCGGACGGCGGCGTCACACAGCTCGCGCAGGGTCATCCCGCTCTCGACGTGCTTCTCGGTGATGGGCGAGTTGGCGACCAGGTCGTCACTGGAGTACTTGATCACCTTGTTCATGCCGTTCAGGGAGTACTTCCGCAGCACGGCGCCGGCTTCGAGTGCCTTGAACGTGGAGTGGTAGCCGAATCGCTCGCCGTCCCGGTAGGCCACCTCGCGCCCGGTGCCGGTGTCGATGGCGTAGACACCGAGCCGGGCGTCGAACTTGCTCTCCAGTTCCTTTAACTCGCCGGTGAACGAGGTCGTCTCCGCGATCGGAGTCGTCGTCACGGCGGACCGCGCCGCCGACGAGGGCGACGAGGCCGAGGAACCATCCTGGCCGCAGGCGACGAGCGGGACGACGAGGGCGAGCGCGGCGAGCGCACCGCGAAGGGCGGTGCGGGCATGGGTGTATTGCGGGGTCTGCATGGTCCAACCTCCTGGGTGGTCATGAGTTCGGAGATCACCCTCACCGGCGGGCGGCCATGCGGTCCAATACGCGAACGCGCCGTTCCATGCTGATTCGGCATGAGAGCGGGCCATGGATCTGGCATAAGGTTCCGGCTGTGGAACTGGTGGGAGCGTGTCGTGCGTTTGTCAGCGTGAGCGAGCACGGCAGTTTCACCGTCGGGGCGGCCGCCGCCCAGATGTCCCAGTCGGTGGCCAGCCGTCGCGTCGCCGCCCTGGAGGAACGCTTCGGTGAGCCGTTGTTCGAGCGCACGTCACGACGGGCCGTTCTCACCCCTTTCGGCCGGGACATGCTGCCGACGGCCAGGCAACTCGTACAGGCGGCCGACGTGTTGCTGCACGAGGCGGAGGCCGCCAAGCGCAAGCCGTGGCGGCTCGCGGTGCCCGGCATCTGCTCCACGGCCGGTCTCGCCCGCCTCGTCGCCGAGGCACGCGGGCACGGCGTCACCCTCGATCTGCGCGTCACGGGACCGACGCAGCGCACGGAGCTCCTCCACGCACAGCAAGTGCGGGCCGCGCTGCTCGCGGTGCCGCCGGACGACGCGAGGTGGTCCGTGCCGCTCGGACTCGGCGGTGCCCGGAATCCGGGCGTGAAGCGCGTCTATCTCGAAACACTGCGGGTCGGAAGAGCATCCTCCGGCCCTGCCCGCCGCGTCTGGATCCAGCCGGAGGATGACGTGCCGCACATCCGCGACCCGCTGACTCGCCTGCGCGACGCGGTCGGCCTGCGGCCCGCACAACTCGTCGCCGCACCCGACCTGACGACCGCCGCGGCGGAAGTCCTGTGCTCACGCGACCTGTTGCTGTGCTCCCCCGCCCAGGCCGAGGAACTCGACCTGGCCTGGCGGCCCGTCGGCGAGATCACGATCAGCCGGGGCTTCGCCCTCGCCGCCGCCGGAGACGGCAATCCACAGCTCATCGAAGCGCGCCTGGGCGACGCCGTCGCCCGCTGTCTGGGCGCGGGAACCTCAGGAGGGGAAGGGACTTGAGCACCGAGGCACTACTGCACGACCTGCGTGGACAACTGCGCGATGGCGGCCTGCACGGCTGCCTGCTCGTGCGGGACCTGCACACGGGAGAGGAGCTGGGAATCGAGCCGGACACCCAACTGCCGTCCGCGTCCCTGGTCAAGGTCCCGCTCGCGCTGGCCACGCTCGAACGCGTCCGACGGGGCGAGCTCGACGGAGCGACGCCCCTTGACGTGCCACCCGGGCGGATCACCACAGCCGGCCCCATCGGGCTGAGCCGGTTTCGCCACCCCGCCCGGATCGCGGTCGACGACCTCCTCTACCTGAGCACCTGCCTGAGTGACAGCCACGCCGCCGACGCGCTGTTCGGCCTCACCCCGCCCGCCCGGGTCGCCGACATCCTCCACGAGCTCGGCCTGCGCGACATCACCGTCCGGCACACCATGAACGAGCTCATGGACACTCCCGTCGAGCGCTTCGACGCCGCTGACGTCCATCTCGCCCACTCCCTCGCCATCGACGCCGGCACCAGCGGTCGCGGACACCGGGTGCCGCAGCTCGACACCACCCGCGCCAACACCGGCAGCGCACGCGCCTGGGCCGAACTGCTCCAGGCCCTGTGGACACCGTCGAAGATCCACCCCGAGGTGGCCGAGCGCGTACGCGACCTCATGGCCCACAACGTGCTCCGGCACCGGCTTGCCCCTGACTTCAGCTCCGACGCCACCACCTGGTCCTCCAAGACCGGCACGCTCCTGAACCTCCGCCACGAGATCGGTGTCGTCGAGCACTCCGACGGTCAGGCCTTCGCCATCGCCGCCCTCACGGAATCACTCGTTCCGGCCAGTTCCCAGCCTGGTGCCGAGGCTCTCATGGCACAGATCGCCCGCACGCTCCGTGACCACCTGCGGCAGCTCTAGCGGCGCAGGCCGTCATCGCCCCACTCCCCGTCCCCGGTTCGTCCGACCAGCGGAGCATTGCCTCCTGGCCTCGGCCGTGCGGGACCTCGTCGCCGAGTACGAGGCGAAGGAATCCGCCGAGGCGATCTGCGCGCGGGACGCCGACCAGCTGGAGTGCATGATCCAGGGCGTCGAGTACAAGGCCCAGGGCTACGAGAAGGCGCAGCGGTGGACCGACAACAGCCGCAGCCGGCTCACCACGAAGTCGGCCAACGAACTCGCCGACGCAGTGCTGGCGACCGGGTCCCTGGACTGGCTGCGTACGGCACATGGAGAGAAGCAGAGCTGGCGTACGCCATGACTGACAGCCCCGCCCGCGTCAGCGAACTCAACCTCTGCCGAGGACCTGACGCGAGCCGGAGTACAGAAGGCTCTCGACCCCACCGGACGGCGCTCCTTCGACGTCAAGAGCGTGGTGCGTGAGGGGGACACGATGACCGTCTCCGCCGTCGTCTCGAGCTCGGGGGCAGCAGTCGACCAATGCTACCGCTTCACCCGGCCCACCCCCGGCGACGACGGCCAAGGTCCGCAACAGCGGTTCCGACGTCTTCGTGCTGACCCTGCGGCCATGGCACCTGAACAACGACACGCCGTCGGTCAGCTGGGTGGCCAGCGCGTCATCCGTGTACACCACGTCAAGCCGGCCCGGGTCGGCGGACGTCACGCGCCGCTGCCCCTGGCCGGTCAGGGTCCAGAACTCTGGCACGTAGGGGTGGCGCGGAACGGTCTCGAACACCTTCCGCCATGTGGGGTCGGTGAGTTGGCCGCTGGCCTCCAGGTCGTCGGCCAGTGCCGCGCAGCCGCGCGGCACTGGCCGAGTACACCACCCAGATGAAGGGAGCCGTGGGCTTCCTTGCCGGCGGCGGTCACCTGCGAGGAGGAGGGCACCACCATGTCACCGTTGGGTCAGCAGTAGAGGCGGCGCAGGTAGGGCCAGGTCTGCTGGCCGACCTTGCCGTCCTCGGCCAGGTTGGTGTCGCAGGCGTGGTTGACGACGCCCTGCATCTTCTTTGCCGCTGCCTGGGACTTGCGGCCGAAGATGCCGTCGATGGTCCCCGGATCGTAGCCCTGGTACTGGAGGAGGCACTGGGCTTCCTTGCCGGCGGCGGTCACCTGCGAGGAGGAGGGGACGACAGTGTTGCCGTTGTAGTAGCCGGCAGAGAGCCGGCCGCTGGAGCTCATGTTCACGTCGCACGGGTAGGCCGCGGCAGCGGTGGCGCCGGTCTCGGCCGCGGCGGCGACGCCGCCGGTGGCCGTACCGCCCAGCACGATGAGGGAGGCGAGCACGCTCGCGGTGCGCCTGCGAGTTGCGGTGAGTGCCATAAAAGACTCCTGGAAAAGGGTGTGGTCGATCTGGGTGCGAAAGGGGGGCATGTCGCCTTGAAAGGCGCTGCCCGAGTCGCCGGACCCTCGGGGCCGGCAACTCGTGATGCGGCTTCGTCAGTTACGTCAGCAGCTGGAGGCGGTGTCGATGCGGATCCCGGTCACCGTGAAGGCACTACTGAAGTACTGGAAGTGGTTCGGAGGCAGGCACTTGTAGGACGTCGCACCGGTGCTATTGCGGATGTAGCGCAGGTAGACCCGGTCGTCGTTGCGCGTGTTGGTGACGTGGTCGGCGCCTCGGCTCCGGGAGCCGAGATCCTGGTAGGAGGTGGTGACGTCCTGGTACGCGGCCGTGGGGTCTTTGTCGCCCCAGTCGCTGGAGGTCAGATAGAAGCAGACGCGCGGCCAGTCGCACCCTCTGTAGGAATCAGCCGAAGCGGTGGGCGCCATGGCCAACGTGGTGGTGGCGAGGGCAGCGGCCGCCGTCCCCACGACGGCCATGCGCTTGGTCGTCGTGCAGTTCACTCGTACACGCACAAGGAATCAGCTCCCCGTTTCGCCCTGGTGGGTACATGCCCGGTCAGACACACCTGACTGTCGCCTGAACACAGGTGCCACGGGTACCTGAAACAGTTCAGGTTGCGCGTCACACCGATAATCGGCTAGCGGCCCGCTGCGACCAACCTGCGACCAACCAGAACGATCCGCTGGACGGACCGAGAACGACAACAGGCCGTGCCGGTGAACTCCGCAGCCAGATCGAGGACTTAACGTCACACTTCGCGGGCTGGAATCGGCACAGCCGACGGCCGCCACTCCCGCCTGAGCAACCCGAACACCCACGAGTCGGATACCTCGCCGTTCACCACGCAGTCTTCCCGCAACGTCCCCTCACGCATGAATCCGATTTTCTCCAGGACCCGGGCAGATGCCACGTTGCGCGTATCGGTCTCGGCCTGTACTCGATTCAGGTCCAGTGTGTCGAATGCCCACTGCAGCAAGGCGTGTGCGGCCTCCGTCGCATAGCCGTGGCCCCACATCGCCTCGTCGAGGACATAGCCCAACGACGCGCTGCGGTAGTCCGGGTTCCATCCGGTCAGACCGCACCAGCCGACGAAGGCCCCATCAGAAGCACGGTCGATGGCCACCCTCGCCCCGGTGCCTTCGTCCGCCATCTTCCGGCACATCGCGATGAAGCGCTCGGCGCGGGCCCGTTCGTTCCACGGCGGGGAGTCCCAGTAGCGCATCACGGAGGTGCTGCTGTGCAGCGCGAAGAGGGGGTCCGCGTCGGCGTCGGTGAAGGCGCGCAGTCGCAGGCGAGCGGTGTCCAATATGGGGGTGGCCAACGTCATGCGGGCCATCTTGTGTCCTCACGGGGCGGGCAGAAAACCGAATATCCGATCCCGGTCCGGCCCTCACGACCAAGGCACCGCCTACCAGCAGATCGTGCATGCGACGACCCGGGGGACCAACGAGCATCTGCCCGTTCGGGCCCGCCCGGTGTCGGCAATGTGTGGGCTATCGCAGGGCCGCCGCCACCAGCCCACGGATCTCCCGGGACGACACCCTTCCCCCGTTGACCAGGCGGTCGAAGACCAGCCCGTCCACGCAGGTCAGCAGCGTGACAGTACGGTCCTCGGCGTCCGTGACGCCGTGTTCGGCCAGGAAGTCGTGTACGACTTGGCGCCCCGCGTTCTCGCGCGGCACGAGGATCTCCCTCAGCTGGGGCTTGTGCACGCTCTCGAGGGCGCACGCGTAACGCGCGAGGGAGCGCCGACGGCCGTCTCCCGTGAGCCGGTGCTCGATGAAGACGGCGATCCCGGCTGCCAGTTCCTCGGCATCCCGCGGCACGGGTGTCTGCTCTCCGATCGCCTGGAGTTCCGCCTGGTCGAGGGCGACCAGGCGCCGGACCAGTGCAGTGAGTAGCGCTTGGCGGGTGCGGTAGTAGGCGGATGTGGTGCCGGGGGGCAGGTTCGCCGCCCGGTCCACAGCGCGATGGGTCAGCCCTCGGATTCCGGTCTCGGCGAGCACGTCGATGGCCGCGTCGGCGAGGACGGTACGTCGGTCTATGGGCATCCCTCTTTTCTACACCTGTAGTGGAGCGGGTTACTCTCTCCTTCTACACCTGTAGAAGGATTACGGCGGGGCGAGGGAGGGCGGGCGGCGGCATGAGCGGCAGCGCAGTGGTGGTGGGTGGAGGCATCGGCGGGCTGGCCGCCGCGATCGGTCTGCGCCTGATCGGCTGGGAGGTGACGGTTGTCGAACGCGCCCCCGTCCTGGCCGATGGGGGTGCAGGCATCTCCCTGCACGCCAACGGCATCCGCGCCCTGGACTTCCTCGGTGTCGGCGAGGAGGTGCGCGCGGCTGCGCGGCCGCAGTACACCGGGGGCACGCGTGTCCCCGGCGGTGGCTGGCTGGCCCGGATGGACGGGACCGCTCTCCAGCGCGAGCTGGGAACGCCGATCGTCGGTATCCCCCGGGCCGTGCTGCACCACCTGCTGCGCACGGCGCTGCCGTCCGAGTGCCTGATGGCCGGGGCCGAGGTGACGTCCGTCGACCGCATCGACCCGAACCGGATGCGGATACCGCTCGAGGACGCCGTCCTGGAGGCGGACCTGGTCGTGGCCGCCGACGGAGTGGGCAGCCGGCTGCGCGCCCAGCTGTTCCCACAGCACCCTGGCCCGGCCTACAGCGGGTCAACCGTATTGCGCGCCATCACCGAGCGACCGGTCGAGTTGGACACCGACTTCGAACTGACCTGGGGCAAGGGCGCCGAGTTCGGCCACATCGCTTTCGCCGACGGCCGGGCCGAGTGGCACGCGGTACTCAACTCGCCACCCGGGGTGCGACATAAGGACGCCCTTGGCGCGATGCGCCGCCGCTTCGGCGACTGGCACCACCCGATCCCCACCCTGCTGGACGCGACCCGGCCCGATGACGTCCTGCACCACGACATCCACGAACTGGCGGCCCCCTTGCCCGCCTACACCGCGGACCGGATCGTTCTACTCGGTGACGCGGCCCACGCCATGACGCCGAACCTCGGCCAAGGCGCCTGCCAGGCGCTGGAGGACGCGGCCGTGCTGGCCGCCGCACTCGCCACCGAGCCCACCGTCGAATCGGCGCTGGCCCGTTACGACACCGAGCGCCGCCCACGCAGCCAGTCCATCGCCCGCGCCGCCCGCCAGGCCGGCCGGATGGGCCACCAACTGACGCACCCCCTGGCCGTCGCCGCACGCAACACCGCCCTCCGGCTGGCCCCCTCCCGCGCGACCGTCCACACCATCCTGCGGCACGCCAACTGGACACCGCCTGGCCTGGGCTGACGGCCCCAGGCCCACTCCAGGAGGGGCTTCAGGCGATGACCGCGGTGGCTTCGACCTCCACCAGATGCCCGGGAACGTCCAGTGCCGCAACGCCGATCAGTGTGCTCCGTACCGCTCGCGTGGTGGGTGGCCGCGGCTGTTCCGGGAGGCCTCGCGGCGCTGATGGTGCCGGTGAGCAGGCGGAGGAGGCGTACGGGGAGGAGGGGTGGACGACATGCGGCGAGAGCCATCGTGGATGTTCAGCGGGTGAGGCTCGACACTCTCCGGGCCGCCCGCAGATAGTCGAGTACCAGTGGGCGGTGGTCGTCGGTGCGGGCGGCGAGGGCGAGTCTGCTGGGTGACAGGCCGTGGACCGGGCGGGTGACGACTCCGCCCAGGCTGATCAGGGGCGCGTTCCCAGCCGCGACCAGGCAGACGCCCCGGCCGTCCACCAGTGCCTCGTACGTCTCGTCCGTGCTCGCGATCTCGGCTCCGATACGCGGCGGCCCGCCGGGCCGTTCGTCGAAGGCGAGCCAGTACTCGCGCAGCACACCGGCGCTCTTGGGCAGGGCGAGGAACGGTTCGTCCAGCAGATCGGCGAAGTCGACGGACTCGCGCGCCGCGAAGGGGTGCGTCTGGGGCAGGGCCACCAGGCGCGGCTCCTCGGCGACCACGACGTACGTATAACGGTCGAGGTCGGGGACCGGCAGCCATACGTACGCCACGTCGACCGAGCCGTCCGCGAGCCCGGCTGTCGGGTCCTCCCAGCCGATCTGTCGTAGCCGCACGGTGGCTTCCGGGCGCGCCTCGGTGAACCGGGAGCGGATCGCCGGGAGCAGGCCGCCCCGCGCGGGGCTGGTGCTCATGCCCACGACGAGGACGGCGGCCTGCTCGGCTTTGGCCCGCTCCATCGCGTCCCGGGCCTCTTCCCAGTCGGCGAGGACGCGACGGGCGTACGGCAACAGCGCCGCGCCCACCGGTGTCAGCCGTACTCCTTGCCTGTCCCGCTCGAACAGCGGCGCTCCCAACTGCCGCTCCAGCGCCCTGACTTGCTTACTCAGGGCGGGCTGCGAGACATACAGCCGCTCGGCAGCGCGCGTGAAGTGCAACTCCTCGGCGACCGCGACGAAGTACCTCAGATCCCTGCCGTGCACGTCCATAACCAACGGTTATCACGACAGGTCTTGGACGGGCGACCGGGTGTACGGACAGGCTTGTCGGCACAGGGATTTGACGAGCGAGGAGTCTGAGATGAGCAAGGTATGGCTGGTGACCGGGGCGAACAGCGGCTTCGGGCGGGCGATCACCGAGGCGGCGGTCGCGGCGGGCGATGTCGTGGTGGCGACGGCGCGCCGTCCGGCCACGCTGGACGACCTGGTCGCGGCGCACCCCGACCAGGTGGAGGCGGTGGCCCTGGACGTGACCGACTCAGCGCGGATCGAGACGACCGTGCGGGACGTGGTGGAACGGCACGGGCGGATCGACGTGCTGGTCAACAACGCGGGCCGCAGCCACGTCGGCGCCTTCGAAGAGACCACGGACACCGAGCTGCGGGACCTCTTCGACGTGCACGTCTTCGGACCCGCCGCCCTGGTCCGCGCCGTGCTGCCGCACATGCGCGACCGCCGCTCCGGGGCGATCGTGCAGCTGAGCAGCATGGGCGGTCAGATGTCGTTCGCCGGATTCTCCGCGTACAGCGGGACGAAGTTCGCGCTTGAGGGCATGTCGGAGGCGCTGGCGGACGAGGTGCGGCCGTACGGCATCAAGGTGCTGATCGTCGAACCGGGTGCCTTCCGTACGGGTCTGTTCGGCAACATCAGCACGAGTGCGGAACTCGACGCGTACGCCGAGACGGTGGGGCCGACACGGCGGATGGTCGCCTCCGGTGACGGCAGCCAGCCCGGTGATCCGGCGAAGGCGGCGGCTGCGATCCTGGCCGCGCTGAACGCCGAGCAGACTCCGCTACGACTTCCCCTGGGCGACGACGCCGTGGATGCGGTGGTCGGGCATCTCGATGGGGTACGGGGGGAGATCGCGGCGTGGGAGAAGGTGACTCGGGCTACGGCGTTCAGCGAGTGAGGTTTGACGGCTTCAGTCGATGACCGCGGTGGCCTCCAACTCGACCAGATGCTCCGGTACGTCCAGTGCCGCGACGCCGATCAGCGTGGCCGGCGCCATCGGTGTGACGCCGAGCTTTGCCGAGGCCCGGTCGATTCCCTCCAGTAGCACGGGCATCTTGTCGGGGGTCCAGTCGACGACGTAGACGGTCAGCTTCGCGACGTCGGCGAAGGTCGCGCCGGCCTCGGTCAGGGCGGTGCCGACGTTGAGATAGGCCCGCTCGACCTGAGCGGCGAGGTCGCCTTCGCCGACCGCGACCCCGTCGGCATCCCAGGCGACCTGCCCGGCGATGTAGACCAGCTTCGAGCCGGTCGCGATCGACACCTGTCGGTAGACCGGGATCTCCGGAAGTCCGCTGGGGTTGAGCAGATTGATGGCCATGGTGTCAGCCTCCATGTCGTGAAAGTCCGAGAGCTCGTGCTCTCTTGTGGTTACTCAGGAACTGTAAGAGAGTGAGCGCTGACATGGAAGAACGCACTTTTCAGTGACTGGGGCACCAAATGGAGACCAAGCAGTTCACGGGCTCACCCGAGGACGCGGACCTGATGCGCGCGGACTCTCTGGCGCGGGAGATCTTCTCGGACGTCGCCAACAAGTGGGCGTTGCTGATCATCGAGTTCCTCGGTGACCGCACCCTGCGCTTCAGCGAGCTGCGGAACGAGGTCGAGGGCATCAGCCACAAGATGCTCACCCAGAACCTGCGCATGCTGGAGCGCAATGGTCTGGTCGAGCGGTGCGTGCATCCGACCGTGCCGCCACGGGTCGAGTACACGCTCACCGAGGCAGGCCAGGGCCTGCGAGCGACGATCGACGGAATGTGCGCCTGGACCCGCAACTACCTCGCCCATATCGAGGCCTCCCGCCGCCGCTTCGACGCCTGAGGGTCACAGGCGCTCATGCCGACCAGCTCCGCTCCTCAACCCGCCCTGAGCGCCCCCGCGATCGACGAGATCGCCTCCGGCCCCACCCGGCAGCACCCGCCGATGAGCCGGGCACCGGCCTCCTCCCAGCCGCGCACCTCCTCGGTCGCGAAGGTGGAGCGGCCCGCCCAGGCGCGGGCCTCCGCGTTCCAGGTCTCGCCGCTGTTGGGGTAGACGACGACCGGCTTGCCGGTGACACGGGCGGCGGTCTCGATCGCGCCGTCCACGCCCTCGGGGGCGCAGCAGTTCACGCCGACCGCGATCACCTCGTCCACGTCGGCGGCCAGGGCGAACGCCTCCTCAAGCGGCTGCCCGGCGCGGGTGCGGTCGCCGGCCACGCTGTACGTCAGCCAGGCCGGCACCCCCAGGCCGCGCACCGCGCGCAGCAGCGCCTCGGCCTCGTCGGCGTCCGGGACCGTCTCCAGGGCCAGGACGTCCGGCCCGACGTATGCCAGTGCCTCCATGCGGGGCCGGTGGAAGGCTTCCAGTTCGGCCACGCTCAGCCCGTACCGGCCGCGGTACTCGGAACCGTCCGCGAGCATCGCGCCGTACGGCCCGACCGAGGCCGCCACGTACAGCGGCCGCGTGACGCCCTTCGCGCGCGCCTCCTGGGTTGCGTCCAGGGCCAACTCGACGCTCAGGGACATGAGTTCGGTCGCCCGCTCCCGCTTGATCCCGCGCTTTCCGAAGCCCTCGAAGGTGGCCTGATAGCTGGAGGTGATCGCGACGTTCGCACCCGCCTCGAAGTACGCGAGGTGCGCCTCGGTGATCGCCTCGGGCCGCTCCGCGAGCAGCCGCGCCGACCAGAGTTCGTCGCTCAGATCGTGCCCGGCGGACTCCAGCTGGTTGGACATGCCGCCGTCGAGCACGAGCGTCCCCGCGGCGAGGGCGTCGGCGAGGAGAGGAGCGGAGGAGAGGGTGTCGCTGGTCATGTCACGACGCTAACCGAAGAGGGCACAAACCCCCCTGTGTGTCCAGTACATGAACAGATCGACCACGATGTGGGATCGCGGGTTACGATCACGGCCTTCCCTCGCCCTTCTCCCCGTGGACGCCCCATGCCTGCCACAGACACCACCGACGCCGCCGAGCCCGTACCCCCGTCGCCGACCGACGAGCCCCCGGCGTCCATACGCCCCAAGGGCTTCGGTCTCGCCGCCGCCACCGCTCTCGTCATGGGCAACATCATCGGCGGCGGCATCTTCGCCCTGCCCGCCACCGTCGCCCCGTACGGCACGGTCAGCCTGCTCGCCTTCCTCGTCCTGTCCGTGGGCGCGGTGTTGCTCGCGCTGCTCTTCGGGAAGCTCGCGCGCCGCAGCCCCGTCACCGGCGGGCTGTACGTGTACCCGCGCGACGCGTTCGGCGAGTTCGCCGGCTTCCTGTCGGCCTGGTCGTACTGGACGATGACCTGGGTCAGCATCGCCGCACTCGCCGTCGCGACCGTCGGATACGCCGACGTGCTGCTGCCGCTCGGCGACAACAAGGTGCTGCAGGCGGCGGTGGCGCTGGCCGCGCTGTGGCTGCCGGCCGCCGCGAACTTCGCCGGCACCCGCTGGGTCGGCGGCGTGCAGATCGTCTCGACGATCCTGAAGTTCGTGCCGCTGCTCCTCGTCGCCACCGTCGGCCTCTTCTTCGTGGACACCGACAACTTCGGCCCGTTCAACGCCTCCGGCGAGAGCGTGCCCGGCGCTCTCGCCGCCTCCGCCGCGCTGCTCCTCTACAGCTTCCTCGGTGTCGAGTCGGCCGCGATGAGCGCGGGCGAGGTCCGCGACCCGGAGCGCACGGTGGGCCGCGCGAGTGTCCTGGGCACGCTCGGCTCCGCGCTCGTCTATCTGCTCGGCATGGTCGCGGTCTTCGGCCTCGTACCGCACGGTGAACTCGCCGAGTCCGGGGCGCCGTTCGCCGACGCCGTCGACGCGATGGCCGGCGGCCACTGGGGCGGCACGCTCATCGCCGCGGTCGCCGTCGCCTCGATGGTCGGCTGCCTCAACGGCTGGATCCTGATGAGCGCCCAGATGCCGTACGCCGCCGCCCGCGACGGCCTCTTCCCCGCGCCCTTCGCCCGCGTCGGCAAGGGCGGTGTCCCCGGCTTCGGCGTGCTGGCCTGCGCGGTCCTCGGCACGCTGCTGATCGCCCTCAACTACACGGCCGGGCCGGACACCACGTTCCGCGTCCTCGTCCTCATCACCACGTTCACCGGCTGCGTGCCGTATCTGCTGTCTGCCGCGGCGCAGTTGTACTGGCTCGCGCAGGGCACCCGCGAGCGGGTACGTCCCGCGGGGCTGGCCCGCGACCTGATCGTGGCGGTCCTGTCCTTCGCCTTCTCGTTCTGGCTGATCGCGGGGGCGGGGTATGCGGCGGTCTACCAGGGGGTGTTGTTCCTGTTCGCGGGAATTCCGGTGTACGTGTGGATGCGAGGGCGCTCGGCTGAGTGAGGCGGGTTCGAGGCTGCGAGTTCGTCGAGTCTCAGAGACCGGCCTCCCGAGGGGCGAACGCGGCTGCGGTGGCCGGGCCTTGGCTAATCTGCATGAGTGACCACCGACCTGACCCTTCTGCCGCGCGTCGCCTATCGCGGGCAGGAGGTCACCGCGCCCCGGCTCCGTGGTCTACTCGCGCTGCTGGCGGGCGACTTGCGTACCGGCTGCAGCATCGAGCGGCTGGTGGACGGGCTGTGGCTGCCGGACGAGTTGCCGGAGCGGCCGGGGAAGGCGCTGCAGGTTCTTGTGTCCAGGGCGCGGGTGCTGCTGGGCGCCGATGCCGTCGTCAGCACGCCGACCGGGTATCGGCTCGCTCTCGCCGAGGACCAGGTCGACAGTTCCGCCCTGGTACTGCACGCCGCCGCCAGCGCGGACCGGGCCAGGGCAGGGGACCACGCGGGATCGCTGGCCGCGGCCCAGGCCGGGCTCGCGCTATGGGAGGGCACCCCTGATGGGAGCGGCGACGCCGACGATCCCGTGGCCGCGTTACGTGCCGAGCGCGCCCCCGTCCACAGCACCCTCGTACGCGCGCGGGCGCTCGCGCTCGCCCGCCTCGGCCGGCACGCGGAGGCAGCAGGGCCGCTTGCCGTGGCCGCCTCGGAGTATCCGCACGACGAGGAGGTGCTCGCCGAGCTGCTGCGCGCCGAGGCGGCGACGGCGGGCCCGTCCGCGGCGCTGACGCGATACGAGGCGTACCGGCGTGAGCTGCGCGAGACGCTCGGCACGGATCCGGGAGCTCAACTCAAGGCCGTACAACAGGAGTTGCTGCGGGGCGAGGCGCCCACGGTCCGGCATGGCGTGCCACACGAGCCGAACCCGCTGCTGGGAAGGGACGAGGACATCGCGGCGGTGCGGCGGCTGCTGGGCGCCTCCCGGGCCGTCACCGTCGTCGGCCCGGGCGGGCTCGGCAAGACCCGGCTCGCGCACGCCGTGAGCCGCCGGGCCGAGCAGCGCGTGGTGTATTTCGTGCCGCTCGCCGGCGTCACCGCGGACGAGGACGTGGCCGCGGAGGTGGCCTCCGCGCTCGGTGCGGGCGAGGGGCGGCCCGGCGGCATGGGCGGACCCACCTCGGCCGACCCGGTGTCCGGCATCCTCGGCGTGCTCGGCTCCGGACCCGCGCTGCTGGTGCTGGACAACTGCGAGCAGGTCGTCAGGGGCGCCGCCGATCTCGTACGGGCCCTGGTCTCGTCCTCGAAGGACCTACGCGTGCTCGGCACCAGCCGGGCCGCGCTGGGCCTGACATCGGAGGCCGTGTACGCGCTGCCGGAACTCCAACTCGCCACCTCCGTCGAGCTGTTCACGCAGCGGGCCCGGGCCGCCCGGCCCGGCGTGGAGCTGCCGCCGGACTCGGTGGCCGCGTTGTGCCGCCACCTCGACGGGCTGCCGCTCGCCGTGGAGCTGGCCGCGGCGCGGGTGCGGGTGCTGTCGGTGCCGGAGATCGCGCGCCGCCTCGGCGACCGCTTCGCGCTGCTGCGCGGTGGGGCGCGGGACGTGCCGGAGCGCCACCGCACGCTGCACGCGGTCGTGGACTGGAGCTGGAACCTGCTGGAGGAGGACGCCAGGGCGGCCATGCGCACGCTGTCCGTCTTCCCCGGCGGCTTCACCGGTGAGGCGGCGGAGCAGGTGCTGGGCGAGGACGCGCTGTTCCTGCTCGAGCAGTTGGCCGATCAGTCTCTGCTCACCGTCGCCGACACGCCGACCGGGGTGCGGTTCCGGATGCTGGAGACCGTACGGGAGTTCAGCGCGGCCCGGCGTACGGAGGCGGGCGAGGACGAGGCGGCCGTCGGCCGGTTCCTCGCCTGGGCGCGGGACTTCGGGGTCGCGTACCACGACTGGTTCTTCGGCTCGCATCAGCTGGCCACCTCAGAGCGGATCAGGTCCGAGCAGGACAACCTCGTACTGGCCCTGCGGCACGCCCTGGCCCGTACGGACGGCCCCACCATCGCCGCCCTCACAGCCGTCCTCACCGCCCTGTGGTCGACCGGCTCCGACTACGCCCGCCTCGCCAACCTCGCCGCGGACACCGGTCCGCCGCTGTCGCACTACTACCCGGAGCCCGAGTACGTCGAAGTCGCCCGTGCCGCCGCGGTGATGTGCGCGGCGAGCCTGTTCATGGGCTACGGCCCGGTCGCCGTACGCCAGCTCGTCACCCTCCGGCGGCTGCCCCCGGCCCCGCCGGACACGCTGTTGCGCGCCACCGCGGTGGTGCTCAGCGCGGTCCCCGAGATGGTGCCTCCCGACTACGAAGTGCTGCGGAAGCTCTGCGACAGCGAGCAGCCGCTGCTCGCCGGCGTCGCCGAGTGCGTCGCCACCTACGTCTGGGAGTACGAGCACGACGTCGACCGCGCACTCGCCTCGGCGCGCCGGATCATCGTCGCACTGGCGCCGGTCGACAACCCGTTCCTGCAGGTCATGGGCCACGCCCGGCTGGGCGAGCTGTGCTTGAAGACGGAGCAGGGCGAGGCCGCGTACGAGCACCTCAAGGCGGTACTCGAGGCGCTGCCGCAGCTCGGCGGCGAGCAGGACTTCATCGGCGTCCGCTGGGGCCTCGCCCTCGCCTGCCTGCAGCGCGGCGACCCCGACGAGGCCGAGTACTGGCTGCGGCAGGCGGAGGACGCCAACTCCCTGCAGAACGACGACTTCTCCGACCTCGGCGGCCGTGCCGAGATCGCGCTCGCCCGCGGACTGACGGAGGTCGGGCTCGGCTTGTGGCGCAGCGCCGCGGAGCAGATAGCCGCGTTCGGCTCGATGCACAGCGGCGACCCCTTCCTCGACCGGTGGGCGCTGCAGATCCAGTCGACGGCGGTGACGGCGCACGCGCACGCCGGCCGCCTCGAGCTGGTCGCGGAGCCGGTCGACCGGCTGCGGCAGGGACTGCGGACCCTGCTCTCCGGTCCGTCCGGCTCACCCATGGATCTCCATCTGTTCGGGACGGTGCTCCACGCGCTCGGCATGGCAGGGCTCACCTCCGGCGACACCGGTGCCGTACGGATGATCGCGCTGGCCGAACGGCTGCGGGTGCTGCGCGAGTTCCAGCCGACGATGTCGGCGGACCGTGCCCGGAAGGCGGTCCGGGCCGCCGGGAACGCTGCCGGGGCGGCATACGCCGACGCGGTGTCGGAGTACGCCGCCCTGGGGCGGGACGAGCTGCGGGAGGCGGCCCACGCTGTCATGGCGGTGAGTTCGGGTCGCGATTGAACAACGCCGTTGTCGCGATGGCGAGTTCGGATCGCGGCTGAACAACGCCGTTGCCATGGCGGCTACTTCGGGTCGCGGTTGAACAGTGCCGTCGACCAGCGGTAGCCAAGCGCGGTCAGGCCGACGCACCAGGCGATCGCGATCCACCCGTTGTTGCCGATCTCGGTGCCGAGCAGCAGGCCGCGCAAGGTCTCGATGGCCGGAGTGAACGGCTGGTATTCGGCGATCGGCTGGAACCAGCCCGGGATCGCGTCGATGGGGACGAAGGCGCTCGAGATGAGCGGCAGCAGGATCAGCGGGTATGTCATGTTGCTGGCCGCCTCGGGGTTCGGGCTGGCCATGCCCATCCCGACCGCGATCCAGGTGAGCGCCAGGGTGAACAGCGCGATCAGTCCGAACGCCGCCAGCCACTCCAGGGCCGTGGCGTCCGTGGACCGGAAGCCCATGGCCACGGCGACGGCGCCGACCAGGACCAGGCTGGCGAGCACCTGCAGCACGCTGCCGACGACGTGCCCGACGAGCAGCGAGCCGCGGTAGAGGGCCATCGTGCGGAAGCGGGCGATGAGGCCTTCGGTCATGTCCATGGAGACGGAGATCGCGGCTCCGATCACGGTGGAGCCGACGGTCATCAGCAGGAGGCCAGGGACGATGTAGGAGATGTAGTCGGAGCGGTCCGCGCCGCCGCCACCGATGCCCGCGCTCATCGCGTCGCCGAAGATGTAGACGAAGAGCAGCAGCAGCATGATCGGCGTGAGCAGCAGGTTCAGGGTCATGGACGGGTAGCGCCGCACGTGCAGGAGGTTGCGGCGCAGCATCGTGTTCGAGTTGCGTACGGCTACGGAGAGGGTGCTCATCGGACAGACTCCTTGGGCTGGTTGGGGACCTTGGTGCCGCCGGTGAGGGCGAAGAACACGTCGTCGAGGTCGGGGGTGTGCACGGTCAGTTCGTCGGCCTCGATGCCGGCCGAGTCCAGCCAGTCGAGGATGGAGCGCAGCTCGCGCTGGCTGCCGTCGGAGGGGATCTGCAGGGCCAGCGCCTCGTCGTCCCGGGTGGCCTCGCGCAGGGTGCGGGCGGCGGACTGGTAGGCGGCCGGGTCGGTGAAGCGGAGCCGGACGTGCCCGCCGGGGATGAGCCGCTTCAGCTCGTCGGCGCTGCCTTCGGCGGCGATCTTCCCGTCGTTCAGTACCGCGATGCGGTCGGCGAGTTCGTCGGCTTCCTCCAGGTACTGGGTGGTGAGGAAGACGGTGGTCCCGTCGGAGACCAGCTCGCGGATGATGCCCCACATGTTGTGGCGGCTGCGCGGGTCGAGGCCTGTGGTCGGCTCGTCGAGGAAGATGATCCGCGGATTGCCGACCAGGGTCATGGCGAGGTCGAGGCGGCGTTTCATGCCGCCGGAGTAGGTGGAGACGGGCTTCTTCGCGGCCTCGGTGAGGTCGAACCGCTCAAGGAGTTCGGACGCGGCACGGCGACCCTCGCTGCGGGGCAGCAGGTGCAGGTCGGCCATGAGGAGCATGTTCTCCTCGCCGGTGATCAGGCCGTCTACGGCGGAGAACTGCCCGGTGACACCGATCGCGGCCCGCACCGCCTGCGGGTCGAGGGCCAGGTCGTGGCCGCCGACCCGCAGATCACCGGCGTCGGCGGTGATGAGCGTGGAGAGGATCTTGACGGCGGTGGTCTTGCCTGCACCGTTCGGACCGAGCAGCGAGAAGACGGTGCCGGCCGGGACGGCCAGGTCGATGCCGTCGAGGACCGTCTTGTCCCCGTACGCCTTGCGCAGCCCCTTGGCCGCGATGGCGAGTGAGTGCGATGTCGTTGTCGTCATGCCGCAGAGCTTGCGGGAGGGCGCATTCAGGGCGCTTTCACGATGGTTTCAGCGCCCTGAAACCGAGGCTTGCGTCGGATGGTTGTGGTGCGCCGACCGTCCGAGAGGAGTTCGCGCCGGGGCCCTTCGGGCCGGCCCGCCCCGGATACGGCCTCAGCGGGGTGCTCCCTCCCACAGGTCGGTGCGGTGGCCGCTCACCAGGGCGGCGATCCGGCCGAGGACGTCCTCGACGGGCAGCGGATCGAGCCGGCGACCGTCCCGCAGACGCACGGCGACCAGATCATCGGCCGCCTCCTTGGCACCGATCACCGCCTGGTACGGCACGAGGCGGGCCTCCCGGATACGGGCGCCCAGGCTGCCGCGTTCGGGTTCGGCGATCTCGGCCCGCAGTCCGTGGCGAGCGCAACTCCCCGCGAACTGGGCGGCGTTCGGCAGCTCGGCGGCGGAAATGGGAAGAATCACCACCTGGGTCGGCGCGAGCCAGGCCGGGAAGGCGCCACCGTGCTCCTCGATGAGGTGCGCGACGGCCCGCTCGACACTGCCGATGATGCTCCGGTGGACCATGACGGGCCGGTGCTTCGCGCCGTCCGCGCCGATGTAGTGCAGACCGAACCGCTCCGGCTGGTGGAAGTCGACCTGGACGGTGGACAGGGTGGACTCCCGGCCCGCGCTGTCGACGACCTGGACGTCGATCTTCGGCCCGTAGAACGCGGCTTCGCCCTCGGCAGCCTCGTACGGCAGACCTGACCGCTCCAGCACCTCGGTGAGGAGGGCGGTGGACCGCTGCCACAACTCTGGGGCGGCGACGTACTTCCCGCCGGAGCCGGGGAGGGAAAGCCGGTAGCGCGCCGGGCTGATACCGAGCGCCGCATAGGCCCGGCGGATCATCTCCAGGGCGGCCTGCGCCTCCTCCGCCACCTGATCCAGGGTGCAGAAGATGTGCGCGTCGTTGAGCTGGATGGCCCGTACGCGGGTCAGCCCGCCCAGTACGCCCGACAGCTCGGAGCGGTACATGCCGCCCAACTCCGCCATGCGCAGCGGCAGTTCACGATAGCTGTGCGAACGCGAGCGATAGATGACCGCGTGATGGGGACACAGGCTGGGCCGCAGCACGACCTGCTCCCCGCCCAGGTCCATCGGCGGGAACATGTCGTCGCTGTAGTGCGACCAGTGCCCCGAGATCTCGTACAGCTCCCGCTTGCCGAGCACCGGCGAGTACACATGCCGGTACCCCGCCTCTCGCTCGGCGGTACGGATGTACTCCTCCAGGGCGTGCCGTACGACCGCGCCGTCGGGCAACCAGTACGGCAGCCCCGCCCCGATCAGCGGGTCGGTGTCGAACAGGCCGAGCTCACGGCCGAGTTTGCGGTGGTCGTTCATGGCGGTCTCCTCGCGGACGGCTCCGAGCGAGTAACCGCACAAGCCGAAGCCCCGGGGCACTCGCCCCGGGGCTTCGGACTCGGACATCGGTCAGCGCGCCGGGACACTCTCCGGCGTCGTCGTCATGTGGGCGCGCTTCATGGCGGGGACGGTAGCAGCGGAGTGGGCGCGCCCGCCCGGATTTTTCTGGCCGCCGGTGCACTGCCGCTGGGCCGGGCGGGCGCGCCCCGTCTCAACCCACGCGCACTCGCCCCAAATCACCCCGGACCTTAAGATCGCCGCATGCCCGGACCCCCCAGCGCCCTCTCCCCCCAGCTCGCCGACGAAGTCCGGGAGATATTTCAAGTCCCACCCATTGCTGCGGAGTTCGAGCCCCTCACCCACAACCCGAAGAACGGCGTCACCGCAGGCGTATGGCGCGTCAGCGTCGGCGACCGGTCGGCCGTGCTGAAGGTGCTGACCCGGGGCAAGGACACCACCGAGACCTGGGCGTCCTCGGATGACCCGCGGCACTGGAACTTCTGGCGGCGCGAGGCGTACGTGTACGAGGAGGGCGTCGCCCGGGTCTGGGAGCCGTGGGGCATCACCGCGCCCGAGCTGCTCGCCTCCGTCGAACGCCCCGACGGCGACGTGGCGTTGTGGCTGGAGGACGTGCGCGGCGAACCGGCCACGGGCTGGTCCACAGCCGCCCACGCCGGGCACGCCCGCCGCCTGGGCGCGGCCCACGGCCGGGCACTCGCGGAGCGGGCCGAACCGCTCGACCACCCCTGGCTCAGCCGCCGCTTCCTCCGCGACTACACCGCCGCCCAGACGACCGGCCGGGACCTGCTCGACGACGACACCGCCTGGCAACAGCCGCTCGTACGCGACCACTTCCCCGAAGGCCTCCGCGAGGACATGGTGCGGCTGCGCCACGAACGCGAATGGTTCCTGAGCGTCATGGAGTCACTGCCGCGCGTCTTCAGCCACCTCGACCAGTGGCCGGCCAACCTCACTTCGCCACACCCGGGCCAAAGCGTGCTGTTCGACTGGGCGTTCGCGGGCGACGGTGCCCTCGGCGAGGACATCGGCAACTACATCCCCGACACGATCTTCGACGGGTTCCTGCCCGCCGCCCGGCTGCCCGAGCTGGCGACCGCCGCGTACGAGGGCTACGTACGAGGCCTGCGCGACAGCGGCTGGCAGGGCGACGTACGGCTCGTCCGGCTCGGAATGTGCGCCTCCGCGGTGAAGTACGACTGGCTCACCGCCCTGATGCTGTCCCTTGCGGGCGACGCCCAGCAGCTCGACTACGGCGGCAGGCGCACCGTGGAGGCCGAGCACCGCTACCGCGAGCGCGGCGTGGTGCTGGGTTTCCTGGCGGACTGGGCCCGGGAGGCGCGCGTGCTGGCGACCGAACTCGGCTTCCCTCACTGAACCGGACCACTGAACCGGGATCGCTGATCCGGGATCGCCGAGTCCAGAAGCCGCCCACTGAGTCCAGAAGCCCCCGCCTCCACCTGCTGTTCGACATTTCGAAAGTTTCGGCTTACGGGACTTCCGTAGAAACCCGCCCCCTTCCCCGTACACTCCCTGCGGCCGTAACATAGGAAGCGCTTTCTAACCGGTCGACACCCTCCCGCGTGCCAGACCGTGGTGACACGAAACTTTCGCCGGCCCTCGGGACGGGGCGGAGAGGTGGGGCTTCCATGGTGCGTACCGGGAGCGAGGCCGGCCCGACGCTGGCGGTCGTGGCCCGCGAGGCCGGGGTGTCCGTGCCGACGGCGTCGAAGGTGGTCAACGGCCGGGAGGACGTGGCGCCGGAGACCCGCCGCCGGGTCACCGAGGCGCTCGACCGGCTGGGCTACGTACGCCGACCGCGGTTCGCCGCCGCGAAGTCACCGGGCTTGGTCGATCTGGTCGTGCACTCGCTGGACTCCTCCTGGTCGGGTGCCGTGCTGCACGGCGTGGAGGAGGCCGCGCACGATGCGGGCCTGGAGGTGGTCGTCTCGGCCGGCCTGACCCGGACGCGCGGTGGCCGTCCCGAACGCGGCTGGCTGGACAAGCTGTCCACGCGCGGCTCCGCCGGGGTGCTGTTCAACCTGGCGGAGATCACCCCGTCCCAGTACGCCTGGCTGGACCAGCACCGCATCCCGTTCGTCCTGATCGACCCGGTGGTCGATCCGCCGCCCGGCGTCGTCTCGGTGGGCGCCGCCAACTGGCAGGGCGGTGTGACGGCCACCGAGCATCTGCTCTCGCTCGGCCACGAACGGATCGCGGTCATCGCCGGCTCCCGGCGCAAGATGTGCAGCAGCGCCCGCGTGGCCGGTTACCGCTCGGCGCTCGCGGCGGCCGGTGTCCGGCACCGGCCCGAGTACCTCCGTTACGGCAGCTTCAACGAGGTCGGCGCCCACCGCCGCATGCTGGAACTCCTCGACCTGCCCGAACCGCCCACGGCCGTCTTCGTCTGCTCGGACAAGATGGCCCTCGGCTGCTACCAGGCCCTGGCCGAACGGAAGTTGACCGTCCCCGACGACATGAGCATCGTCGGCTTCGACGACCTGCCCGAGGCCCAGTGGGCCACTCCCCCGCTGACCACGGTCCGCCAGCCCTTGTCGGAGATGGCCGCGACCGCGCTGCGCTTGCTGGTGCGGATGATGGCGGGCGAACGGCCGGAGGGGACACGGACGGAGCTGTCCACACGGCTGGTGATTCGGGAGAGTGCGGGGCCGGCGCCGGGGGCCGTCGGAACCTGTAGCTGATGCCGCATACGCGACCGGATGCCGGCGCCCGCCCATCAGATCGAGGCGTCGGCGGCCGGCGAAGGCACGGCGCACGGGCGCAGGATCATGAGCGAGTCCTCCAAGGCCGCCACCATGGCAAAGGAGAACCGGTCGAGCTCAAGACAGAGTGCGACGTCATCAGGATGGACTCCTTGGCGCACGCCCTCCGCCAGTTCGGCGGCGGCGCGCGACTCTGCGGCGCGGCGGAGGAACTCGGCGGCATCCGTGCCGGACTCTGTGGCCCGCCGAGCGATGTACTGAGCGCACGCCAGGTCTTCTTCGGCTCGGCCGCCCTCGCCGGTGACCACGAACGTGACGCTGTCGCACTCACGCGTCCGCAGCAGCCGCGCCGTTGCCTCCGCCACCACGAAGCCGGCGCACAGCACCAGCGACGCCTCCTTGACCGCAAGGGCGCCGACCGTCCCTGCCGTGGTCTTCTGCACAACGGTCCGTCCGCCGAGGTCAACAGACCGCAGCAGGCCCGGCGAGTTGACGGCGTCGAACCCGGGCGCGGGCGGACCGTCTTTGAGCGCCACCCAATCCGGGTGACGCGCCTTGAGCGCCAGGGCTGCGTCCAGCGACTCAGCGAGAACGATCTTTTCCGCCCCCTGGGCAAAAGCCCAGGCAGCCACGGTGAAAGCGCGCATGACGTCGACGACGACCGCCACGGACGGGGCTTCGACCAGCTCATCGATGCCAAGGAATCGAGCGTCCATTCCGATCATGATGGCGCACGCCCGACTCGAAGCACCCAGAAGGTGATCCGCTTCACGTCGCCGGTCTCGGAATGCGACACCTCCGGCTGTCTGCATCCCGGGCGATCGGACGCGGGAGACTCGAGACTCACGGTTCACGCGGCCCCTGATCCAACCGGTACGGCGGATACACGTCCGTCAGCAGCGTCCCGTACGCCACCACCCGCATCACCCAGCGATGCAGCCCCACATTCAGGTCGTACATGCCGCGCGGATAACGGCCGGTGAACAGCAGGGCGACGCCCGCGTAGAAGGCCAGCAGGCCCGCGAGGCCGCCCGTGGCGGCGGAGCCGCCTGCGATGAGGGCGACCACGAACAACTGCGGGAGGACCAGGAGCCACCACTTGACCAGGACCAGGCCGCGGGAGAGGTGTTCGGGGTGGGTGATGTCCAGGCGGGCCGGGTAGTCGGGTACGTCCGCCAGGGTGAAGGGTGGGTAGCGGTCCGTGCCGAGGGTTCCGTACGCGTAGTACGCCACTCGCCAACTCCAGCGCAGGACCCCGACGTTGAAGTCGAACAGGGCGCGTGGGTAGGTGCCGGTGATCAGGATCGCGAAGAAGGCGATCACTGTGACGATGACGAAGGCGGTCCAGAGGAAGCCGAGGATGAGGTAGTGCGGGATCGCCAGTAGCCACTTGAGCAGCCATAACCAGCGGGACGGGGCGGCGTCGTACACCGTCTCCAGGGTGACCGGACTCGCCGGACTCTTCGCGTGGCCCCCGAGATTCGATGTGCTGCCTCCGGGATTCTCTGACTGGTCTCCGAGCTCAGTCGTCACGTCGGACATGGCGTGCATCTCCCCCCACAGGGCGGAACAGATCCGCCCGCTTTCGCCGCATACGGGCCCTTGTTCCCGTGTACCGGCGCGTGGCGGGCAGGGCAAGGGGCCGAGCCCGGACGTGTCCGATTCCTACAAGACCGCGCTCCAACTGCCTGCCTACCGTGGCCGTATGACTCCACGATTCGATGCGATCGGCATGGTGGCCTCCGACATGGCCGCCTCAGTCACCTTCTACCGCCGCCTCGGACTCGACTTCCCCGAGGGCTCCGAGAAGCAGCCGCATGCCGAGGCCCAGCTGCCGGGCGGGCTGCGGCTGATGCTCGACAGCGAGGAGGGCATCCGCGAGTTCGCGCCGGAGTGGCAGCCGCCGAGCGGGGGCGGGCGTATGTCGTTGGCCCTGCTGTGTGAGAGTCCGGCCGAGGTCGACTCCGTGTACGAGGAGATGGTCGGCGCCGGGTACGACAGCGGGCTCAAGCCCTGGGACGCCGACTGGGGGCAGCGGTATGCGAGCCTGCTCGACCCGGACGGCAACGACGTCGGGCTGTTCGCGCCGCTACCCGGTGCGGGCGAGTAGCTCACCCAACGGCATGCCCGCCAACTCCCGTACGTCCCGCGCCAGATGAGCCTGGTCGGCGAACCCGGTCCGAGCCGCCGTGTCCGCGAAGGGCACCCCGGCGCGGGCCAGGGCGAGGGCGCGCTGCAGCCGCAGGACCCGGGCGAGGGTTTTGGGGCCGTAGCCGAAGGCTGCCAGGGAACGGCGGTGCAACTGGCGGGCGCCTACGCCGAGTTGGTCGGCGGTGGCGGCGACTGGGCGGCCCGCGTGGAGGGCGGTCACGACCTGTCCGAGCAGCGGATCGGGAGGCGCGGCGGCCGATGCCCAGCGCAGCGCCACCTCTTCGAGGCCGCTCGCCGGGTCGTCGGCCGCGTTCACGTGCGCCGTGAGGCGCCGCACCTCGGAGGGCGGCCGGACGTCGGTCAACTCCACCCGCCGGTCGCGTAGTTCATGGGCGGGCACCCCGAGGAGCGTGGGCCCGGTGCCGGGATAGAAGCGGACACCCGCCCAAGAGCGCGGCGCGCCTTCGGTGACGTACGCGTGTGTGTCGGGACCGGCGACCAGCAGCCGACCCTCGTTCCACAGGAGGTCCATGCAGCCGTCGGGCAGGACGGGCCCGGCGCCGGTGCCGGACGGGGTGTTCGTCCAGACGACGGCGCCCGTGAGGCGGGACGGCCGCTCCGTGTACACGTACACCACGCTACGCGGTTCGGGTCCGGTGCTCCTGCGGGCTGACCCCGTACACCCGCTTGAAGGCGCTGGACAGGGCGAACGCACTGCCGTAGCCGACCTGGCGGGCGATCGCGCCGATCGTGTCCTCGGTGTCACGCAGCCGGTCCGCGGCGAGGGCGAGGCGCCAGCCGGTGAGGTACGTCATCGGGGGCTCGCCGACGAGTTCGCTGAAGCGGCGGGCGAGCGCGGCCCGGGAGACGCCCGCCTTCGCGGCGAGGGTGGCGACCGTCCAGGGGTGCGCCGGGTCGTCCTGGACGAGCCTGAGCACCCGGCCGACGACGGGGTCCGCGAGAGCCTGGTACCAGGCGGGCGCCTCGGCTTCCGGGCGGGAGAACCAGGCCCGTAGCGCGGCGATGACCAGCAGGTCGAGCAGCCGGTCGAGGACGACCTCCTGGCCGGGCTCGTCGCGCACGATCTCCTCGGTGAACAGCGGGGTGAGTGGGCAGGCCCACTCCTCGGAGGTCAGGCTGAGCAGGGGTGGCAGGGCGTCGAGGAGCCGGCCGTTGATCTCGCCCTGCATCGTGTACGTCCCGATGAGCATCACCATGGAGCCGTCGAGTCTGGCTCCCCAGGTGCGTACCCCCAGGTCCATCGTGCCTTTCATGGACCGCCCGTCGGGATAGAAGCACTCGGCGCCCGGCAGGATCACCGCCCGCGGCGTGGTCGAGGGGTCGTCGGCGCAGGTGTACGGGTCGGGGCCGCGCGCGATGGCGAGGTCGCCGGCCCGCAGATGCAGGCGCTCCCCCTCGTCCGGGGTGATCCAGGCGTCGCCGCGGAGCAGGAGCATCACGGTGAGCGGGGCGCGGTCCTCGACGCGGATGCACCACGGTGGATCGAAACACGCTCGGATCATGAAGGCGCCACGCGCGCGTGGACCCTCGAGAAGGCCTGCAAGGGCGTCCATGAGGCCAGCGTAGACGGGCTCTTATGGGAATGAGAGGTTCAGCGATGTTCCCTTTCCGAGCAGGGCAGTTCACTGGTTTTCATGACGGAGAACACGCGGAACGAGACGGTGTTGGTGACAGGGGCCTCGGGCAAGACGGGGCGTCAGGGGGCGGATGCGGCGAAGGCCGCCGGGTTCGGTGTACGGGCCGCTTCGCGCGGTGGTGAGGTGCGCTTCGACTGGTACGACTCCTCGACGTGGGACGAGGCGCTGCGCGGCGCGGACGCGGCGTATCTGGCGTACTCGCCGGACGTAGGCGCGCCGGGCGCGGACGAGAACATCGCGGCGTTCGCGCGCCGGGCGCAGGAGTTCGGCGTACGGCGCCTGGTGCTGCTATCGGCGATCGGTGAGCGGCAGGCGGAGCCGGCCGAGCGGGCGCTGCGCGAGTCGGGTGCCGAGTGGACCGTCGTGCGGGCTACGTGGTTTATGCAGAACTTCAGCGAGGGTCTGCTGCTGGAGGGCGTACGGAGCGGTGAGTTCGTGTTCCCGGCGGGCGAGGGGCGGCAGCCGTTCATCGACACGCGGGACATCGCGGATGTGGTCGTAAGGGCGCTGACCGACTCCTCGTACGTGGGGCGGACCCTGGAGATCACGGGGGCGCGGCAGCTGTCCTTCCGTGACGCCATGGCGGAGATCTCCGCTGCGGCGGGGCGGGAGATCCGGTATGCGCCGGTGTCGGTGAAGGAGTACGGCGCCATCCTGGCCGGGTTCGGTCTGTCGCCGGAGGAGGTCGCGTTCACGGAGGAGGTCTTCGAGGGGCTGCTCGACGGCACCGACGGTGAGGTCACCCGCGATGTCCAGCAGGTCCTGGGCCGCGCCCCGCGCGACTTCACGGACTTCGCGCGGGAGCACGCGGCGCAGGGGGCGTGGAAGGCCTAGTCCGACGGTCGGTCCTGCGCGGGCGGCTCGTCGCCGTTCTTCGGTGAGCTCTTCACATGTGTTGTCCGCAGTCGTGAGGTGACGTCCTCCGGGGGGAGGAAGCGGGACCAGCGCTCCGGGAACTCGGAGGGCATGTCCGGGTCGTCGGGGTCGGCGGCGGCCCGGGCGGCGGCCGCGCGGGCCACGATGTCGGCGGCCTGCGCGGCGCGCAGCTGCTCGTTGACGGCGCGGGCGGCGGCCGTGGCGGCGGCCGGCCAGACCCGGTCGATGGCCGCGTTGACGGCCGCTCCGACGAGCACGGCGAAGGCCGAGACACCGATCCACAGCAGTACGGCGACGGGGGCGGCCAAGGAGCCGTAGATCGTGGGTCCTTCTACGGTGTTGGCCAGGTAGATCCGCAGCAGGAAGCTGCCGAGGACCCACATGCCGAGCGCGACCAGGGCGCCGGGCACGTCCTCGATCCAGGGGGAGCGCACCGGTACGGACACGTGGTACAGCGTCGTCAGGAAGATGATGGACAGGACTATGACGACGGGCCAGTACAGGATCTGTACGACGGTCGTCGACCACGACACGAGGTTCACCACGGCGTCCGGGCCCGCGACCATCAGCGGCAGCGCCACGGAGCCGATCAGCAGTGCCACGAGGAACAGCAGGAACGCCATCAGCCGGGTCTTGACGATGCCGCGAACCCCGTCGAGGCCGTACATGACGGTGATGGTGTCTATGAAGACGTTCACGGCGCGCGAGCCCGACCAGAGGGCGAAGAGGAAGCCGAGGGAGATGACGTCGGGTCTGCCGCCCTTCATCACGTCGTGGAGGATCGGCTGGGCGATCTCCGTGACGCCCTTGTCCGTGAGGATCGTGCGCGAGGCCTCTAGCAGGTTGGTCTCGACGCTGGCGATGGTGTCGGCGCCGGTCCAGGAGTCCACGTAGCCCAGCAGTCCCAGCATGCTCAGCAGCAGCGGCGGCACGGACAGCAGCGTGAAGAAGGCGGCCTCCGCGGCGAGGCCCAGGATCCGGTACTCGATGCAGGAGTTGACGGTGTCCTTGACCAGCAGCCAGGCGGTCCTCCGCTTGGAGACATTCCGGTAGAGAGCACGTGCCCGGTGAAGCCGGCCGGGCGGGCTCTCTGGTGTTTCACTTGCTGGCTGCACGCTCCTAACCGTATCGGTCGCGACGTGCGTTCCTCACCCTCCGCACTCGTAGGTGACGGCCGTCCTACCCGGGGGTAGTTTTTCTGCATGGCAACCGGCACCCACGCAGTCACGAACCAGGTTCCGCCCCTTGTCGGCTATGACGTCTACGGCGCCGACCGGGTCCTGACGGAAGCGGTCGAACGGCATCTCGACCCGGGGCTGCTGGACCTGGTGCGTGAGGAGCTGTCGGGGCTGGGGCGCACCGCCGGTTCCGCGCAGGCCCAGGACTGGGGGGTACTGGCGAACGAGAATCCGCCCCGGCTGCGCACGCACGATCGTTACGGTCACCGCGTCGACGAGGTCGACTTCCATCCGTCCTGGCACCGGCTGCTGGGCAAGGGCGTCGCGGCCGGTCTGACGGCGGCGTGGGCGCGGCCGGGCGGGCACTTGCGACGGGCGGCCGGGTTCGTGGTCTGGACGCAGGTCGAGGCGGGCCACGGCTGTCCGCTGTCGATGACGCACGCGGCGGTGCCCGCGCTGCGCACGGACCCGGAGCTCGCGGCCGAGTGGGAGCCGCGGCTCACGTCCACCGTGTACGACCAGGGGCTGCGGCCCGCTTCGGAGAAGGCCGGCGTCCTCTTCGGCATGGGCATGACGGAGAAGCAGGGCGGCAGCGACGTACGGGCGAACACGACGATGGCGCGTCCGCTCGCCGAGGACGGGACGTACGAGCTGACGGGCCACAAATGGTTCTGCTCGGCACCTATGTCGGACGGCTTTCTGGTGCTGGCGCAGGCGCCCGGCGGGCTTACGTGCTTTCTCGTGCCGCGGGTGCTGGAGGACGGCACGCGCAATGTGTTCCTGATCCAGCGGCTGAAGGACAAGCTGGGCAACCGGTCGAACGCGTCGAGCGAGGTCGAGTTCGACGGGACCTGGGCGCGCCGGGTGGGGGACGAGGGGCGCGGGGTGCGCACGATCATCGAGATGGTCGCGGTGACCCGGCTGGACTGCGCGCTCGGTGCCGCCGCGCTGATGCGGCAGGCGGTCGCGCAGGCCGTCCACCACTGCACCTACCGCGAGGCCTTCGGCGGCAAGCTGATCGACAAGCCGCTGATGCGCAACGTACTGGCCGATCTCGCCCTGGAGTCAGAGGCGGCGACGACGCTGTCGCTGCGGCTGGCCGCCGCGTACGACGCCGGGAGCGAGCAGGAGCGGGCGTTCCTGCGGATCGCGGTGCCGGCCGCGAAGTACTGGGTGACCAAGCGCTGCACACCCCTCGTCGTGGAGGCCTCGGAGTGCCTGGGCGGCAATGGGTACGTGGAGGAGTCCGGCATGCCGCGCCTGCTGCGCGAGTCGCCGCTCAACTCCATCTGGGAGGGCGCGGGCAACGTCCAGGCGCTGGACATCCTGCGTGCCATGCAACGCGAGCCGCACGCCCTGAACGCCTACCTGGAGGAGATCGGCCGTGCTCGCGGCGCCGACCACCGGCTGGACGGAGCGATCAAGAACCTGCTCTCCGAACTCGCCGACCTGGACGGCATCGAGGGCCGCGCCCGACGCCTGGCCGAGCGGATCGCGCTGGTGCTCCAGGGCGCGCTGCTCGTCCAGTACGCGCCTCCGGAGGTCGCTGACGCGTTCTGCGCGTCGCGTCTCGGCGGGGACTGGGGTGCGGCGTTCGGGACCCTGCCGCACAGCCTGGACCTGGCCTCGGTGGTGGAGCGGGCACGGCCCGTCTCGTAGTCGGGCCCTGGGCGGACACATGGCTCGGGCCGTAGGCGGACACACGGCTCGGGCCTAGGCAGGCGTACGGCACGGGCCGTAGGCAGACGTACGACATGGGAGGCGCCCTGTCGAACCGGCGCCTCCCTCTCGTACCACCTATTCCGGCGTATTCGCCCAGGCCCGGCGACACCTGACGTACCATCCCTCTCACGGCTCTCCATACCGTCCGCCCGGTTTCAACGCACTGATCGGGAAGGGCAGTTGGCCGCCAACGCGGGAGGAACGATGGCGTATCGAGGCAGGCACCGCCGCCGGAAGAAGGGCCGCGCGCTGCGCGCGAGCCTGGCCGGAACCGCTCTCGCCCTCACCGTCGCCGCGGGCCTCATCAGCACGTCACAGGCCGCGAGCAGCGACAATCCGGGCGCCCTCACCGCGCTCGGCTCCTCGTCCGAGACCGACAAGCTCGGGCTGCGGGAGAACCTCGTCGGCGAGGACACCCTCGACGCCCTCGAGAGCGGAATGGGCGGGAACGTCGGCGTGGATGCGGTCTTGAAGAACGCCAACCACTCGATGCGGGGCAGAGCCGACTGCAGTGCCTCGGAGAAGGCCGCACTGCCCGTCGAACCGGCCGCCACGCGCGCGTACTGCTGGGCGGACAGCGACGCCAGGACCCAGAAGTGGCTGCCCCAGTCGGTGACCACCTCCGGAGACTCCGACGAGGACGGCAGGTGGGGCTCAAACCGTGTGATCCTGTCCGGCTGGACGCACGACGGCCAGCCGGCGGGCGCGCAGGAGGAGGACAAGGGCCTCGCCCGGGTCGCCTTCGTCGACGCGAACGACCCGGCGAACCTGAAATACCGCTGGGTCCTGCTGGTCGCCCCGCTGGACGGCGGCAAGGACTTCGAGGCGGTCCGCTCCCGGATCGGCGGCATGGTCTGGTACCAGGACAAGCTGATCGTCACCGCCCGGAACGGCGCCGCCGGCGACGACGCCCTGTACGTCTTCGACATGAACCGCATCCTGCGCGCCGACGTCACCAGCGGCGCGGTCGGCAAGGTGAAGGACGGCTGGTCTGCGCACGGCTACCGCTATGTGATGCCGGCCATGGGCTCGTACAGCCTCACCGGCGGCGCCTGCGACGCCACCACCAACGACCGCGTCCCCTGCTTCGCCTCGGTCTCCCTGGACCGCACCTCCACGCCGCACAGCCTGGTCGCCAACGAGTGGTTCCGCCCGGACAGCGGCGAGCCGGGCCGCGTGTGGCGTTACGACTACAGCACCGCGAGCGACCGCACGGGCCTGCTCGCCGCCGACCGCCGTGGACGCGTCCACGCCGACGAGGCGTACGAGACCGACGCCGTCGGCCTGCAAGGGGTCCTCTCGCACCGGCCGAGCGGCGCGAGCGAGCCGAACTGGTACGCCGGGCACGCACCGGACGCGCGCGGCGAGCACGGCACGCTGTGGCGGCAGAACAAGAGCGCCGCCAAGGCCGCGAAGTGCGGCGCCGAGGAGTCGTACGCCTGCTGGGGACGGGACACGGAGTCGTTGTCGTACTGGCAGGAGACCGGCGAGCTGTGGACGCTGACCGGGCGGTCGGCGACCGCTTCGGGCCGGGCGCACGAGCTTCCCGGGCGGGCGGCGGACCGGGCCACCGCGTGGCAGCCGGGCACGGTGTCCGAACGGGTGTTGTACGCGGTTCCGCTGTCCGCGGTGGACCACTCGTTGGAGTGACCCGGTTGTTTTGAAGCGGGGCTCGCCCTCGTGGTATCGCTGACCCGCATGAGCATCGCTGTCACCACCTGGTCGCTGGAGCAGACGTCTCCGGCCGACCTGTTGCCCGCCGCCGAGCCGGCCGGCGACGTCCGGATCGTCCGCTCCGAGGTGCCCTCGCCCGAGTTCAGCCGCTTCCTGTACACCTCGGTCGGCGGCGACATCCGCTGGACCGACCGGCTGGGCTGGACGTACACCCAGTGGCAGGAGGACCTGGAGCGGCCGGGGGTCGAGACCTGGGTCGCGTACGAGCGCGGGACGCCCGCCGGCTACGTACAACTGGAGGCCCAGCCGGAAGGCGTCGTGGAGATCGTCTACTTCGGACTGATCCCGGCCTTCCGGGGCCGGAGGATCGGCGGGCACCTCCTGTCGTACGGGGTCGCGCGCGCCTGGGACGTGGCCGAGCGCTGGCCGGGCAGGCCGCCGACGAAGCGGGTCTGGCTGCATACGTGCAGCAAGGACGGGGAGCATGCGATGGACAATTACCTGCGGCGCGGCTTCAAGCTCTTCGACACCAAGGTGGCGGAGGAGCCGGACATCGCCACCGCCGGTCCCTGGCCGGGGGCGCTGCCCGTCTGACCTGGTGAGACCGGGAAAGACAAGCCCCGTGTCAGGGCTTGTGACCAACAACACCCTTGTCTCGCGATACGGGACAAGGGTGTCCGCATCGCGGACGAAGCTGGACTCTGTCCAGATCGCCATGACACGCTTCCGTCATGTCTGGAACTGGAATTGCCTTGGTGAGTCGGCGCCACGTCGACCTCGGCCGCATGTCCAGCGCCATCTGTCCGGCGAGCTGAGCAGCTGCATCCGACAGGGCCCTTCCGGTCCCGGGCAGCATCGCCGCCGCACTTCTCCCTCCTTGCCTCGCCCGCGCAATGACGCGCGCGTATGACCCCATGCGCCCCCTGCGCGGGTCCGAGTCGCTTTCCCCGTCTGTCCCGAAGGACGTACACCATGGCCGCCACCCCACAGAACCCTGCTGCCGCCGCGCCCCGCCGCAAGGTGAGCCGTCACCGCGGCGAGGGCCAGTGGGCCGTGGGTCACTTCACCCCGCTCAACGGCAACGAACAGTTCAAGAAGGACGACGACGGTCTCAACGTACGGACACGTATTGAGACGATCTACTCCAAGCGGGGCTTCGACTCGATCGACCCCAACGACCTGCGCGGCCGGATGCGCTGGTGGGGCCTCTACACCCAGCGCAAGCCCGGGATCGACGGCGGCAAGACCGCGATCCTGGAGCCGGAGGAGCTGGACGACAAGTACTTCATGCTGCGGGTGCGGATCGACGGCGGCCGGCTCACCACCGAGCAGCTGCGGGTGATCGGCGAGATCTCGCAGGAGTTCGCGCGCGGCACCGCCGACCTCACGGACCGGCAAAACGTCCAGTACCACTGGATCCGTATCGAGGACATGCCCGAGATCTGGGAGCGCCTCGAAGGCGTCGGCCTGTCCACGACCGAGGCCTGCGGTGACACGCCCCGCGTCATCCTCGGCTCGCCCGTCGCCGGGATCGCCGAGGACGAGATCATCGACGGCACCCCCGCCATCGAGGAGATCCAGCGCCGGATCATCGGCAACAAGGACTTCTCGAACCTGCCCCGCAAGTTCAAGTCCGCGATCTCCGGTTCGCCGCTCCTTGACGTGGCGCACGAGATCAACGACGTCGCCTTCGTCGGGGTGAACCACCCCGAGCACGGTCCCGGCTTCGACCTCTGGGTCGGCGGCGGGCTCTCCACCAACCCCAAGATCGGCCAGCGGCTTGGTACTTGGGTGCCGCTGGACGAGGTGGCGGATGTGTATGAGGGCGTCATCTCGATCTTCCGGGACTACGGCTACCGGCGCCTTCGTACGCGCGCCCGCCTGAAGTTCCTGGTCGCCGACTGGGGCGTGGAGAAGTTCCGTCAGGTGCTCGAGGACGAGTACCTGAAGCGGAAGCTGATCGACGGTCCGGCGCCCGACCAGCCCGTGGAGCGCTGGCGCGACCACGTCGGGGTGCACCGGCAGAAGGACGGCCGCTTCTACGTGGGTTTCGCGCCGCGTGTTGGCCGGGTGGACGGCACGACCCTCACGAAGATCTCCGAGCTGGCCGAGGCGCACGGCTCAGGCCGGCTGAGTACGACCGTCGAGCAGAAGATGATCGTGCTCGATGTGGAGGAGTCGAAGGTCGCCTCGCTCGTCGAGGGCCTTGAGGCGCTCGACCTCACCACCAAGCCGTCGCCGTTCCGGCGCGGCACGATGGCCTGCACCGGCATCGAGTACTGCAAGCTGGCGATCGTCGAGACCAAGGCGCGCGGGGCCTCGCTGATCGATGAACTCGAGCGCCGCATCCCCGAGTTCGACGAGCCGATCACCATCAACATCAACGGCTGCCCGAACGCCTGCGCCCGTATCCAGGTCGCGGACATCGGTCTCAAGGGCCAGTTGGTCCTGGACGACGAGGGTAACCAGGTCGAGGGCTTCCAGGTGCACCTCGGCGGCGCGCTCGGCCTGGAGGCCGGTTTCGGCCGCAAGGTCCGTGGCCTGAAGGTCACTTCGGAGGAGCTGCCGGACTACGTCGAGCGGGTCCTCAAGCGCTTCGAGGCGGAGCGCGAGGACGGCGAGAGGTTCGCCACATGGGCCGCGCGGGCCAGCGAGGAGTCGCTGTCATGAGCGCCCTCGTGGTGGCGGCGATGAGCGTCCTCCTGCTCGCCGGTGCGGGTGCCGTATTCGGCGCCCTCGCAGGTCACGTACGCATGGATGCGGACGGAGGGCGGCAGCGGTGAGCGAACGAGCCGCGCCGTTCTACTGCCCGTACTGCGGCGACGAGGACCTGCGTCCGAGCGAGCAAGGGCATGGCGCGTGGGAATGCGGAGCATGCAATCGAGCCTTCCAGTTGAAGTTCCTCGGGTTGCTTTCCCGGGGGCTTCAGCGCACTGACGGTGGAGGGGACCAGATATGACGACGGTTCAGGCAGAGCCTGATATCGAGACGGATCACGCCGATGAGGACGCAGCACTGAAGGCGCTCGCCGAGCAGGCGGGCCGTGACCTCCAGGACGCGTCCGCGCTCGAGATCCTTCAGTGGGCCGCGAAGACCTTCGGCAAGAAATTCTGTGTGACCTCCTCCATGGAGGACGCGGTCGTCGCGCACCTCGCCGCCCGTGCCATGCCCGGCGTGGACGTCGTGTTCCTGGACACCGGCTACCACTTCCCCGAGACCATCGGCACCCGGGACGCGGTCGAGGCCGTGATGGACGTCAACGTCATCACGCTCACCCCGCGGCAGACCGTGGCCGAGCAGGACGCCGAGTACGGGCCGAAGCTGCACGACCGCAACCCCGACCTGTGCTGCGCGATGCGGAAGACCAAGCCCCTGGAAGAGGGGCTGACGAAGTACACCGCATGGGCCACGGGCCTGCGCCGCGACGAGTCCCCGACCCGGGCGAACACCCCGGTCGTCGGCTGGGACGAGAAGCGCCGCAAGGTCAAGATCTCGCCGATCGCCCGCTGGACGCAGGACGACGTGGACGCGTACGTCACCGAGCACGGCGTCCTCACCAACCCGCTCCTCATGGACGGTTACCCCTCCGTGGGCTGCGCCCCCTGCACCCGCCGGGTGCTCGAGGGCGAGGACGCGCGCGCCGGCCGCTGGGCGGGCCGCGCCAAGACCGAGTGCGGGATCCACGACTGACCATGACCGCTGCGCTGCCGAGGAACCAGGAGAACCAAGTGACCGGAGCCACCATCTGGCTCACGGGTCTGCCGAGTGCCGGCAAGACCACGATCGCGTACGAGCTGGCCGACCGGCTGCGTGCGGAGGGCCACCGCGTCGAGGTGCTCGACGGCGACGAGATCCGTACGTTCCTGACGGCTGGCCTCGGCTTCAGCCGCGAGGACCGGCACACCAACGTGCAGCGCATCGGCTACCTCGCCGACCTGTTGTCCCGTAACGGCGTCAAGACGCTCGTCCCGGTGATCGCGCCGTACGCGGACAGCCGCGAGGCGGTGCGCAAGCGCCACATGGCCAGCGGCACCGCGTACCTCGAGGTGCATGTCGCGACGCCGGTCGAGGTGTGCTCCGAGCGCGATGTGAAGGGGCTGTACGCCAAGCAGGCGGCGGGCGAGATCTCCGGGCTCACCGGGGTCGACGACCCGTACGAGGAGCCCGAGTCGCCCGATCTGCGCATCGAGTCGCACAACCAGACCGTGCCGGAGTCCGCGGCCACGGTCCACGCGCTGCTCATCGAAAGGGGTCTCGCATGACGACCGTCGCCACTGTCCCTGAGGAGACGGACAGCCCGTACGCGCTCTCGCACTTGGACGCGCTGGAGTCGGAGGGTGTGCACATCTTCCGTGAGGTGGCGGGCGAGTTCGAGCGGCCGGTGATCCTGTTCTCCGGCGGCAAGGACTCCATCGTCATGCTGCACCTGGCGCTCAAGGCGTTCGCCCCGGCGGCGATTCCGTTCTCGCTGCTGCACGTGGACACCGGGCACAACTTCCCGGAGGTCATCGAGTACCGGGACCGGGTGGTGGCCGAGCACGGGCTGCGGCTGCATGTGGCCTCCGTACAGGAGTACATCGACGCCGGGAAGCTGCGCGAGCGGCCGGACGGCACCCGCAACCCGCTGCAGACGGTGCCGCTGACGGAGAAGATCCAGTCCGAGCGGTTCGACGCGGTGTTCGGCGGCGGGCGCCGGGACGAGGAGAAGGCACGGGCCAAGGAGCGGGTGTTCTCGTTGCGCGACGAGTTCTCCCAGTGGGACCCGCGCCGGCAGCGGCCCGAGCTGTGGAACCTGTACAACGGCCGTCACGCGCCCGGCGAGCACGTACGCGTCTTCCCGCTCAGCAACTGGACCGAGCTGGACGTCTGGCAGTACATCGCCCGCGAGAAGATCGAACTCCCGCAGATCTACTTCGCCCACGAGCGTGAGGTCTTCCAGCGCAGCGGCATGTGGCTGACCGCCGGTGACTGGGGCGGCCCGAAGGACGACGAGACCGTCGAGAAGCGCCTCGTCCGCTACCGCACGGTGGGCGACATGTCCTGCACCGGTGCCGTCGACTCCGACGCCATCACGCTGGAGGCCGTGATCAGGGAGATCGCCGCCTCGCGCCTCACCGAACGAGGCGCGACGCGAGCCGACGACAAGCTCTCCGAGGCGGCCATGGAAGACCGCAAAAGAGAGGGGTACTTCTAACGTTGGCCTCTCCCACCGTCCGAGGACCGCGGATTCCGGCAATCGCTCACCGGGCTTCCTGCTTCACCGCCGACAGCCCCCGGGACGAACCCAAGCCGAGGTCTTACATCGGCTCCACAGGCCGAAACCGCCGACCCGGCGGCCACCACGGAATGTAGCAAAGGGATTACGCATGACGACAGTCGAGCAGGTCAGGGACACCACCCTGCTGCGGTTCGCGACCGCCGGGTCCGTCGACGACGGCAAGTCCACGCTCGTCGGACGGCTGCTGCACGACTCCAAGTCGGTCCTCACCGACCAGCTGGAGGCCGTCGCGCACGCCTCGCGCAGCCGCGGTCAGGACGCACCCGACCTGGCGCTGCTCACGGACGGACTGCGGGCCGAGCGCGAGCAGGGCATCACCATCGACGTGGCGTACCGCTACTTCGCCACCGCCCGCCGCCGGTTCATCCTCGCCGACACCCCCGGCCATGTGCAGTACACCCGCAACATGGTGACGGGTGCCTCCACGGCCGAGCTGACGGTGATCCTGGTCGACGCCCGCAACGGCGTCGTCGAGCAGACCCGCCGGCACGCCGCGATCGCGGCGCTTCTCCGGGTGCCGCACGTGGTGCTGGCCGTCAACAAGATGGACCTCGTCGACTACCAGGAGACCGTGTTCGCCGCGATCGCCGAGGAGTTCACGGCGTACGCCTCCGAACTGGGCGTCCCCGAGATCACCGCGATCCCCATCTCGGCGCTCGCCGGTGACAACGTGGTGGACCCGTCCGCGAACATGGACTGGTACGGCGGCCCGACCTTCCTGGAGCACCTGGAGACGGTCCCGGTCACCCACGACCTGGCCACCTGCCACGCGCGCCTGCCCGTGCAGTACGTGATCCGGCCGCAGACCGCCGAGCACCCCGACTACCGGGGTTACGCGGGCCAGATCGCGGCCGGTGCCTTCCGCGTCGGCGAGGACGTCACCGTGCTGCCCTCGGGCCGTACGTCGAAGATCTCCGGGATCGATCTGCTGGGCCGGCCGGTGGACGTGGCCTGGACGACGCAGTCGGTGACGGTCCTGCTCGAGGACGACATCGACATCTCGCGCGGCGATCTGATCGTGCCCAGCAAGGACGCGCCCGCGACCACGCAGGACATCGAGGCGACGGTGTGCCATGTCGCGGACGCGGCGCTGACCATCGGCCACCGTGTGCTGCTCAAGCACGGCACCCGCACCGTCAAGGCGATCGTCAAGGACATCCCCTCCCGGCTGACCCTCGACGACCTGTCCCTGCACCCGCACCCGGGGCACCTGGTCGCCAACGACATCGGCCGGGTGAAGATCCGTACCGCCGAGCCGCTGCCGGTCGACGCGTACGCCGACTCCCGGCGCACCGGCTCGTTCATCCTGATCGACCCGGCGGACGGGACGACGCTGACCGCGGGCATGGTCGGCGAGTCCTTCGCCTCTCCGGAGCCGGTGAAGGGCGACACGGACGACGACGGGTGGGACTTCTAGCCATGACCACCGACATCTTCTCGACCTTCGCGAAGGAGGGCGGCCGCGTCGGCAGCGGTGCCCTCGGCAGCGGGGAGGGCGGGGTGGCGCGATGTGCGCGATGACGTACGCGCACTGCCTGCGTGCCAGACGAAAACCCGCCGCCTTCCCGGCCACGACCTGAGAGACGTGACCGCCGGGCCAACGAGAGGAACTCCTCCCGTGCCTGCCAGCACCCGAAGTACCTTGCGCCGCGGCCTCGCCGCCCTTGCCGCGCTTCCGCTCCTCGCGCTTGCCGCGACGGCCTGCGGCTACGGCTCTCAGGCGAAGGACGACACGGCGAACGTCGCCGCCAAGGGCGCGAAGATCGACGGCCTCGACACCGTCAAGATCGGTTACTTCGGAAATCTCACGCACGCCACCGCTCTCGTGGGCAACCAGAAAGGCTTCGTCCAGAAGGAACTGGGCGGTACGCAGGCCGAGTACGCGACCTTCAACGCGGGCCCCTCCGAGATCGAGGCCCTCAACTCGAAGTCCATCGACATCGGCTGGATCGGCCCCTCTCCGGCGATCAACGGCTACACCAAGTCGAACGGCAAAAACCTGCGCATCATCGGCGGTTCCGCCTCCGGCGGTGTGAAGCTCGTCGTCGACCCGGACAAGATCAAGACCCTGGACGACGTCAAGGGCAAGAAGATCGCCACGCCGCAGCTCGGCAACACCCAGGACGTCGCGTTCCTCAACTGGATCGCGGAGAAGGGCTGGACGGTCGACGCGGAGAGCGGCAAGGGCGATGTCTCCGTCGTCCGCACGGACAACAAGATCACCCCGGACGCCTACAAGTCGGGCTCGATCGACGGCGCCTGGGTGCCGGAGCCGACCGCGTCCAAGCTGGTTGCCGAGGGCGGCAAGGTACTGCTCGACGAGTCGACGCTGTGGCCCGAGAGGAAGTTCGTGATCACGAACATCATCGTGTCGCAGAGCTTCCTCGAGGAGCACCCGAAGGTCGTCGAGGCCGTGCTGCGCGGCTCGGTGAAGACGAACGCGTGGATCAGCGCCAACCCGGACCAGGCGAAGGCCGCGGCGAACGCGCAGTTGAAGGCCGACACCGGCAAGCCGCTTCCGGCGGAAGTGCTCGATCCGGCCTGGAAGTCCATCCAGATGACCGACGACCCGCTGGCCTCGACCCTCAGCACCGAGGCTGAGCACGCGGTGAAGGCGGGCCTGCTGAAGAAGCCCGATCTGAGCGGCATCTACGACCTCAGGCTCCTGAACAAGGTCCTCGCAGCCGAGGGCAAGAGCACCGTCGACGACGCCGGTCTCGGCGTCGAGCAAGCCAAGTGAGCACGCCGGCCGAGCAAGTCCACAAGCCGACACTGATGAGTTCCCAGGAGGTGACGACCATGGCAACCGCCCTCGCCAAGGCCGCCGACGCCACGACGTCGGTGGAGTACGCCGCGCGGATCGAGCACGTCTCGAAGTCCTTCGCCGGACCCGCCGGACAGCAGCTCGTCCTCGACGACATCACGCTCGATGTCGCGCCGGGCGAGTTCGTCACCCTGCTGGGGGCCTCCGGCTGCGGCAAGTCGACGCTGCTGAACCTGGTCGCGGGTCTCGACGCCCCCACCGCGGGCAGCATCACGACGGACGGCCGACCGGCCCTGATGTTCCAGGAGCACGCGCTCTTTCCGTGGCTGACCGCGGGCAAGAACATCGAACTCGCCCTGAAGCTCAGGGGAGTTCCGAAGTCCGAGCGCCGCGACAAGGCGGACGAGCTGCTGGAACTCGTCCGGCTGAAGGGCGCGTACGGGAAGCGGGTGCACGAGCTGTCCGGCGGTATGCGGCAGCGGGTCGCGCTGGCCCGCGCGCTCGCCCAGGACAGCAAGCTGCTGCTGATGGACGAGCCGTTCGCGGCCCTCGACGCCATCACACGGGACGTGCTGCACGACGAGCTGACCCGTATCTGGCGCGAGACGAAACTGTCCGTCCTGTTCGTGACGCACAACGTGCGAGAGGCGGCACGGCTCGCGCAGCGCGTCGTACTCCTCTCCTCGCGTCCCGGGCGGATCGCGCGCGAGTGGACGGTGGACCTTCCGCAGCCGCGCCGTATCGAGGACACCGCCGTCGCCGAGCTGTCCGTCGAGATCACCGAACAACTGCGTGGGGAGATCCGCCGCCATGGCCAGCACTGAGACCAAGGCCGACGGGAACGCCAAGGACAGCGGGCACGCCAATGATCTCGCCGGTCTCGAGGCGGGCCTCGACGCGCTGGAGACGGTCCAGACGAGCCGGACCCCGTTCCGCCAGACCCTCGTCCAGAAGATCCTCCCGCCGATCGTCGCCGTCGCACTGGTCCTGGTGGTCTGGCAGGCGCTGATCACCTTCAAGGTCGTCGACGACCCGGCCAAGCTGCCCTCGCCGTCCGACGTGTGGGGCGAAGTCCGCGAGGCGTGGCTGCAGGGCACGCTGCTCGACTTCATCTGGACCAGCGTCTCGCGCGGTCTGTTCGGCTTCGTGATGGCGCTCGCGATCGGCACCCCGCTGGGACTGCTGGTCGCCCGGGTGAGGTTCGTACGGGCGGCGATCGGCCCCATCCTGTCCGGCCTGCAGTCACTACCGTCGGTGGCCTGGGTGCCGCCCGCCGTGATCTGGCTGGGCCTGAAGCCCGAGATGATGTACGCGGTGATCCTGCTCGGCGCCGTCCCGTCGATCGCCAACGGTCTCGTCTCCGGCGTCGACCAGGTGCCGCCGCTGTTCCTGCGGGCGGGCCGCACCCTCGGCGCGACGGGCCTGCGCGGGACCTGGCACATCGTGATGCCGGCGGCGCTGCCCGGCTATGTGGCGGGTCTCAAGCAGGGCTGGGCGTTCTCCTGGCGCTCGCTGATGGCCGCGGAGATCATCGCGTCCTCGCCCGAACTCGGAGTGGGCCTCGGCCAGTTGCTGGAGAACGGCCGCAACACCAGTTCCATGTCGATGGTGTTCCTCGCCATCTTCCTCATCCTGATCGTCGGCATCGCCATCGACCTGCTGATCTTCAGTCCGCTGGAGCGGTGGGTCCTGCGCAGCCGCGGTCTCCTCGTGAGGAGCTGAACTCCCATGCGCAACCCGGTCCTCCTCGTCATCGCCCACGGCAGCCGCGACCCGCGGCATGCCGCGACCGTGCACGCCCTGGTACGCCGGGTGCGGGCCATGCGGCCGGAGCTGCGCGTGGAGACCGGGTTCCTGGACTTCAACGTCCCGTCCGTGGGAGGGGTGCTGGAGTCGCTGGCGGCACGGGGAGTACGCGATGTCGTGGCCCTTCCGCTCCTCCTGACCAGGGCCTTCCATGCGAAGGCCGACATCCCGGCGGTGCTGCGGGAGGCACCGCCGCGGCTGCGGATCCGGCAGGCCGAGGTCCTCGGCCCGTCGCCGCTGCTGACCGCCGCGCTCGAACGGCGGTTGTACGAGGCTGGGCTGAGCCCGGCCGCCAAGTCCTCGACCGGGGTCGTGCTGGCCTCGGCGGGGTCCACGGACCCGGAGGCGATCGCAGTGATCGCAGAAATCGCGCGGGAGTGGCGGCACACCGGTTGGTGCGCCGTGCGGCCTGCGTTCGCCTCCGCGTCACTGCCTCGCACGGAGGATGCCGTCCGAGAGCTCCGCGCCCTTGGCTGCACGCGGGTCGCAGTCGCCCCATATGTCCTTGCGCCCGGATTCCTGCCGGACCGAATCGCGCGGGGTGCTGCGGAAGCGGATGTACTGGCGGATGTGCTGGGATCGGCGCAAGAAGTGGCACAAATTCTACTGGCTCGATATTACGCAGCAAACTCACTGCGCCTTGCAACGCGCACGGCCTGACGCAGCCGGTTCATAGCCCGCCAATTCCAGAAGAATCACCTCAGGCCATTTCATCCCTTCTGTTCGCATTTCTTTTGCGTCCGTATGCCACCGCACGAATGATCACCTCAACCTCGATCCACCGCGTGAATTCTGATCACGGGCGTCGGGCGGGTTCTGGGTGTTTCTTCGGGATGCGAGCAGCGGCTATTGCTGGATGGCTGTCCGGTGCGGGGTCTCCAAGGTCTTTCGGGTTGTGGACGGGCAGGTTGGTCGCGTGGGTCGATGCTGTCTGCCCCGGCGATCATGCCGCCCACGATCGACAGGGCCTTCGTGTCGGCGGCCCCGTACCGGCGCCGTTCCTCGCGCCGGTGAGCTTCACCTTCTGGGCCACCAACTAGGGCAGGCCGCACCGCTCGGCCAGCCGGATCGTCGGGGCCATCCCGGCACGGGCGATCAGATCCGGGGCGGCGAACGCGGCGAACAGCGTCGCCGGGCTGCGGGAGACTTTCACTTACGAGGTGCCTTGCTTCGTGGGACTGATGAGGACGTAGGAACTCCCATCATCCCAGGTCAGCAGGAACCTCTTCTCATTCCGCCGTCCACAGCCCACTATCGCGCAGTGGATCAAGGCTCAAATGATCCTCAACTTCCTTGATCCAGCAGCAGTAATCGTCCCATGATGGTGCCACCACAAGGAAAGGAAAGGCCTTGATACACCACACGGGGCGGCGAACGGCATGGACAACACCAGTCATCGCCGGAATTCTGTTCGCCGGGCTGGCAGTACCGGAAGCGTCCGCCGCAACCGAACGCACTAAGCAAACGACGTGTTCGGCAGCCATCACGTCTACGTCTGACGCCAAGATTAAGGTCAAGACGTTCTACATGGCAAAAACCCGTACGACCTGGCAGCACACCAAGCGGCAATACTGGCCGACCAGCAACGGAATAAGGAAGACCCGGAGGGACTTCAACATCGTCAGCTACCTACTGGACGGCCAGCGACGTAAGGGAGTCGACGAGGCCAAGAAGGGAAGCCACGCTTGGGGTGACTTCGGCTGGGGTTTCACATATCTCAAGAGTGAGCGCCCGGTGACCAAGCGGGGGAATACTCGCCTCGCCGCGCATGGCTGGTATTCACTGGACGGATTGCCAACCGAGTGCAATTCCAAGTCGTTCGCGTTCTAGTCACACCCTGACGTGAGTGGGTACATCGTAGCCTGGCGTACCCACTCACACCCAACGGCCACATACGTCACGACCACCAGGAAACCCAATGAGGACTCGCCCTGCCCTTGCCGTCATCGCGGCGGTAGTCAGCGTGACTGTACTGACGTCAGGCTGTTCATCATCTGCGTCACACGCCGACAAGAGCGAGACCTCAAAAGAATCCCTGGTACTCGTCGACGGAGACAGTAACGGATATATCACATACGACACACAACGGGAAGTCCTGACCGGATATACCCGAGGCGGCACGGAGCAATGGAAAGAGCGTCAGCACTTTCCATCTGACGTACATTGCGCAACCTCATGCCCCAATGCTGTAATTTCTGCCTCCACTGACATGAATCCAGGCCTCTCAAAATCAAAGGCCATCTGGAAAATCCATGGAGACACCACTGAACATTCATTCTCGACTAAAAATCTCACCGTTCACTGGAGTTCGGATCAAACCAACTGGATAGCTACATCGGAATCTTCTATGATCTGGTCACTAGACAACAGGATTCACACTAGGAAATTTAAGGGAGGAATAGCCGACTCTTTGGGGAGAATTTCCATCGATAGGAAGACGCTAGTTGTGTCCATCCAGCCAGGTTCCTCAAACAGGTGGAGCGCGTTTCGCTTCCCTCTAGAAGGAGCGCACCGTCTAACATCATCCACAATATCTACCAAACTTCCCGGCGGAATCGGCTGCTTTTCACCGGAGCACGGTACAGCATTCACGACGGGCGACAAGGCCGCTGAAGTTTCATTGATCACAGGCGGGAAGGTGCGCAATTCGGAAAAATTCACCAGCGACTGTGTGAGTTCCGACGAAGCGACCATTTTTGGTGCGTTCTCAGCGGACGCCGAGAGTTCCACTCAAGAAATCTCCATCTCCTCGACCAATCATTCGAAGTCCTCCATTCCGATCCACGCAAGAAACGGCGGGGATATAGGAATATTTCGTCAGTGTGGCGCCTTCATATCCGACCAAAGAGTGACAACCGTTTCAACCCTCGGCACAAAGCAGGAAACAAAAATCGAGGCACACAGCATGCTGGTAACCCACAAGGGTTATATCTATTCAGTCAGCCCCTCGGGCACCGTGACACAGCACCGCATAGTCGTTGACGGGCGGTCGTGCAAAATAAGGTGACGACGCCGAATTGTCGACACCTCAACGCCACCTGTTGGACAGAACCATTGGTTCGACGAAGTCATCTCATTGACTGTGTATATCTGCGGACCCTTCCACGCCCTCGCGGAACCGGACTTCGTGACTCATGGCCTGATTATTCGACCCAAGAACCCGCGTTCCCCTCCCGAAGAACGGAGACCGAGAGCGCACCCTCCGGCAAAGAAGACCGTCCCGGCGTGAGTGCCGGGGCCAGCCAACCGCATCCGGCCCCGGCACTCGCTCTCGCTCAGTCACCGGCACCATTCCCACCTGGACGACCCGCGGCTGTTTCCCTGCCCGAGCAAAAGCGACGCTCAGTCCTCTTGAACAGACGCGACCGCCTCGTCGGCCAGCCGCACCAGCTCGGACACGGGCATCGACCCCGCCGCCCTGCGCTCGCGCGCGAAGTCGTTCGCGAGCCGTCGCAGCAGGTCGTTGAGCGGGGTCGGCACGCCGTGCAGGCGGCCCAGGAGGGTGATCTCGCCGTTGAGGTAGTCGGCCTCGATCGTGCCGGTGCCACGGTGGAGCGACTGCCAGGAGGAGCCGGCACCACGCTCGGAGCCGTCGAAGGGCTCGAACCGCATCTTGTCCGCGCGGGCCTGCTTCTGCTCCTCGTCACCGGCGTACGCGATGCCCGCCGCGGCGAGCACGGCCTCGCCCTCGGCGCGGACGCGGTCGTAGAGCGCGATGCCCTCCTCGCTGGTGAGCACGCCGCTGACCGCCTCGATCGCGTTCGCGAGGTTGCCGAGGAGCTTGGCGTACTGCCAGCGCGTCACATCGGGTACGACCGGCGCCTCGAACCGGGACTTCTCCAGGTCGGCGGCTATACGACGGGCCATCTCATCCATGCCGGACGGGTACCGGCCGAGGTGCAGAATGCCGGTCAGCGGCGTGCCGGCGGCGGACACGACGCCCGGCTCGACAAAGGCCGCGGGCAGCCAGACGCACATGCCGTACACCCGCCGAAAGCGCCGCAGCGCGAGCCGCTGGCTCTCCACCCCGTTCTGCGCGCACACCAGGGGCAGCCGCTCACCCGCCGTCCCTCCGCCCGCCACCGTGACCGGAGCCCAACTCTCCAGGGCCGCCGCACTGTCCTGCGTCTTGACGGCGAGCACGAGCACGTCGTCCGCCCGCAACTCCCCGAGGGCGTACGGCCCGTCGACCGTGGTCAGCCGCTGCACGTGCGGCCCATCGGGCACCACCAGCCGCAACCCGCGCTCGCGCAGCGCCTCGTACTGCGCCCCCCGCGCGACCAACACGACCTCGCACCCGGCCCCGGCAAGACGACCACCGATCGCCCCGCCCACCGCCCCCGCTCCGATGATGATGTATCGCATGGGTCAGAGCCTGCCACAGCCGCGTGCAGCACCCATCCCATGCTCGATTCGGCCACCGCACGCCGCAGTTCGCATGTCCCTGCTACTGGGGGCCCGCACGAGAAGGCCCGCGCGAACCGCCGCGGTTACAGCGCATAAGTTCGTCGGGCCGCGTCGAAACGCGGTGCAAGTGGCGGCCGGCGGCCACCATCCGACCGAGTAGCTCGTGACCGTCCGCGGCAGTGACCAGCTCACCGACGACGGCCTCGTTCATCAGGTCGTACGTCTCCTTCGTGGTGATGCCCGATCGCCGCGCGAAGGCGCCGGCCGACCGGTCATCCGTGATCCACACCGAGTCGCGGAACTCGCGACGCATGGTGATCAGTACGCAGGTCTCGGCCTCGCCGAGGTGTTTGGTCGGTGCCGAGGCCACACCGCCGAAGACGGCTCGGCGCACACGGTCGACCTCGGCGATTTCCCGGACGTCCGTGATGGCGATCGGCTCGCCGAGCATGCCGGCCACCACTCTGTCCCGTAAGCGGGGAAGGTAGGCGGCTGACTGCTGTGCTTCGTGAGCCACGGCCTCCGTCCAGCGGCCGCGGCCGTCGAGCAGTTTCTCCAGCAGGGGCAGGCGGTCGACGGCCGCGAAGTTGCACAGCACCGTGTTGTCCGGGAACCAGCAGGTGCTCATGGCTGGAAGACCAGGTCCCCTTCTTCCGCTTCGCCGGCGAGCGGTTCAGGTGTGTCGGGCTCGGCCGGATCGAGAAGGTCGTGGAGTTGGTCCACGTCCATCCCCATAAGCGCGGCGAGGGGCCGGAGAGTGGTCTCGCCGTCGGCGTAGGCCTGGTAGAGGGCGGCCACGAGGCGTACGGGGAATCGCTCGGCCGCCGCCCAGGCGAGCTGTCGCTGGAAGGCGTCCGTCGCGCCCGCCAGCAGGTGGCAGGTCTCCGTCGTCAGCCCCCGGAAGTGCGGCGCCGACTGCGCGTCGATCAGGCGGAGTTGGCTCAACCGGGCGGCCAGCGCGCTGGGCGAGACCTTGAACGCGACGACCAGCTTGGCGAAGGCCTCGTCGGTGAGCTTGCTGTGCCGGTCGGTCACCTGCCGGAACCGGTGCCGGATTTCTGGCTCGGGCATCAGCAGGTTCGAGGCGAAGACATTGGCCCGTACCTCCGTCAGGTCCTTCTGTCGGCCGGGTGCCACATGTGACTCGACGACGAGGTCCTGGGCGTCGCGGGCCAGGATGTGGCCGAGTTCGTGAGCCAGCGTGAACCTCTGCCGGGTCCAGGTCTCCGTGGGCCCGACGAGGATGAGCCGGAAGGCGTCCGTCTGCCAGGTGAGCCCGTCCACACCGTCGGGCAGTCGTGTCACCGAGACGTCCACACCGAACAGTTGGGCGCATTCAGTGATCAGCACATCGGTCTCGAGATCGGCCACGGGCCGGGATTCGCCCGCCGCCGTCAGAACGTCGACGGCGTCCTGAGCCAGCCGTTTCCCCTGGTCCACAAAGCGGTCGAGGTCGGAGCGCGGGGAGGGCAGTGGCGGCAGTTTCGGAGGTCTGCCCAACAGCTCCAGCACCTCGTACGCCGCGGTGAAGCGGTCTGCGGCATCGCTCACGCGGTCCCGCCGGGGAGCCGATCCGGCGGTCGTACGCGCCGCGAACGACGGGCGCAGCGGCTCCCGCCCCGTGAGCAGCCAGTCCACCGTCCGGCCGCCGGCCTCGGCGATCAGGGCGAGATCGAGCGAGCTGAATCGACGCACCCCGGCAAGGGACTTCGACAACTTGTCGGGCGTGAGCCCCACCTTCTCGGCGAACGCGGCCTGGCTCATCGAGGCTGCTTCCATGACCCTGCGCACACGGTCGATCACAGTCTCGTCCATACCGCCCACCGTATCCACGTCTTGCGAAAATCGCAACGCGCCCGACCAGGCTACCCCCGCACACAGCGACGTGGCCGGGATGCGCACACCCCGGCCACGTGCCGAACCACCGCGACTACCGCGAGAAGGTCAGACCCCCACCTTCTCCCCCTCGACCGCCGGCGGAGACGGAGGCGGCGAAGACACCGGTCCCTGCGGGGACTCGTCGTGGGTGAGGTCCGGGAGGCGGTTGAGCCACTTCGGGAAGTACCAGTTGCGTTCACCGAGGAGGGCCATCGCCGCGGGGAGCAGGACGCCTCGGATGATCGTCGCGTCGATGAGGACCGCCGCCGCGAGGCCGACGCCCATCTGCTTCATGGACTGCATGGACAGGGTGCCGAAGATCGCGAAGACGGCGACCATGATGACGGCGGCGCTGGTGACGACACCGGCCGTGGTGACGACACCGTGCTGGATGGCGTCCTTCGTGCTGCGGCCCCGCAGTCGCGCCTCGCGGATCCGGGAGACCACGAACACGTGGTAGTCCATGGACAGCCCGAAGAGGATCACGAAGAGGAACAGCGGCAGCCAGGTGATGATGGCGCCCACGCCCTCCGCGCCGACCAGCGAGGCACCCCAGCCGTGCTGGAAGACGCCGACGAGGATGCCGTAAGCCGCGCCCACCGAAAGGAGGTTGAGGACGATAGCGGTGATCGCGATCGTCACCGAGCGGAACGACAGCAGCATCAGCAGGAAGGCGAAGACCACGACGAAGGCGAAGACCGGGGCCACCGCGCCGGCGAGCTGGTCGTTGAAGTCCTTCGAGCCCGCGACCTGACCGGTGACCGGCGCCTCGAGGCCGTCGACCTTGCCGAGCGTCGCCGGACGCACCTCGTCGCGGATGGTCGTCAGGCTCTTCTCGGCCTTGTCCAGGTCCGAACCGCCCACCAGCGGTACGTACACGAAGGCGACGTTCTCCTCGTCGTGCACCTTGACGTCGACCGGGCCGCGCGAGGCACCCGATTCCACCGCCTGTGTGCGGAAGTCGGCGATCGCGGACTTCACCTCGGGCGAGTTGATGTCGTCGGCCTTGACGACCACCTCGGCCGGGTCGGACCCGCCGGGGAAGGCCTCGTTGACCCGGTCGTACGTCGCCACGATGGGCAGCGAGTCGCCGAACTCCTGGTCGAGGGTGAGGTTCTGGGTCTTCATGCCGAGTGCGGGAGCCGCGATGGCGAGCAGGGCACCGGCCGCGACGACGACCGAGAGGGCGGGCCGCGCCAGCACACCCTTGAGCACGGCCGTCCAGAAGCGGCTATCGCGGTTGCCACGCCCACGGTTGCGCCGCAGCTTGCTCTCCGGGTGCAGGTACGGGATCCGCCCCTTCTCCACCCGCTCACCGAGCAGCGAGAGCAGTGCGGGCAGCACCGTCACGGAGCCGACCATGGCGACCGCCACGACCATCAGCGAGGCAAGGCCCATTCCCTCGAACTCGGCGATGCCGGTGAACAGCATGCCCGCCATCGCCACGCACACCGTGACACCGGAGACGACGATGGCGCGGCCACTGGTCGCCGCGGCGATCTGGAGCGCGGTCTGCGCGTCACGTCCGGCCGCCCGCTCCTCGCGCTCGCGGCGCAGGTAGAACAGGCAGTAGTCGACACCGACCGCGAGGCCCACCAGCAGCATCACGGAGCTGGCGGTGTCGCTCATGGGCATCACATGGCTGACGATGCCCATCAGACCCATCGTCGCGATGATCGCGGTGATCGCGAGGGCCACCGGCACCAGCGCCGCCACCACCGCACCGAACGCGACCAGCAGGATGCCGAGCGCCACCGGTACGGCGGAGTATTCGGCCTGCTTGAAGTCCTCGCCGAACGCGTCGTCGAACGTCTTCATCATGCTGGCGCCGCCGATCTGCTCGATCGTCAGCGACGCATGGTCCTTCTGCACCTCTTCGACGGCCTTGAGTACGGGCTCCACGCGCTCGCCCGCGGTGTCCGCCTCGCCGCGCATGTCGAACTGCACGAGCGCGCTGCGGCCGTCCTTGGAGATGGTCTTCGTGTCGTACGGCGAGGTCACGGCCGTCACCTCGCCGGTCTTCTCGACCGCCTGCATCACGGCCGTGACGGCGGCGCGGAAGTCCGCGTCCGTCGCCTTCGTGCCGGAGTCCTTGGCCTGGACGAGCACGGTCTCCCCGGCCGGCTCGTCGATGCCCGCCTCTTCGGCGATGGTCGCCGCCTGGCTGGTCTCGCCGCTGATCTGCTCGCTGTCCTTGACCTCGACCGTGCCCGCCGCGGAGCCGAGCCCCATCGTCAGGACGACGAACAGCATCCAGATCCCGACGGCCGCCCAGCGATGCCGGGCGCTCCAGCCGCCGGCCCGGGCGGCTATGCCCCGCACCCGTGTATCTCCGTTCCCCATGACGGGCTTGCCCCCTTGTCTGTGGTGACAGCCCCCTGCCGTCCCCATGGTTTGAAGGTATGGGCCGGATAAAGGCATCTCGTCGTGCTGCCTGGTGAACTGACGGAGGATCGACTCCTCCCCTTGGCCCCCCGTGGCATCAGCACCAAGGAGGAGGTGGCCCCTTACACGTAAATGGAGTTCTCGGGGGCGCGATCAAGACGTCCGGCCCGTCGGACGTCGCGTCCGTTCTGTCGCCCCTCAACCCCTTTGTTATTGCGAACACTTGTTGAATGTGTCACAGCTGTATGTAGGTGTTGATCTGCGCGCGTCAATCAGCAAGGGTTTCGTGCCAACCGCCGGGTAACCATCGGTGCCCGACGGCGAGATTTCCCCCCACAAATCCCCCCACAGAAACCACGAGGAGACCCCTCTTCATGGCAACAACCCAGCGTGCCCGCAGAATCAAGCTGACCGCGGCCATAGCCGCCACCGCCACCGCGGTGGGCGTGACCGTCTTCGCCGGGACCACCGCAGGCGCCGCGACTCCGGCCGAGGGCAAGGTCTACGGACTCGACGCCAAGGGCGCCGTTTCCGGCAGCTACATCGTGCTGCTCGACGAGAAGGCCACCAAGGGCGCCAAGAAGGACCTCGCCCAGGAGTACGGCGGCTCCCTGAAGCGCACGTACGCCTCGGCCGTCAACGGCTTCTCGGCGTCCGGTCTTTCGGAGACCGAGGCCAAGCGGCTGGCCGCCGATTCGTCGGTCGCCAAGGTGGTCCAGAACAAGAAGTTCCACATCGACGCCACCCAGTCCAACCCGCCCTCCTGGGGCCTGGACCGCATCGACCAGACCGAGACCGCGGGCGACGGCGCCTACAACTACCCCGACAGCGCCGGTGAGGGCGTCACCGCGTACGTCATCGACACCGGAGTCCGCGTCAGCCACAGCGACTTCGGCGGCCGTGCCGCGGACGGCTTCGACGCGGTCGACAACGACGACACCGCGCAGGACGGCAACGGCCACGGCACGCACGTGGCGGGCACCATCGCGGGCGAGGCGCACGGCGTCGCGAAGAAGGCGAAGATCGTCGGCGTCCGCGTACTCGACGACCAGGGCTCCGGCACCACCGAGCAGGTCGTCGCGGGCATCGACTGGGTCACCGCCAACGCCGAGGGCCCGTCCGTCGCCAACATGAGCCTCGGCGGCACCGTCGACGAGGCCCTCGACGCGGCCGTGAAGAAGGCCATCGCGTCCGGCGTCACCTTCGCCGTCGCGGCGGGCAACGAGTCGGCCGACGCGAGCCAGGGCTCACCGGCCCGGGTCCCCGAGGCCATCACGGTCGCCTCCTCCACCGAGGACGACCAGCAGTCGGACTTCTCCAACTTCGGTTCCGCCGTGGACATCTACGCCCCCGGCTCGGAGATCACCTCCGCCTGGAACACCGGCGACGACGCCACCAACACCATCTCCGGTACGTCCATGGCGACCCCGCACGTAGCGGGCGCCGCGGCCGTCTACCTGGCCGGCCACCCCGACGCCGACCCGGCGGCGGTCACCAAGGCGCTCTCGGACGGCGCGACCGCGGACACGATCTCCAACGCGTCCCCGGGCACGCCGAACAAGCTCCTGAAGATCGTCGAATAACCGAGTAACGTCTCCGACCGCGGCCGTCGTGCTCGCCCCCACGGGGCACGGCGGCCGCTTTGTCGTATGCGGGATCTATTGTGTGCGTCGGTCCTCCTGTGTGCGGCGGTTCTATCGTGTGCGGATGACGACGTATGCGGCGCTGTTGCGCGGGATCAACGTGGGCGGCAGCAAGAAGGTGCCGATGGCCGAACTGCGCACGCTGCTTCAGGGTCTCGGTCTCGGCGGGGTGAGCACCTACCTCCAGAGCGGCAACGCGATCTTCACCGCGGACGGCGGCGACGAGGACTCCCTCGCCGCGGACCTCACCGCGGCCATCGAGAAGCACTTCGGCTTCACCGTCGAGGTCCTGGTCCGCGACCACGCGTACCTCCAGGCGGTACTGGAGGCCTGCCCGTTCCCGGCGGCCGAACTCCAGCCCAAGCAGCTGCACATCACGTACTTCTCCGCGCCGGTCGCCCCCGAACGGTTCGCGCCGATCGACCAACAGGCCTTCCTCCCCGAGGAGTTCCGTCTCGGCGACCGCTGCCTCTACCTGTACGCCCCCGAGGGCCTCGGCCGCTCCAAGCTGGCCGAGGCCCTGTCGAAGCCGCGGCTGGTGCAGGGCCTGATCGCCACCAGCCGCAACTGGAACACCGTGGTCAAGCTTGCGGAGCTGACCCGGAGTTAGGGGTCCCCTGGGCCGCGGCGAGTTCTGCCTCGATCAGGTCTGCCGCGCGCTGAGTGCCGCCCTCGCCCGCCATTCCCTCCTGGATCTCCTTGAGGCGGTGCGCCACTTCGGGGTCGTCGACGAGGGAGAGCACCGCCTCGCGCAGGGTCTCGGCCGTCGCCTCATCCGTGGGCACATGGCGGGCGACGCCGAGGGACTGGAGCACGTCGGCGTTGCCGAACTGGTCGGCGGCCTGGGGCACGCAGACCATCGGCGTCCCGGTGGCCAGACCTTCCTGGCTGCCGCCCGCGCCCGCGTGGGTGATGAAGGCGTCGGCCTGCTTGAGGATCGCCAACTGCGGGACCCAGTTCCGCACTTCCACGTTCGCGGGGATCTGGCCGAGCTCGGCCGGGTCGACGTGCCTGCCGATCTGGAGCACCATGTGCCAGCCGGGCAGGTGACCGAAGGCCTTGACGCACTCGCGGTAGAAGCCGGGCTGCTTGGTGAAGGCGGAGCCGAGGGAGACGAGGAGTACCTTGTCCGCGCCGGCCGGCCGCTGCCAGTCACCCTGCGCCGAGCGGTCACCCTGGCAGGCGCCGACAAAGGTGTAGCGGTTCTCGTCGACCCGGTCGGCGTTCCACTGGAGCGCCTTGGGGATGAGAACGAGCGAGCGGTCGGGCCGACCGCCGAAGGAGTCGGGGTCCAGGTCGTTCCCGTTCTCGTCCAGCCAGGCCTGGAAGCGGGCGTAGTACGCCTTGCCGCGCTCGGTCTTCTTCGGCTCGGCCCACATGGGTTCGGCGACCTCCTCTTCGTAGCCGTCCCAGGCGACCATGTGCGGGGAGAGCGAGATCGCCTTGACGCCCCAGCGGTGGGCGAGGACACGGGCCGGGTAGGAGGCGGTGTCGTGCAGCACGAGGTCGGGCTCGTCACCCTCGTACGCCTCGATGAGCTGCGGCAGGGCCTGGATCGCGTCGGTGAGGAACGGCTCCACGTTGTCGAGGAGCGTGCTCCCCCACGCCTCGGGGTCGGCGTCGGGGCCGGGCAGCGTCGACTGCCAGAGCTTCGGCTCGGCACCGGTCTCGGCCACCTTCTCGGCGAAGGCGGGCGGAATCGCGTACGTCACCCGGTGCCCGCGGGACACGAGCTCCCGGATCACCTCGAGGCTCGGGTTCACGTGCCCGTGGGCGGCGATGGAGAACATGGCGATGTGGGCGGGGCGGGGGGTGGTCATGACGACGACCATAGGCGAGACGATACGTCTCGTGCAACCTGTATATGGGCGGCCGTCCCCTCCGATCGAGGCCGTCACCTCTGATAGCGCTTGAGTACCAAGTTCCCGTCCTCCACCAGTCGCCCGCGCAGCTCGTCCAGATCGATCGCCCCGCTGTAGTACTCCTGTAAGGCGGGCGTCGCGATCTTGTCCTTCCACTCGGGATAGCCGCGTACGGACTGCGCCGGGGCCGAGCGCAGGTGGGCGGCGAGGGCCGTTCCAGTGGCCCAGTCGTGCTCGGTCGTGTGCAGCGCAGGGTCCTTGAGGGCTTCGGTGCCCGTGGGCAGCATCCAGTCGCCGAGCGCGAGCCGGACCATGTTCTCGGGCCGCAGCAGGAAGTCGATGAACTCTGCGGCCTGCTCCTTGTTCGGGCTGTCCTCCGCGATGGACAGCGTCTGCGGACTCACTCCCTGGGCGAGCCCGTCGGCGCCGGCCGGTGCGGGAAGCACCTGCCAGTCGAAGCCCTTGGGCGCCTGCTGCACGATCTGCTGCCGGTACGAGAAGCCGAGCGGCACCATCGCGTATCTGCCGCCGAAGAAGCCGGGGAGTGTGTCGGAGCCGCTGCTGCCGAGTGTCGAACTCGACGCGCTGCCATCGGTGTTGACCTGATCGTGGATGGTCTCTGGCACCACCTCGTCGGCCTCGCCGAAGCGGATCTTCACCTTGCCGTCCGCGCCTCGGTGGAACAGCTGCCCACCGGTCGACAGTGACAGGTTGAGCGTGGCCGAGACGGGCTCCTTGAGCGGCCAGGCCACGCCGTACTTGCCGTCCCCGTCGCTCAGTTCGTCGGTGATCTCCCTGAACTCACTCCAGTTCCAAGGTCTTTCGGGCGTGGGAATGCGCACGCCGGACTCCTGGAGCCATGTGGCGTTGGCGATCAGGACTCGCGGCTCCTGGAGGAACGGCACTCCGTAGATCCCCTCCCCGAACGTCGCCGTCTCCCAACTGCGCTGCGGAATATCGGACTTGAGTCGCTCGGGGACGAGGTCGGTCAGATCGGCGAGATACCCGCCGTACGCGAAGTCCGCGAGGTCGTCCGAGGCGTCATGGATGATGTCCGGCGCCTCACCGCCCTCGAAGGAGGTGAGCAGCTGGTCGTGGACGCTCTCCCAAGTTCCCTGTACGTACTCGACCTTGACGCCCGGATGCGTGGCGTTCCACTCCTTCACCAGCTCCTTGTTGGCGTCGACGGACTCCTGCTGCCAGGCGAGGGACTGGAAGCGGAGGGTGATGCGGCCGTCCTCCGAGCCGCTGTCGTCGCTGGTGCAGCCGCTGATCACCAGGCCCAGCACCACCGCCAGTACCACGAGCGATCGCCTGCGCATCAGCTCTTCACCGCCCCGGCGAGCATGCCGCCCGTGATCCGCTTCTGGATGATCGCGAAGACGACCATTGACGGCAGGGTCGCGAGGAACGCTGCTGCCGCCAGTGGTCCGAGGTCCGCCGCGCCCTCCGCGCCGAGGAAGTGCGTGAGGACGACCGGCAGGGTCTGTTTCTCCGGGGTCTTGAGCAGGACCAGCGCGAAGAAGAACTCGTTCCACGCGCTGATGAACGCGAACAGTGCCGTGGCCACGATGCCCGGCGCGAGCAGCGGCGCGGTGATCGAGACCAGGGTCCGTGCCTTCCCCGCGCCGTCCACCGCCGCGGCCTCCTCCAGCTCGGCCGGCACGGCCCGTACGTATCCGACGAGCATCCACAGCGCGAACGGCAGCGCCCAGACCACATACACCATGATCAGACCGGGCACGGAGTTGATCAGCCGCAGGTTCTTCAGGACCAGGAACAGCGGGATGATCAGCAGGACGAACGGGAACGCCTGGCTGACCACGACCCAGCCGGTCGCGGCCTTCGCCAGCCGTGTGCGGTGCCGGGCCATGACGTATGCCATCGGGGTCGCGATCAGTACGGCGATCAGCGCCGCGCCTACGGCCGCGACCAGGGAGTTGAGCGCGGCGTCCAGCAGCGGCTGCTCGTCGAAGGCTTGCCGCAAGTTGGCGAGAGTGGGGTCCTTCGGGATCCAGGTGGGGTGCAGGCTCCCCAGTTCGCGTGCCGGTTTGAAGGCGGTGGAGATCAGCCAGAGGAAGGGGAAGGCGAGGAAGACGAGGTAGGCGAGGAGGGCGAGGTACTGGCCCGCGCGGGCGCCTTTGCCGGTTTTCACGCGTCCTCGCCTCCCCTCAGGCGGCCGACGAGGAAGACGGCGAGGAACACCGAGATCACCGCGACCAGCACACAGCCCATCGCCGCCGCGTAGCCGAACTGCCCGTAGCGGAAAGCCTCTTCGTACGCGAACAGCATCGGCAGCCGGGTGCGTCCGCCCGGACCGCCGCTGGTCAGGACGTACACCAGGGCGAAGGAGTTGAAGTTCCAGATGAAGTTGAGCGCGGTGATGGCGAGTGCGACCGGCTTGAGGGCGGGCCAGGTGACCGTGCGGAAGCGGCGCCAGGCGCGCGCGCCGTCCATCGCGGCCGCCTCGTGGAGTTCGCGCGGAGTGTTCTGCAGCCCCGCGAGCAGGGCGACCGTCGTCTGGGGCATACCCGCCCAGACGCCGACGACGATTACCGCGGGCAGGGCCGTGGCGAGACCCGACAGCCAGTCACGCCCATCGCCCAGGCCCAGGTCGCGGATGGTCTCGTTGAGGATTCCCGCGTCCGCGTTGTAGACGAGCCGCCACATGATGCCCACGACCACCTCGGGCATCGCCCACGGGATGATCGCGAGGGCGCGCGCCAGCCAGCGCAGTCTCAAGTCCTGGTTGAGCAGAAGCGCGAGGCCGAGCGCGAGCAGGAACTGCGGGACGGTGACCCCGACCGCCCACAGCAGACCGATCCGGAACGAGTCCCAGAACAGTGTGTCGTGCAGCAGATCCTGGAAGTTGAGCATCCCGATCCACTGCGTGGGCTCGGTCCGGCCGGACTGCGAGTCGGTGAAGGCCAGCGCGATCCCGTACAGCAGCGGTCCGACGCTGAGGATCAGGATCGGGATCAGCGCGGGCAGCACCAGGAACCAGGCGCCGTGGTCGACGGGCCGGCCCTTTCGCGGCAGGCGGGGTTTCGCTGCCCGCTGCGTCGCGCTCGCCAATGTCACGGAATCAGCTCCTTTGGGCGGCTCGTGGGGGTCCGGCCGCCCCGGCGGCCCTGGTCATCGTGCTGGCGGACTGACGTGTCGTCAAGGCAGTGCTCAGGCCCGGGCCAGGGCTCCCACCTGGGCGAATGCGACACTGGGCGGCGTATGGCGCGATCTCGACGTCGTATACGCGGGCTCGACGCGTACGCGTGTGATGCCGGACTTGGGAATCACGGGAGGCAAGTGATGGACGAGGCACAGGCGCGGGACGTGCTCGCCGACGCGGGACTCGGGACGAGCGGCGCGGAGCTCCTCGCCCTGGGCGAGAACGCCGTGTTCGCCGCCGGTGACCTGGTCGTCAAGGTGGGACGCGACGCCGAACTCCTCGACCGGGCGCGGCGGGAGCTGGCCGTCGCGCTCTGGCTCGCACAGGCCGGCGTCCCCGCGGTACGGGCCGCCGAACCCGAGGCCCGCCTCGTGGCCGGTCACCCGGTGACGGTGTGGCACCGGCTGCCCGCTCCCGTACGCCCCGCCGAGCCCCGCGATCTCGCCGAACTGCTCCGGACGGTGCACGCCTTGCCCGCCCCCGCCTTCGACCTGCCGCGCCGCGAGCTGCTGGGCGGCGTCGAGCGCTGGCTGCGGCTCGCGGGCGACGCGATCGACCCGGCGGACGCCGCGTATCTGCGCGAGCGCCGCGACGGCTTCACGACGGCCGCCGCCACGCTCACCCCACGGCTGCCACCGGGCCCGATCCACGGCGACGCACTCCCGCGCAACGTCCATGTCGGCCTGGACGGCCCCGTCCTGGTCGACCTCGAGACCTTCTCCGCCGACCTGCGCGAACACGACCTGGTAGTCATGGCCCTGTCCCGCGACCGCTACGGACTCCCGGCCGAGGCCTACGACTCCTTCACCGACGCATACGGCTGGGACGTACGCGCCTGGGACGGTTGCGCCGTACTGCGCGGCGCCCGCGAAACGGCCAGCTGCGCCTGGGTCGCCCAGCACGCGCCGAGCAACCCGAAGGCGTTGGAGGAGTTCGAGCGCAGGGTGGCTTCGCTGCGGGACGGGGACACGACCGTGCGCTGGTACTCGTTCTAAGGCCCGGCTGAGGTTCAGCGGTCCTGGCGTCGGATCACGTCGGCTACGCGGTTCAGCTCGGTCAGGACCGTGCGGACGGCTTTCCGTGCGATGCGTTCCGGGCGGTAGAGGGCGTCGATGTGGCGCCGGGCCCGTACGCCGCTGAGTGGCCTGAGGACCAGGTCGGGATGTGGGCGTGTGGTCCAGCGGGGCATCAGGGCGAGGCCTCCTCCTGCGGCGACTGCCTCGGCGACGACGGCGAACTCGTTGATGCGGTGGGCGAGATGGAGTCTTTGGCCCGCGGCGGTGGCGATGGCCTCGATGGTGGCCATGAGCGGGAAGCCGTCGTGCACGGTGATCCACGGCTGGTCGGCCACATCGCGTGGCACGAGCCGCCGCTTCACCACCAGCGGGTGATCGGCGGGCATGGCCACGTCGAGCGGTTCGCGCAGCAGCGTGGTCGCGGTCACCGTACGCGGCCACGAGGGCGCGTGCTCGAGACGATGGGCGAGTACGAGGTCGTACTGCCTGGTCAGCGGCGGGAAGTCGGCCTGCGGGACGTCCTCGTCGGCGAGGGCGAGTTGAGGTCCTCCGGGTGCGGGGAGAGCCCGTAGCAGCAGAGGGAAGAACGCCGAGCCCGCGCTGTGGAAAGCCGCCAGCGACACCTCACCGTCCGGCTGGTCGACGAACTCGGCGACGGTGTGCCGCGCCCGCTCCAGTGCCGTCTCCACCTCGATCGCCGCGTCGGCCAGGGCCTGCCCGGCGTCAGTGAGGACCAGCCGTCGCCCCTGTCGCTCGGTGAGCGGGACGGGCATCGCGCGTTGCAGCAGCCGCAGTTGCTGCGAGATCGCCGAGGGCGTCACCAGCAGCGCCTCGGCGACGGCGGTGACGCTGCCCAGTTCCCCGAGCTCCCGCAGGATCCTCAGCTGCCGTTCGTCCATTGACTCAGTGTAGGGAAGCTAAAGGGTTGCTTAAGAAAGTGGCTCTGGGCTTCATAGACCAGGAAAGGCAAGGTGGGCGCGTGCCTGATGCCCGCCGTACCGATGCGGTACTTCTCCTTGTCGCGCTCGTCTGGGGCTCGAGCTATCTCTCCGCCCAGACAGCGGCCGCCGCGCTCCCGGTCCTGGTGGTGCTGTTCGCGCGGTACGCGCTGTCCGCGCTCGCCTGCCTCGGCCTGGTCGCCGCCGCCCGTCGAGGACCCCAAGGGCGGACCCGTGGGTGGACCCGGGAGGAGATCCGGGCGGGTGTGCCCCTGGGAGTCACACAGGCGGCCGTCCTGCTGATCGAGACCTACGGCGTCGCCCACACGAGCGCCGCCAACGCGGGGTTGATCATCAGTCTGACCATCGTGCTCACCCCTCTCCTGGACCGCTCGGGTCGCCGTGGCGGTCTGCCTCCGGTCTTCTTCGCCGCCGCCGGGGTGTGCGTGCTGGCCGTCGGGCTCCTCATGGCCGGCAACGGGTTCCACGCACTCCGCCTGGGTGACCTGCTGATGCTCGGCGCCGCGGTGGTGCGGGCGGCGCACGTGGTCCTCGTCGGACGGCTCACCGCGGGCCGGACGATACGTCCGCTGCAGCTGACGGCGGTTCAGACCCTGGTCGGCTCGGCCCTGTTCCTGGCGCCCGCCGCCCGCGACCTTCCGGACCTGGCGCACGTCGGCCCCGCGGCCTGGGCGCAGCTGCTCTATCTCGCCCTGTTCTGCAGCGTGTTCGCGTTCCTCGCGCAGACGTGGGCCGTGCAGCGCACCTCGGCCAGCCGCGCCAGCCTCCTGCTCGGCACCGAACCCATCTGGGCCGCGGCGGTCGGCATCGGTCTGGCGGGCGAGCACTTCACCGTGCTCACCGGTTTCGGCGCGGCCCTGATGGTCGCCGGGACGTACTGGGGGCAGGCCGTCGAACGCGCCCACCGCGCCAAGGACTTCACGAACGCCACGCAACTGGATGCGCCGCATCTGGACGCCAAGCACCCGAACCCCACGCACCCGAACGTCACCGAAGAGGACCCCGCATGCCCGACAGCCCCGGAAGCACCCACACCCACGAAACCTACGACCGTCTGATCACCCTGCTCGACACCTCCTCCCTCGCATACGAACTCATCGACCACGAGCCCGAAGGCACCACCGAAGCCGTCAGCGCACTCCGCGGTCACCCTGTCTCCGAGGCCGCGAAGTGCATCGTCCTGAGGGTCAAGCTGGACAGGAAGACCACGCGCCACGTCCTCGCGGTCGTCCCCGGAGACCGCCGCGTGGACCTGGACGCCGTCCGCGCGCTCTACGCCGCCCGCTACGCCGGCTTCAGCGACGCGGCCACCGCCGAGCGCCTTGCCCGTGCCGTGCCCGGCACAGTCCTGCCCTTCAGCTTCGACCCCGACCTCGAACTCGTCGCCGACCCGGACGTCGTGGCGCAGCCGCGGCTCTACTTCAACGCGGCCCGCCTCGACCGCTCCCTGGTCATCTCCGGCGAGGACTACGCCCGTGTCGCCGGGCCACGGGTGGAGCGGATCGCGAGTCCTGCACCAGAACAAGCCATCTCTGGTGGCTCGCGTGACAGAAGTGGTTGAAAGGCTGAACGTGGGTCCGGGCGGGGGTTAGCCTCGTCATCCCATGGGGACGAACTGACGTACGCATGAAAGCACTTCGGGGGGTACGTGTCAGGGCAGCGGCCGGCGCCACCGGACTCACCGACGAACGAGGCTGCCGCACTGCGGGAAACCGGTGCCGTACCTCTGCGGCCCGGCGACCCGGGGCGTGTCGGTCCCTATGTGCCGCTGGGGACGCTCGGCAGCGGTGGCATGGGACGGGTCTATCTGGCTCGTCCGGCGGACGACGGCCCGGGCCTGGTCGCGGTGAAGGTGATCAGGCCGGAGTACGCGGAGGACGCCCAGTTCCGGCGCCGGTTCAAGCATGAGGCGTCGGTGCACGCCCGGGTCCGTACACCGCGCACGCCGCGCTTATGCGGCACGGGCTTCCAGGACGAACTGCTGTGGATAGCCACCGAGTACGTCCCGGGACTCGATCTCGCCGATGCCATACGCGAGGACGGCGCCCTGGAGACGGCCACGGTCTGGCGTCTGGTGAAGGAACTGGGGCAGGCGCTTTCCGACCTCGCGGCCACGGGGATCGTGCACCGGGATCTGAAGCCGTCCAACGTTCTGCTGTCCGTCCAGGGCGCGCATGTGATCGACTTCGGCCTTTCGAAGGCCGCGGACGCGAGCGCGATCACCGGCACGGGCAACCGGGTGGGAACTCCGGCCTACATGTCGCCGGAGCACCTGCGGACGGGCCTGTGCGACACGGCGTCGGATGTCTTTTCGCTGGCTGGAACGCTGGTCTACGCGGCGACGGGGCGTGGTCCCTTCGGTGACGGCACGGGTGTGGATGTGATGCACCGGGTGGCGTTCGAGGAGCCGAATCCGGAGCTGATGGCCAAGGTCTCGGCGGCGGACGCGGCGCTCGGTTCGCTGCTGTCCGACTGTCTGGCGAAGGAACCTGCGATGCGGCCCGCCCCGCAGGATCTGATCGAGCGGGCGCCCGGGCCGCACTCCGGGACGTCCGCCTGGCCCGAGCCGCTGGGCGGCAAGGTGCTGGCCCGGCAGCGGGCGTACGAGGCGCTGCACCGTCTGCCCGTCGAATTGACGACTCGTCCACGGTCCTCGGACGACCGGCCGGCGGCGGAGCCGCGGACCCCTTCCGGGTCGGCGTCCCGGCCCACCCCGCCCGGTTCCGAACCGCCGGTACAGGCGGCGGCTCCTTCCGACGTCACACCGCCGGGACAGTCCGCGGGGCGGGCACGCCCGGTGGGAGCCCGTCCATGGGTACGGAGGAAGCCGGTGCTGGCCGCCGCCGCGGGCATCACCCTCTGCGCGGTGGCCGCGGGGGTCTTCATGCTCACTCGTCAGGACACCGATACAAGCGCTTCGACTCCGGGAGCCGATGCGCCGACCGCCGTCGGCACCGTGCCCGGCGATGCCGGCGTCTCGCCGGTGCCGGACGCCTCGGACGGGACGCCTGCCCCGGGTGCGTCCGGCAACGGCGCGTCCGGCAACGGTGCCAACGGCGTCGGCGGCGTCGACGCCTCGCGTCCTGAGGTCTCCAGCACCGCCGACGACGACCGGCGAAACGATCCCTCTGCTCCCGGCCCCAAGACCAGCGCCCCCACTGACGTCACTCCGTCCCCGAGCAGCCCGCCTCCCGAGCCCGCAACCCCGCCCTGGATCTCCGACTGCACGCACTACTCCGGCAACGGACGCACACGCCCTGGGGACAGCGGCAAACGCGTGCTCCAGGTGCAGTGCATGCTGACGAAGCGCGGACACAGCGTGGGGAGCTCCGGCGTGGACGGCGAATTCGGCCCCGGCACGGAGTCCGCGGTGCGAAGCTTCCAAAGCGGCAGGGGACTGGCCTCCGACGGCGTCGTGGCCCGCGAGACCTGGGTCGCGCTGCGCAGCACGGAGTGACGTCGCCGCCGACCCCCGTGACCGGTCGCGCCGTCGGGGCGTCGTCGAGGACGCGGGCCCACCGCTCAGCGATACGCCGCAGCCGTCGGCCAGTTCGCCGTTCGCCGACCCCGTGACCGGTCGCGCCGTCGGGGCCTCGTCGAGGACGCGGGCCCACCGCTCAGCGATACGCCGCAGCCGTCGGCCAGTTCGCCGCACGCCGACCGCCAAGCGCCAAGCGCCAAGCGCCAAGCGCCAAGCGCCAAGACAGTACGGCGGTCGCACCGTACGAGCTCACGCTCCGCAGCCGAGACTGCCGAGACAGCCGACGCCGGGCAAGGCGGCCACGCCGCAGCTGCGGTGTCACCGCGTCCCGTGCGCGGCCGTGCGGCCGGCGCGCGTCCTCAGACCCGCTCGCTTGCCGAGTCCCGCAGCGGCCACGTCCCGTCCACCACCGCGGTCGCGTCGCCCTTGCGGCGGAGGAAGCTCTGGAAGTCGGCCGCCCACTCGGCGTACCACTCGATCTGGCGGCGGTGCAGCTCCGCCGGGCCGAGGGCCGCGACCTTCGGGTGGCGGACGGCTATCGCGTGGGCGAGCCGGGCCGCGGCCAGGGCGTCCGCCGAGGCGTCGTGGGCGGAGTCGAGGGCGACTCCGTACTCCGCGCAGACCGCTTCGAGATTGCGCTTGCCCCGTCGGTAGCGGTCCACGGAGCGGTCGATGGTGTACGGGTCGATGACCGGTGCCGGGGCGAGGCCGTCGAGGCGTTCGCGCAGTGAGGGCAGGTCGTAGCGGCGCAGTTCGGCGGAGAGCAGGGTCAGGTCGAAGGCCGCGTTGTACGCCACGACAGGGACGCCCGTGCGCCAGTACGAGACGAGTACCGAGGCGATGGCGTCGGCCACTTCGTCGGCCGGGCGGCCCTCCGCGGCCGCCCGTTCGTTGCTGATGCCGTGCACCGCCACCGCGTCCGCCGGAATCTCGACTCCCGGATCGGCCAGCCACTCGCGGTGCCCTATCGGTTCCCCGCCCCTGACCTCGATCACGGCTCCCGTGACGATGCGCGCCTCGCGCGGATCCGTCCCGGTCGTCTCCAGGTCGAAGCCGATCAGCAGCTCGCCGTGCCAGCCCATACCGGGCCCCCTTCTTCGTGGTGCGTTCCCCCAGTGATCTCTACGATCCCATGAGCCACTGACAATCAGAGGACCGCGTTCCGCTTATCGCCACCCCATCCGCCCCCATCCGGCACCCATTCCGCCGCCCGCGCCACTCGTTCCGTTGCCGGCCACGGGAGTTGTCAGGACACAGGCCGCGAATCCGCCCAAGCCAGCTCGAACTCCTCGCGATACGTACCGAAAAGCCCCTCTTCACCGGCGTCCTCCGCTTTGACCAGGCGTCCGCCACCGCGCAGTACGAGCACCGGCGCCTCCATCCCCCGCGTCCGGCGCAGATACGACTGGACGACCGCTATGCCGTCCGAGCCGTCCCCGTCGACGAGGTACGCGGTGAAGCGGGGCGTCTCGTCGTAGACCTGGATCTGGAAGGCGCCGGGATCGCGCAGCCGGGACCTCACGCGTCGCATATGGAGGATGTTCATCTCGACGGAGCGACTCAACTCGCCGCGCTTGAGGCCAAGTTCACGCTCGCGCCGTTTCACGGCGCTGGAGGCGGGGTTCAGGAACAGCAGCCGCACCCGGCAGCCGGACTCGGCAAGGCGTACGAGCCGCCGTCCGGAGAAGTTCTGCACCAGGAGGTTCAGGCCGATTCCGATGGCGTCGAGGCGCCGTGCGCTGCCGAAGAGGTCCTCGGCGGGGAACTGCCGCATCAGCCGCACCCGGTCGGGGTGTACGGCCACCACGTCCGCGTACCGGTCGCCGACGAGGTTCTCGACGGCGTCGACGGGCAGCCGCCGCGCGGACGGCACATCACTGCCCGCCCCGAGTATCTCCAGGAGTCTCCCCGAGGCGCGCTCGGCCTGGGCCAGGACGGCCTCGGACAGGGCGCGGTTGCGGGATACGACGTTCCGGGTGACTTCCAGTTCGTCCAGGGCGAGTTCGACGTCCCGGCGCTCGTCGAAGTACGGCTCGAAGCACGGCCAGTGCTGCACCATCAGCTCGCGCAGCTGCGGCAGTGTGAGGAAGCTGAGGACGTTGTCGTCGGCCGGGTCGAGCAAGTAACCCTTACGTCGGCTGACTTCGCGTACCGCGACCGCGCGCTGCACCCATTCCTGGCCGGCGGGTCCTGCGGCGGCGACCACCCAGTCGTCCTCGCCGTGCATGGGTTCGTAGATGGGGCGCAGAACAGCGGCCACGACCGCGCGCAGCCGCTGTTCCACCAGGTTCAGCCAGATATAGGCGCGCCCGGCCCGCTGGGCGCGCGTGCGCACCTCGCCCCAGGCGTCGGCGCCCCAGTCCAGCTCCGCACCGATTTCCATCGGCCGTGCCAGAGACACCGCCCCGGGCGGGGCATCCGTGGAGTTCCCCTCGTGACCTACGTCACCAGGAGGCAACTCCCGCCCTCCCGAGC
>NZ_JAAKZX010000300.1 GCF_011045025.1 Streptomyces ureilyticus
GGGTAGGAGGGGCGGTTGGCGGCGTACTGGGCCGCGGCGGCGTTGAAGGAGTGGGCTCGGGTCGCGTGGAGGGCGGAGGGCTGCGGCGGGGGCGTCGTGGACATATGGCCATGGTGGCCGGGGGTGGGTGGCGGTAACAGTGAGTTTCCGGTGAGAGGGCGGTGAGTTTCCGGGCGTGAGGAGCTGCGGGTGCGTCGTGGCTGGTTGCTCCGCCGGGCAGCTCGCTATGCGCGGCGGCGCTTCTTCGATGGGTTGCCCGTGCGGCGGGTGGTGCGTTTCTCGTGCTGTTTGCGGGCCGTCTCGTATTCCTCGCGGTGGAGTTTTTCGCCGGGGGCCTCGATGAGGGAGCGGAAGAAATAGGCGAGGAGGGAGCCGATGAAGCCGACGGCCAGGAGGCCGCGGAGGGAGGCCTGGCGGTCGGGGTCGGGGCGGCGGGTGTAGCTGTCCCAGGTGTGGCGGAAGGCCAGCGCGCTGCAGATCGTGAACATCACGACCATGAGGAGTGTGACGAAGCCGCCGGTCTCGGCGATCCGCAGACCCTCGTAGGCGAAGCGGAGGACCAGGCAGGCGACGGCAGCCGCGGCCAGCGAGCCGACGGCGGCGGCGATGCGGCGGGCGGCGTAGCCGTGGTCGTGCCGCACCCAGGTCGTGCCGAAGAAGCGGAGGGGTTCGGGCTGAGGGCCCGCGGGGACGCCGGTCCCGGTTTCGTCGCTCATGGGCCGATTATCGTCCCCGCAGCTGGACGTCGAGGCCGCCCTCCCACCCGGGCGATGGCCCTGCCGACCGATGGGGACGCTAGTTTGGGTGGGCATGATGTGACGTACGGGGAAGGTGGAGCGGCTGTGCATCTCCGCGCAGGAGATCCGGAGGAGATCGGCGGCTACCCGCTGGAGGCGCGCCTGGGCGCGGGCGGGATGGGCACGGTCTTCCTGTCGCGTACGGCATCGGGCCGGCCGATCGCGATCAAGCTGATCCATCAGCAGTTCGCGGGCGACGAGGAGTTCAGGACCCGCTTCCGGCAGGAGGTGTCGGCTGCCCGGCGGGTCAGCGGTGTCTTCACCGCCGCCGTGGTGGACGCGGACGTCGAGAGCCACCACCCGTGGATGGCCACGGCGTACATCTCGGGCCCCACACTGGCCCAACGCATCAGTGCGGACGGTCTGCTGGGCGGAGCCGAGCTGCGCATGCTCGCCATCGGGCTGACCGAGGCACTGCGCGACATCCACCGCGCCGGGGTGGTGCACCGCGACCTCAAGCCGTCCAACGTCGTGCTGTCGCCGGAGGGGCCACGCGTCATCGACTTCGGCATCTCGCGCGCCGCCGACCACCAGACGCTGACCATGACGGGCCGGGTCATCGGCACTCCCCCGTTCATGTCGCCCGAGCAGTTGCAGGCGCCGCGGAACGTCGGCCCCGAGTCAGACGTGTTCTCACTGGGCACGCTGCTGGTCTTCGCGGCGACCGGGCAGGGACCCTTCGACGCCGACAGCCCGTACATGACGGCATATCAGGTCGTGCACGAGGCGCCGGCGCTGGACCGGGTGCCCGGCGCACTGCGCGCGCTCGTCGAGCCGTGTCTCGCCAAGGAGCCGAAGAACCGCCCCTCCGCCGACGAGTTCCTGAAGCAACTGCGCACCCTCCCGGAGGACTTGGGGCAGCCGGAGTCAGAGGGCCCCGCCGGGCCGGGCACGGATACGGACACCCGGCTGCTCTCCGCGCGTCCCAAGGAGCCCACGAAGGACCCCGCGGCGCCCGCGGATCCCGCGGGCGCCCGCGATGGCGGTCCCCTCGTCGGCCGTACGCTGCGCCGCCGCTGGCGCACCGTCGTCGCGTGCGCCGCGGCGGTGGCCGCCATCGCGGGCGGGGCCGCCGTACTGCAGTCCGGCACCGGGGCGACGGCGGGGCAGGACACCGTCCCCGACGGCGACCGCCGGACGGTCAGCGCGTCCGATGCGCAGTTGCCCGACGGGTTCCGGCCGTGGCAGGTGACGGTGCGCGGCGGACGGAACATCCCCGACGAGCTGCGCTGTGCGGCGCGGGGCGACTCCGTGTACTGCGGGGGCGGCGGGGTCGTCGCCACGCGGATCGATGTCGCGGACGGCACCCGAGTGTGGAGCCGTACGAATCCCGGGGTGCCCGTGCACAACATGCACTTCGTCGGCGTTTCCGGGGACACCGTGCTCGGTTACCGCACCGGGGACGACGGCGGCGCGGAGGAGGTGGTCGCCCTGACCGCCGCGGATGGCGAGGAGCTGTGGTCGGCGCCGCTGGGGAGCGACGCGACCTCTCTCGTCGGGCGGCCCGCCGAGGCCGTGCTGCTGGGCTTCTCGGTGTACGCGGCCGACGCGTCCGAATCCCGGCTGGTGGCCCGCGACGCCGCCACCGGGAAGACGCAGTGGAGGACGCCGTTCCCGGCCGGTTCCACGTGTACGCCGCTGGTCGCGGGTGAGCGCGTCTACGCGGTGTGCGCCCAGCGGTCCGAGGTCGACGCGCTCGAGGTGACCCAGAAGTCCTTCCACACGGTCGACGTCGCGACCGGACGGCTCGGGAAGGCCATGCGGGTGACGGGCGACGTGCTGCCGCTGGGCGGCGCGGCCGACGGCTCGCTCGTCCTGCTGGAGGAGCACCGCACGGGCGTCGCAACCGACGGGTTCTCCAAGGTGATACGCCTCGATCCGCGGACCGGCCGGGTCACGTCCGCGGCGCTGCCGAGCCGGTACTCCGGCGCGGTTCCGGGGCTCGCCGGAAACAGGGTCTACTTCTCCGGGACCGCCGGACTGATCACCACGGTGGACCCGGCGACCGGCAAGGAGGCCTGGTCCCGCCAGACGAGCGTGGAGGCCGCGTCCGGTCCGACGGCCTCGGGCGGCGCCCTGTACTTCAGCTCGGCCAGCGGGCGCGTGACCGCCCTCGATCCCGACGACGGCCGCGTCCTGTGGACGTCGGACCCGCAGGGGGCGAGCGGAGGCCTCGCCGACTCCATGACCAGCGGGCGCGTGGTGTTCTTCGGGCGGGCGCTGATCGGGACGGCGAGCGGCAACATGGTGTTCGGCTTCGACGTGCGGAAGCCGCCGAGGGCGGAGTGACGCCCCGGAGGCCCCCACAGCCGAACGGCCCAGCGTCCGGTGTCAGCAGCGTGGCGCGACGTAGCCGCTGCTTCCGGTCCGGACATAGGTGTCGCTGACGTAGCGGCCGCTGCCTATGCGGTCCCAGAGGTTGGAGGTCCCCAGCGGGCCCGTGATGGTCTGGCCCGGGGTCTGGCAGTAGATGGTGACCCTGGTTCCGGCGGACAGGCGCCCCACGATGGCGTACGAGGTGCTGGGGCCGGAGCGCACGTTCACGTCGGCGACCACGGTGTAGGTGGCCGCTACCGTCGCCGTGGCGGACAGTTCCTCGGTGCCCGTCTTCCCCTCGGTGCCTGCCTCCGCCTCGGTGCCTGTCCCGGCGAGCTTCTCACTCATTCTGTTCTCCCCCGTTTGCGGACGGTACGCGCAGACGTACCGTCACTTGGCATGCTCTGCACACATTAGACGCCCCTCGCAGCGGCACAGTTGCGCTGCGAGGGGCGTCTTTTACCTACGTCTTACGAGGGGCGTATGGGACGTCAGCCCAGCATCGAAACGTCCCGCACCGCGCCCTTGTCCGCGCTGGTGGCCATCGCGGCGTAGGCGCGCAGCGCGGCGGAGACCTTACGGTCACGGCCGGCCGGGGCGTACACGCCGCCGAGGGCCTCACGGCGGGTCGCCAACTCCTCCTCCGAGACGAGGAGTTCGATCGAGCGGGCCGGGATGTCGATGCGGATGCGGTCGCCGTCCTGGACCAGGGCGATCGTGCCGCCGGAGGCCGCCTCCGGGGAGGCGTGGCCGATCGACAGGCCCGAGGTGCCGCCGGAGAAGCGGCCGTCCGTCACCAGGGCGCAGGCCTTGCCGAGGCCGCGGCCCTTCAGGTACGAGGTCGGGTACAGCATCTCCTGCATACCGGGGCCGCCCTTGGGGCCCTCGTAGCGGATGACGATGACGTCGCCCTCGGTGATCTGCTTGGCGAGGATCTTCTCGACGGCCTCCTCCTGCGACTCGCAGACCACCGCCGGACCCTCGAAGGTCCAGATCGACGCGTCGACGCCGGCCGTCTTCACGACGCAGCCGTCCACGGCGAGGTTGCCCTTGAGGACGGCCAGGCCGCCGTCCTTGGAGTACGCGTGGGCGACATCGCGGATGCAGCCGTTCGCCGCGTCCGTGTCGAGGTCCTCCCAGCGCTCGGACTGGGAGAAGGCCTCGGCGGAACGCTTGCAGCCGGGGGCCGCGTGCCACAGCTCCATGGCCTCCTCGGAAGCCGAGCCGCTGCGGATGTCCCAGGCGTCCAGCCACTCCTTGATGGAGGGGCTGTGGACGGTGTGGACGTCCTCGTTCAGCAGGCCGCCGCGGTAGAGCTCGCCGAGGATCGCGGGGATGCCGCCGGCGCGGTGCACGTCCTCCATGTAGTACGTCCGCGTCGGCGCGACGTTGGGCGCGACCTTCGCGAGGCACGGGACGCGGCGGGAGACGGCGTCGATGTCGTTCAGGTCGTAGCCGGCCTCGGCCTCCTGGGCGGCGGCCAGCAGGTGCAGGATCGTGTTGGTGGAGCCGCCCATGGCGATGTCGAGGGCCATGGCGTTCTCGAAGGCCGCGTGCGTGGCGATGGCGCGCGGGAGGACGGAGGCGTCGTCCTCGTCGTAGTAGCGCTTGGTCAGCTCGACGACGGTGGCGCCGGCCCGCTCGTACAGCTCCTTGCGGGCCGTGTGCGTGGCGAGGACCGAGCCGTTGCCGGGGAGGGACAGGCCGATGGCCTCGGTCAGGCAGTTCATGGAGTTGGCGGTGAACATGCCGGAGCAGGAACCGCAGGTCGGACAGGCGTTTTCCTCGATACGGAGGATGTCCTCGTCCGAGACCTTGTCGTTGACCGCGTCGGAGATCGCGTCGATCAGGTCGAGCGTACGGACCGTGCCGTCGACCAGGGTCGCGCGGCCGGACTCCATGGGGCCGCCGGAGACGAAGACCGTCGGGATGTTCAGGCGCAGGGCCGCCATGAGCATGCCCGGGGTGATCTTGTCGCAGTTGGAGATGCAGATCAGGGCGTCAGCGCAGTGGGCTTCCACCATGTACTCGACGCTGTCCGCGATCAGGTCGCGGGAGGGGAGGCTGTACAGCATGCCGCCGTGGCCCATCGCGATGCCGTCGTCGACGGCGATCGTGTTGAACTCGCGCGGGATGCCCCCGGCGGCCGTGATGGCCTCGCTCACGATCCGGCCGACCGGTGCCAGGTGGGTGTGGCCGGGCACGAACTCGGTGAAGGAGTTGGCGACCGCGATGATCGGCTTCCGGCCGATGTCCGCGCCCGGTACACCGGAGGCGCGCATAAGGGCGCGTGCGCCCGCCATATTGCGGCCGTGGGTGACTGTGCGGGACCTCAGCTCGGGCATCGTCGCTCGCTCCTTCGGAGAGTTCTGGCAGGTTTCGAGCGTACGCCGGTGCTCCGGGTTCCCGACGGCTCGTCCGGAATACGGGATGTGTGTCTCGGTCGGCGGCCGTGCCGGAGGCTCGTCAAGACCCCTCATTCAGGGCCCCGTCAGGTGCCCCTGAACCACCGGCGCGATCCGCGCGATGATCTGCTCCGGGTCCGCCGACGCCACCGGCTCGATCTTGATCACGTACCGCATCATCGCGACCCCGACGAGCTGGGCGGCCGCGAGTTCGGTACGCAGTTCCGCGTCCGGTACGTCGAGGCGGCCGGCGATGCGGCGCATCAGCTGCGCGGCGACGAGGCGGCGGAAGACGGCGGCCGCGGTCTCGTTGTTCACCGCCGACCGGACGATCGCGAGGAGCGGCGTACGGGTCACCGGGTTCTCCCAGAGGCCGAAGATGACGCGGGTCATGCGCTCACCGACCTCGTCGAGGGGACCTTCGAGGACCGTGTCCCGCACTTTCAGGGCGGGTGCGAAGGCGACCTCGACGGCCGCTTCGAAGACCTGCTCCTTGGTGCCGAAGTAGTGGTGCACGAGCGCCGAGTCGACCCCGGCCGTCTTGGCGATGCCGCGTACGGAGGTCTTGTCGTAGCCGCGCTCGGAGAACTCCTCGCGGGCCGCCGCCAGGATGCGGTCACGGGTCGCGGGGGCGTCCGCCGACTGCGTACGGGAGGGGCGTCCGCGGCGTCTGGGGGCCGTGCCGGTCATGAGCCGGCGACCCGCAGCGCCGAGGCGAGATGGAGCCGGGTGAAGGCCAGGGCCTCGGCGAGGTCGGCCTCGCGTTCGGCGCTGGACATGGCCCGACGGGTGTTGACCTCGATGACGACATGGCCGTCGAAGCCGCTCAGGGCGAGCCGCTCCAGAAGCTCGGCGCAGGGCTGGTCGCCGCGCCCCGGGACGAGGTGCTCGTCCTTCGCCGAACCCCGGCCGTCGGCGAGGTGGACGTGGCCGAGGCGGTCGCCCATGCGGTCGAGCAACTGCATGGCGTCGGCACGGGCCGTGGAGGCGTGGCTCAGGTCGATCGTGAAGTGGCGGTAGTCGTCCTTCGTCACGTCCCAGTCGGGGGCGTACGCGAGCATCTCGCGGTCGCGGTAGCGCCAGGGGTACATGTTCTCGACGGCGAACCGTACGTCCGTCTCGTTGGCCATCCGCCAGATCCCGGTGACGAAGTCGCGGGCGTACTGACGCTGCCAGCGGAACGGCGGATGCACGACGACCGTGGACGCGCCGAGCTTCTCGGCGGCGGACCGGGCGCGCTGGAGCTTGACCCAGGGATCGGTGGACCAGACGCGCTGGGTGATGAGCAGGCATGGGGCGTGGACAGCCAGGACCGGGATCTGGTGGTAGTCGCTGAGCCTGCGCAGCGCCTCGATGTCCTGGCTGACCGGGTCGGTCCACACCATGACCTCGACCCCGTCGTACCCGAGGCGCGCGGCGATCTCGAAGGCCGTCGCCGTCGACTCCGGATAGACAGAGGCCGTCGACAGCGCGACCTTCGCATCCGGGATGCGGACCACTGGTTCTGCCACGAAGGACAGAGTACGGGGTGCCTCCTGCGGTTGTGCGGGGGCGGTTCGGCTTGGCCGAAGGGTGACGTTGGTTGTCGTTCGGTTCGCCTAATCGCCGTTAATCGCCGTTGTTGTTTCGCCGCCCCTATGGGGCGCTTACGTGGTCGCCATCTGGTCCAGGCGCCGGAGGATGACGCCCTCCCTCAGTGCCCACGGACAGATCTCCAGCGTCTCCACGCCGAACAAGTCCATCGCGCCCTCTGCCACCAACGCGCCTGCCAGTAGTTGGCCTGCTCTGCCCTCGGAGACTCCGGGGAGTTCTGCGCGTTGATCGGCTGTCATCGTGGCCAGCTGGGGGACCCAGTCCTCCAGGGAGCGGCGTTTTAGTTCGCGTTGTACGTAGAGGCCCTCTGCTGAGCGGGCGGCTCCCGCGATGCGGGCCAGCTGTCGGAAGGTCTTGGAGGTGGCCACCACGTGGTCGGGGGAGCCGAAACGGCTGAACTCTCCGACCGTGCGGGCGATCTGGGCGCGTACATGGCGACGCAGTGCCTTGACGTCCGCGGGGTCCGGGGGGTCGCCGGGTAGCCAGGCGGCCGTCAGGCGGCCCGCGCCGAGTGGCAGCGACACCGCGGCGTCGGGTTCCTCGTCTATGCCGTACGCGATCTCCAGGGAGCCGCCGCCGATGTCGATGACCAGCAGCTTTCCGGCCGACCAGCCGAACCAGCGGCGGGCGGCGAGGAAGGTGAGCCGGGCCTCCTCCGCGCCGGTGAGGACCTGGAGTTCTACGCCCGTCTCGGTGCGCACCCGGTCCAGTACGTCGTCGGCGTTGGTCGCCTCGCGTACGGCGGAGGTCGCGAACGTCAGGAGGTCCTCGACGCCCTTGTCCTCGGCCGCGTCGAGCGCCTCCCGGACGACGGAGATCAGTTTGTCGACGCCCTCGGGGCCGATCGACCCGTTCTCGTCGAGGAGTTGGGCGAGCCGCAGCTCCGCCTTGTGTGAATGCGCGGGCAACGGGCGCGCGCCAGGGTGTGCATCCACCACCAGGAGGTGCACCGTGTTCGAACCCACGTCGAGGACACCGAGTCTCATGGACGGAACGCTACTGCGAGCTGAGCCCCTGCTGGTCCCCGGAGCAGTCTTGGGCGACTTACCCTGGACTCGTGCCAAAGACGAAAAAGGCGAAGACCGACAAATCGGCAGGCTCAGACACTTCGGCCAAGGGTTCTTCGCAGGCGAAGGCAACCGGCAAGACCAAGAAGTCCCAGAAGAAGTCTCAGAAGCTCTTTCCGCAGAAGGCCGCCGTCCCGGCGTCCGAGCCGGACGAGAAGGGGCTCGATTTCGCGCGCGCGTGGGTGGAGTTCCCGGATCCGGCCGACGACGAGCAGGTCTTCCGCTGCGATCTGACCTGGCTGACCTCGCGCTGGAACTGCATCTTCGGCAGCGGCTGCCAGGGCATCCAGGCGGGTCGCGCGGACGACGGGTGCTGCACGCTCGGCGCCCATTTCTCGGACGAGGACGACGAGAAGCGCGTAGCAGGGCATGTGGCGAGACTCACGCCGGAGGTCTGGCAGAACCACGACGTCGGCATGGAGACCGGCTGGGTCTCGACGGACGAGGAGGGCTCCCGGCAGACCCGCCCGTACCAGGGCTCGTGCATCTTCCAGAACCGTCCCGGCTTCGAGGGCGGCGCGGGCTGCTCGCTGCACATCCTGGCGCTGAAGGAGGGCCGCGAGCCCCTGGAGACCAAGCCGGACGTCTGCTGGCAGCTCCCCGTGCGACGGACGTACGACTGGATCGACCGGCCCGACGACACTCGTGTACTCCAGATCTCGATCGGCGAGTACGACCGCCGCGGCTGGGGTCCGGGCGGCCACGACCTGCACTGGTGGTGCACGTCGGCGACGTCCGCGCACGGCTCCGGTGAGCCGGTGTACGTCACGTACCGGCCCGAGCTCATCGAGATGATGGGCAAGGCCGCGTACGACCGGCTGGTCGAGCTGTGCGAGGAACGGCTGGCGTCCCGGCTGCCGCTGGTGGCACCGCATCCGGCGGATCCGGTGGATTGAGCCTTCAGTTTCCTTCAGCTTGCTTGAGGGCTCGGGCTGCTGCTGTCACTTGGCGGCGGGGGCAAGGCCTTGGGCTCCGCGGCAGTGGGCGTCGGCTCCGGTTCGGACGGGGTCGTGTCACTGGGCGTGGGGC
>NZ_JAAKZX010000301.1 GCF_011045025.1 Streptomyces ureilyticus
GGACAGGCTGATTCTCAGCCCCTCTACCCCCCGTAGAACAACTCCTCCACCACACCCCGAGCCCGCCGCGTCGTACGCCGATACGCGTCCAGCATGTCGCCCACATGCCCGGGCCCGAACCCCAGATAGCGGCCCACGGCCCCCAGCTCACGCCCGTCCGACGGAAACGTGTCGCCGGCCCGCCCCCGCACCAGCATCACCGCGTTCCGCACCCGCGTAGCCAGCACCCACGCCTCGTCCAGTATCGAGGCGTCCTCGGCGGAGATCAGTCCGGCGGCGCACGCGGCGGCAAGGGCCTCGCGCGTGCGGGTCGTACGCAGTCCCGGCTCCGCCCAGCCGTGCTGGAGCTGGAGGAGCTGCACCGTCCACTCCACGTCGGACAGACCGCCGCGGCCGAGCTTGGTGTGGAGGGTGGGATCGGCGGCGCGCGGCAGACGCTCGGATTCCATGCGGGCTTTGAGGCGGCGGATCTCGCGTATGGCGTCGTCGTCGAGACCTTCCGCGGGATAGCGCAGGGGGTCGATGAGTTCGATGAAGCGCCGGCCCAGGTCCGCGTCGCCGGCGACGGGTTCGGCCCGCAGCAGGGCCTGGGACTCCCACACCAGGGACCACCGGCGGTAATACGCCTCGTACGAGTTCAGGGTCCGCACCAGCGGCCCCGACTTCCCCTCCGGCCGCAGATCGGCGTCGATCAGCAGCGGCGGGTCGGAGCTCGGGATCTGCAGCAGCCGCCGCATTTCCGCGACCACGGCATGGGCGGCTTTCGAGGCCTCCTGCTCGGGCACGCCCTCGCGCGGTTCGTGCACGAACAGCACGTCCGCGTCGGAGCCGTAACCCAGCTCGTGCCCGCCGAACCGCCCCACTCCGATCACCGCGAAGCGTGTCGGCAGTGTGTCCCCCCAGCCCTGCCGTACGACGGCACGCAGCGTTCCGGCGAGCGTCGCGGCCGTCAGGTCGGACACCGCGCCGCCGACCATGTCGACGAGCGCGCCCTGATCGGCGGCGGCCGGCGACTCCTCCGTACCGTACGAGCGGACGATGTCGGCGGCGGCCGTACGGAACAGCTCGCGCCGACGCACCCCGCGCGCGGCGGTGACCGCGGCCTCTCCCCCGTCGGCGCGCCCCACGGCGGAGAGGATCTCCTGCTCCAGGTGGGCGCGGTCGCGGGGACCGAGGCCGTCCCCGTCGCCGTTGCCCAGCAGCGCCACCGCCTCCGGGGCCCGCATCAGCAGGTCCGGGGCCAGCCGCCCGGCGGACAGGACCCGGGCCAGGTTCTCGGCGGCGGCTCCCTCGTCGCGGAGCAGCCGTAGGTACCAGGGGGTTTTGCCGAGGGCGTCGGACACCTTGCGGAAGTTGAGCAGTCCCGCGTCGGGGTCGGCGGAGTCCGCGAACCAGCCGAGGAGCACGGGCAGCAGCGTCCGCTGGATCGCCGCCTTGCGGGTGACCCCGGAGGCCAGCGCCTCCAGGTGGCGCAGCGCGGACGCCGGGTCCGCGTAGCCGAGGGCGACCAGCCGCTCACGGGCCGCGTCCGCGCTCAACCGGGCCTCGCCGGGCGCGAGTTGGGCCACGGCGTCGAGGAGCGGCCGGTAGAAGAGCTTCTCGTGCAGGCGTCGTACGACGGAGGTGTGCCGCCGCCACTGACGGTTCAGCTCGGTGACGGGGTCGGTACGCAGGCCGAGCGAGCGGCCGATACGGCGCAGATCGGCTTCGTTGTCCGGCACGAGATGCGTACGCCGCAGCCGGTAGAGCTGGATGCGGTGCTCCATCAGGCGCAGGAACTTGTACGCCTCGTCCAGCTGCACGGCGTCGGAGCGCCCCACGTAGCCACCCGCGGCCAGTGCCTTCAGGGCCTCAAGGGTGGTCCGGCTCCGTAGCGACGTATCGGCCCGGCCGTGCACCAACTGCAGGAGCTGTACGGCGAATTCGACATCCCGCAGTCCGCCGGGACCGAGTTTCAGCTCGCGCTCGATCTCGGCGACGGGGATGTTCTCGACGACGCGGCGGCGCATCTTCTGGACGTCGGGGACGAAATTCTCGCGTTCGGCCGCCTGCCAGACGAGGGGGGCGAGCGTGGCGACGTACTCCTCGCCGAGTTCGATGTCCCCGGCGACCGGCCGGGCCTTGAGCAGGGCCTGGAACTCCCAGGTCTTGGCCCAGCGCTGGTAGTAGGCGAGATGACTGGAGAGCGTGCGGACCAGCGGGCCGTTTCGGCCCTCCGGCCGCAGATTGGCGTCGACGGGCCAGATGGAGCCCTCGACGGTGGTCTCGGAACAGATCCGCATCAGGTGCGAGGCGAGCCGGGTCGCGGCCCGCAGGGCCTTGCCCTCGTCGGCTCCGTTCACGGCCTCCGCGACGAAGATGACGTCGACGTCGGAGACGTAGTTCAGCTCCTGGCCCCCGCACTTGCCCATGGCGATGACCGCGAGGCGGCACAGGGCGGCGTCCTCGGGCGCGGCGGCCCGGGCGATGGCGAGCGCGGCGCGCAGCGTGGCGGTCGCGAGGTCCGCGAGTTCGGCGGCGGTCTCGGCGAGGTCGGTGGTGCCGCATACGTCGCGTGCGGCGATGGACAGCAGGCAGCGGCGGTAGGCGACGCGCAGGGACACCGGGTCGGAGGCTTCGGCGAGACCGAGCTCGAACTCCGCGATCCCGGGGTGCAGGTCCTGCGGCTCGTACATCACGAGCGCCTGCCAGTCGAGCGGATGCCGGGCCAGATGGTCGCCGAGCGCGGCGGAGGCGCCGAGCACTCCGAGAAGCCGGTCGCGCAGCGGCTTCGCCGAGATCAGCGTGTCCAGCAGCTCGCGCTGTCCCGCGTGATCCTTCTGCGCCTCGACCAGCCGGACTAGCCCGAGCAGCGCCAGGTCCGGATCGGCGGTCGCCCCGAGCGCGTCGAGCAGGACCGGGTCGTCCCTCACCTGCGCCAGCTCGCCGCTCTCCAGGAGCCGCTCGGCGGCCGACGGATCGGTGAAACCGTGCCGCAGCAGCCGCGAGAAGGTACTGCTCCTGCGCCCCGGCGTCGCCATCCCCGGCCTCCCCTCGGATCAAGGTCGTACGGCCATGAGCCTAGCCGGAGTGCTTGCGGGAAGCGCCCGGACGGGAGAGCGGGCGATGAGTTCGGGCGGGCCGCGGAGTCTGCCCTTGAGGAGAAGAGACAGGGAAAACCCGTAAGGAGAGCCCGTATGGAACCACGAGCCGAGCTCGACACCCGCTACAGCAGCGAAGGCGCCACCGCACTCCCCTGGTCGGAGACCGAAGCGATGCTTGCCGAAGCCGAGTTGTTCTGGATCTCGACGGTACGACCCGACGGGCGGCCGCATGTCACACCGCTGCCCGCGGTGTGGTCGGGCGGCGCGCTGCACTTCTGCACCGGGCCCGAGGAGCGCAAGGCGCGGAACCTGGAGCGGAACGCGAACGTCGTGCTGACCACCGGCACCAACACCTGGAACAAGGGTTACGACCTGGTGGTGGAGGGCGAGGCGGTCCGGGTCGCCGACGACGGCCGGTTGCGCGAACTGGCAGAGGCCTGGGAGCGCAAGTACGGCAGCTTCTGGCACTTCGAGGTGCGGAACGGCCGCTTCCATCACGGGCCGGGCGATGCCTTCGTCTTTTCGGTGGCGCCACGGGTCGTTTTCGGCTTCGGTAAGGGGGAGCCGTTCAGTCAGACCCGCTGGCGGTTCGAGTGACTCTTTCGTCGGGGCGAACTGGAGGACACCAGTGATGGAGTACACGCTCGAAGTGATCCCGCTGCCCGTGAGCGACATCGACCGAGCCCGCGACTTCTACCGGGACAAGGTGGGCTTCCACGTCGACATCGACCAGGAGGTCATGCCGGGCATGCGGATCGTCCAGCTGACGCCCCCGGGCTCGGGCTGCTCGATCGCCCTGGGCGACTCCCTCTGGGAGACGATGGACGGCCCGACGCCGGCCCCCGGCACGTACCAGGGCCTTCAGCTGTGCGTCACGGACATCAAGGCGGCCCACGCCGAACTGACCGACCGCGGCCTGGAGGTCTCCGAGCCGGTTCAGTACACCCCGGAGGACGGAGCCACCTTCATGCACTTCAAGGACCCGGACGGCAACAGCTGGTCCATCCAGGAGTTCCGCCGCCGGGCCGAAGAGCCCCTGCACGAGCTGCTGGCCGAGCAGAGGCGGCAGCGGGAGAGCTGAGCAGGTACGGGGTAGCGCGGGGGTGCTCTCGGAGATCCTTCTGAAGGATCTCCGAGAGCACCCCCGCCGCCGTCCTTCCAGCGGAGCGCTTACGCGTGCTCCCGCCAGCGGTTCGTTATCGGCAGCCGCCGGTCCTTGCCGAAGCCCTTGGCCGAGATCTTCGTACCCGGCGGGTACTGGCGCCGCTTGTACTCGGCCGCGTCGACCATGCGCAGGGTCTTCACGACCAGGTCGCGGTCGAACCCGGCCGCGACGATCGCGTCGGCGCCCGTGTCGCGGTCGACGTAGAGCTCCAGGATCGCGTCCAGGACCGGGTAGTCGGGGAGCGAGTCCGTGTCGACCTGCCCGGGGCGCAGCTCCGCGCTCGGCGGCTTGGTGATCGAGTTCTCGGGGATCGGCGGCGTCTGGCCCCGCTCGGCTGCCGCACGGTTGCGCCACGCGGCGAGCCGGAAGACCGATGACTTGTAGACGTCCTTGATCGGACCGTACGCCCCCACCGAGTCGCCGTAGAGCGTCGAATAGCCCACCGCCAGCTCGGACTTGTTGCCCGGCGCCAGCACGATGTGCCCCTCCTGGTTGGAGATCGCCATCAGCATCGTGCCGCGCAGCCGCGACTGGAGGTTCTCCTCGGCGAGACCCGTGAGCCCCAGCGACCCCATGTACGCGTCGAACATCGGCTCGATCGGTACGGTCCGGAAGTTGAGCCCGGTCCGCCGCGCCAGCTCGGCCGCGTCGCCCTTGGAGTGGTCCGAGGAGTACTTGGACGGCATCGACACCCCGTACACGTTCTCCGCGCCGAGCGCGTCGCAGGCGAGCGCGGCCACGAGCGCGGAGTCGATGCCACCGGAGAGCCCGATCAGCACGGAACGGAAACCGTTCTTCGCGACGTACGCCCGAAGACCCACCACGAGCGCCGAGTACACCTCTTCGTCGTCGTCCAGCCGCTCCGCGTATCCACCGGCGAGCTCCGGCTCGTATGCGGGCAGCGGGGCCCCGGAGATGACGAGGTGCTCGATCCGCATCCCGTCGTCCACGCGTCCCGATAGCGGCTCGGCGGCAGCGGCCGGCAGATCGAGATCGAGTACGACGCAGCCCTCGGCGAACTGCGGGGCCCGCGCGACGACTTCACCGTCCCGGTCGACCACGATCGAATCTCCGTCGAAGACCAGCTCGTCCTGCCCGCCCATCATGGCGAGGTACGCGGTCGTGCAGCCGGCCTCCTGCGCCCGCTTGCGCACCAGCTCGAGACGGGTGTCGTCCTTGTCGCGCTCATACGGGGAGGCGTTGACGGAGAGCAGCAGCCCGGCCCCGGCGGTCCGGGTGGCCGGCACTCGCCCGCCGTCCTGCCAGAGGTCCTCGCAGATGGCGAGGGCGACGTCGATGCCGTGGACCCGTACGACAGGGAGGGTGTCGCCGGGTACGAAGTACCGGAACTCGTCGAAGACGCCGTAGTTCGGCAGGTGGTGCTTGGCGAAGGTGAGCACGACCTCTCCGCCGTGCAGCACGGCGGCGGCGTTCTGCGGCGCTCCGGCCGGCTGCCCGAACTTCGGCTGGGCGGCCTCGGACCGGTCGAGGTAGCCGACGATCACCGGCAGCCCGCCGAAGCCCTCGTCCGCGAGGCGCGCGGCGAGGCTGTGCAGGGCCGCGCGGGAGGCCGCGACGAAGGACGGCCGCAGGGCCAGGTCCTCGACGGGATACCCGGTCAGCACCATCTCCGGGAACGCCACCAGATGCGCTCCCTGCTCGGCGGAGTGCCGGGTCCAGCGGACGATCGACTCGGCGTTTCCGGCGAGATCGCCGACGGTCGAGTCGATCTGATTCAGGGCGAGGCGTAGTTGAGGCACGAAGCCCAGTGTAATCGTCAAACAGACACGATGGGGTGTGGCGGACCCCACGCCAACGCCCCACAGGGCGTTACTCGGGCGGCTTCGCCCCCCGCTTCTTCAGCAAGTCCGTCATCAGGCTCATCTCTGACTCCTGGGCCTCGACCATGCCCCGCGCCAGATCGCGCTCAACCCCGACCTCGCACCGCTCCACGCAGCCCTCGGCCATGTGGACGCCGCCCACGTGATGGGCGTACATCAGCTGGAGGAAGCGGACCTCGGCGGCCTTGCCGCTCGCCTTCTCCAGCGACTTCAGCTCCGTGTCGGTCGCCATCCCGGGCATCAGCGCGCCGTCCTCGCCCGACGGCATGTTGCCCATGCCCATCCATGTCATCGGCGGGTCCGCGGACACCTTCGGCAGCTTCCACAGGTCCAGCCAGCCGATCAGCATGCCGCGCTGGTTGGCCTGCGTCTGCGCGATGTCGTAAGCGAGGCGGCGTACCTCTTCGTCCTCGGTGCGGTCCCGCACGATGTACGACATCTCGACGGCCTGCTGGTGGTGGACCGCCATGTCGCGCGCGAAGCCCGCGTCCGCGGAATCGGCCGCGGGGACCGGCGTGCCCGAGTCGCCGTCGGCGATCGCGTAGGTGATCCCGCCGGCCGCCACGAGGACGGCCGCGGCGGCTCCGGCGATCCAGCCGACGTGCTTCATCGTTGCCACAGCTTCCTACTTGCCTTCGTGCGTACGTACTTGCTGCTCGGCTGCTACTTGGCGAGGCCGCCGGTGCAGGCAGCGCCCTTCTCCGGCGTCTGCTCGCCCTGTACGTACTTCTCGAAGAACGTGTTCACGTTCGGGTCCTTCGCGCTCGTCACCGCGCGCTGCGCGCCCCAGGCGGAGAGCATGATCGGGTCCTTCTGGTCCTCGACCGGGCTCATCAGCGAGTACGGAGTCTTCTCGACCTTGTCCGCGAGCGCCTTCACGTCCGCGTCCGAGGCCTTGCTGTTGTACGTCACCCAGACCGCGCCGTGCTCCAGGGAGTGCACGGCGTTCGTCTTGCTGAGCTCCTTGGTGTAGACGTCGCCGTCGCAGTTCATCCACACCTGGTTGTGGTCGCCGCCCACCGGGGGGTTCATCGCGTACTTGACGTCGCCGCTGACGTGGTTCTGGGTCAGCTTCGTGTTCCAGGTCCTGACGCCGTCCTTGCCCGTGGTGAACTTCCCCTTCTGGGCGGCCGACGAGGTGCTGCTGTCGTCCTCGGACTGCGTGCTTATCAGGTACGCACCGCCGGCCACGAGGCCGCCGACTATGACCACGCTGGCGGTGATCGTGAGGATCCGGTTGCGGCGCTCGCGGGCCTTTTCGGCGCGGCGCATCTCCTCTATGCGCGCCTTGCGTGACGCGGACGCTTTGTTCTTCGCGGAACCCATGGTGAGTCCTTCGGGGCCTTGGGGGAGAGACGGTCGGGTGAGGTTGATCGTAGTCCGGCCGGCAGCGGCGTATGTAGCGCCCCTGGTGGTCGGCCGCACATTTCCCGCCCCGGCATTACAGGGGCTCGGGTGAACAGGCACTATGGGCAGCAGAGCAGGACACCTGCCGTACGTGAGGCGTTCAGACGGAGGTCGGCCGCCCGATCAAGGTCCGCAACGCGCACGAAATGGTGTTGTGGTGGGATGCTCAGGTGCCCGACCGCCTCCCGTGGCGCGGGAGCAGGCGGCCTGACCAGCAAGGATGGGTGGAAGCGGAAGATGGACAAGCAGCAGGAGTTCGTACTCCGGACGCTGGAGGAGCGCGACATCCGGTTCGTACGGCTGTGGTTCACGGACGTGCTGGGCTTCCTCAAGTCCGTGGCCGTGGCCCCGGCCGAGCTGGAGCAGGCCTTCGACGAGGGCATCGGCTTCGACGGTTCCGCGATCGAGGGCTTCGCCCGGGTCTACGAGTCCGACATGATCGCCAAGCCGGACCCGTCGACCTTCCAGGTCCTGCCGTGGCGCGCGGAGGCCCCGGGCACGGCCCGTATGTTCTGCGACATCCTCATGCCGGACGGCTCCCCGTCCTTCGCGGACCCGCGGTACGTACTGAAGCGCGCCCTCGCCAAGACCTCCGACCTGGGCTTCACCTTCTACACCCACCCGGAGATCGAGTTCTTCCTGCTGAAGGACCGCCCGCTGGACGGCTCGCGCCCGACGCCCGCCGACAACTCCGGCTACTTCGACCACACCCCGCAGAACGTCGGCATGGACTTCCGCCGTCAGGCGATCACGATGCTGGAGTCGATGGGCATCTCGGTGGAGTTCTCGCACCACGAGGGCGCGCCGGGCCAGCAGGAGATCGACCTGAGGTACGCGGACGCGCTGTCGACGGCCGACAACATCATGACGTTCCGCCTGGTCATGAAGCAGGTGGCGCTGGAGCAGGGCGTCCATGCGACCTTCATGCCGAAGCCGTTCTCCGAGCACCCGGGCAGCGGCATGCACACCCACCTCTCGCTCTTCGAGGGCGACCGGAACGCGTTCTACGAGTCGGGTTCGGAGTACCAGCTCTCCAAGGTGGGCCGCTCCTTCATCGCGGGCCTGCTGAAGCACGCGGCGGAGATCGCGGCGGTGACGAACCAGTGGGTCAACTCGTACAAGCGCATCTGGGGCGGCGCCGAGCGCACCGCCGGCGCCGGCGGCGAGGCCCCCTCGTACATCTGCTGGGGCCACAACAACCGCTCGGCCCTGGTCCGCGTCCCGATGTACAAGCCCGGCAAGACCGGTTCCGCGCGGGTCGAGGTCCGCTCCCTGGACTCGGGCGCGAACCCGTACCTGGCCTACGCGGCCCTGCTGGCCGCCGGCCTCAAGGGCATCGAGGAGGGCTACGAACTCCCGCCGGGCGCCGAGGACGACGTCTGGGCCCTCACGGACGCCGAACGCCGCGCGATGGGCATCGAGCCCCTCCCGCAGAACCTCGGCGAGGCCCTCTCCCTGATGGAACGCAGCGACCTGGTCGCCGAGACCCTGGGCGAGCACGTCTTCGACTTCTTCCTGCGCAACAAGCGCCAGGAGTGGGAGGAGTACCGCTCCGAGGTCACGGCCTTCGAGCTGCGGAAGAACCTGCCGGTTCTGTAGGTGTCGCAACCCCCTCGTCCTCAAACTCCCCCAGCGGTAGCTGGGGGAGTTTGAGGACGAGGCCGTTCAGGCCGATCGGGGGTCTGGGCGCGGTCGCCCGCAATCTGCAGGC
>NZ_JAAKZX010000302.1 GCF_011045025.1 Streptomyces ureilyticus
CAACCGGTGCCCCCGGCCACCCCGGCGCCGGCATGAGCGACGACACGGCGATCCTCACCCCCCAGAAGCCCGCCCCCGAACCGCCCGGTTACGGCGGCGGTCCGGGCGAGAACGTCTCCGGGCACACGCTGACCAGCGGCATTCCCGTCGTACCGGCGCACCAGAACCCGTTCGGGCCCGGTGCGCCCTCCGACGGACCGATGCCGCATCAGCCCCCGAAGCTGCCCGAGCCGGTCTCGCCGACCGTGCCCGCGGCCTCGAAGCCGAAGAAGAAGGGGCGCAACAAGCTGGTGCTCCTGGGGGTCGGCGTGGTGGGCGTCGCCGGTATCGCGTACGGCGCCGGGCTGCTCATGAACCACTCCGATGTGCCCAAGAACACCACCGTGCTCGGTGTCGACATCGGCGGCGGCACCCGCGACGAGGCCGTCAAGAAGCTCGACGACGCCTTCGGGAAAAAGATGGACCAGCCGTTGAAGCTGGCCGTCGACGGCGAGACGGTGGCCCTCCAGCCGGACCAAGCGGGCCTCCAGTTCGACACGCAGTCCACGGTGCGGGCCGCGGCGGGCGCCGACTACAACCCCGTGTCGGTGATCGGTTCGCTGTTCGGCGGCGAGCGCGTCGTCGAACCCGACATGCCTGTCGACGAGGAGAAGCTGCGGGCCGCACTGGAGCGCGCCGCCGGCGGCGCCGGAACGGCGACCGAGGGCACGATCAGGTTCGAGAGGGGCAAGGCCGTCCCCGTGTACGGCAAGGCGGGCAAGGGCATCGCCATCGCCCAGTCGACGAAGGCCGTCGAGGAGGCGTACCGCACGCAGGTGGCGACCGGCGATCCGGGCGCCGTTCAGGTTCCGACCACGACGAAGGAGCCGACGGTCACGAAGGCCGAAGTCGACCGGATGATGAAGGAGTTCGCGCAGCCGGCGATGTCGGCCAACGTCATCGTGAGGACGGACGCAACCCGCTCCATCCCGTTCAGCCCGCAGAACTCCCTGTGGAAGTTCCTCCGGGTGAAGGCGGTGAACGGCAAGCTCGTCGACAGCCCTGACCTGAAGGCGCTCCAGGAGCTGTACGGTCAGACCTTCGACGGCGTGCTGATCAGCCGGGGCAACGGTGAGAAGACGCCCGTCACGCCCCAGGACGTCTACGGCGCCCTGCGTCAGGCCCTGCTGAGTAAGACCGATCGGGACGTCACCATCGAGACGAACCCGAACTAGCGGATCACGACCGAGAGGGGGCACCCGGCACTCGCCGGGTGCCCTGACCCGTCGTGTGACATCTGTTATCCGGTAGTCCGGGTCGCCGACCCTGCCGGGCCGCATCTCGCGCGGCCACGCTGGGTCGCATGACAACAACTGCGACCTGAGGACGTGCCCGTTCAGTTGAGCATCGCGCGGGCCGCGCGCGCCTGTTGGCGCACGCGGTCCGCGGTGGGTTCGTCGACCGGGGCCACGATGTCGGCGTACGCGTCGAGTTCTGTGGCGCCTGTCAGGAAGTCTCCGTGCTGAACGAGGAGTTGGGCGCGGTCGTAGCGGAGGCGGGCGGGGTGGGACGGGAGCAGTAGCGAGAGGTCCACGGCCCACAGGGCGACGTCGCCGCGCTCGGGGCGGGCGGCGGCCCAGGCGCGGATGTTGTTGAGGATGCGCAGGACGACGTCCAGCGGGTCGGCGGGGGTCAGCATCGACGGGTCGAGGGGCGCACCGGTGGCGCCCGCGACGAGCAGCTCCGCGTCGGGGCCGGTCAGTACGCGCCCGCCGTCGAAGGGGTCGGCCAGCACCTGCTCATCGAAATCAGTACTGGGCGAAGCTCCTTGACGGCCGAAGCCCACCACGAAGTGGCCGGGGAGGGCGACCCCGTACACATGCGCCCCCGCCCTGCGCGCGACCTCCATCCACACGACCGAGAGCAGGATGGGCAGCCCGCGGCGCCGCCGCAGTACCTCGTGCAGGAGCGAGGACTCCAGCCGCTGATAGTCACCGGCCGTGCCGCGGAACCCGCAGTGCGCGCCGAGGTGTTCGGCCAGCGCCGTCGCCCAGGCCCGCGGCCCGCCCGGCCGGAACGGCAACTGCCCGGCCAGCCGGTCCAGTTCGATCTGCGCGGCGTCCATCCCCGCCTCGTCGAGCGTCCCGTCCGCCTCGGCCCCGATGAGCAGGCACAGCGTCGCGAGATCGGGCCGCTCGGCCCGCGCCTCATCGGCGAACCGCCGCCGCCACGCGGCGCTCCGCTCCGGCCCGGGAGGATGAGGTCGACCCATGACTGCCTCGTGCCCTTTCACACCGATCGCTACCGCCGCGCGGCTCCAAAGACCAGTCTCACCGCACTACCGGTCTCCGGCGCGCCCGCCGGAGCCACTGTCCTAGGCCTCCGGCTCGCGGTAGTGGTGGTACGCGTGATGCGCCGCGAACCCCATCCCCCTGTACAGCGCCCGCGCCCCCGCGTTGTCCGTCTCCACCTGCAGCCAGGCCGCCGAGGCGCCCTCGGTCAGTGCCTGTCGGGCCAGGGCGCCCATCACCATGGTGGCCAGGCCCTGACGGCGGAGGGACGGATCCACCTCGACCGCGGCGAAACCCGCCCAGCGGCCGTCGATCACACAGCGGCCGATCGCCGCCGGGGAACCCGGATCGGCGCCGGGCACCGTCGCGAACCACACAGAAGGCCCCCCGCCCAGCACCTTGAGGGCCACCTCGCTCATGCCCTTGCGCTGATAGCGGCCGAGCCACGCCTCGTCCGCCGTACGGGAGAGGAGCACCGGACGCCCAGGGTCCGGAAGGTCGCCGAGCGGCGTCAGCACGCCCGTCCACAGCTCGGCACTCACCTCACGCGTCCACCTCCGCTCCTCCAGCTGCGCACACAGCAATTCCTGCGTGCCCTCGGCGCCGGTCGCGGTCTGGACGTACGCGGGCAGACCACGGGCCGCGTACCAGTCCCGTACGAGCGACAGCGCCTCGTCGAGCGGTAGGCCCGGGTCGCCGAGCGGCAGCACCGAGTTCGCCCGCCTGGTGAATCCGGCGGCAGCCCGCAGCTCCCACTCGCCGAGACGTTCCCGCTCCACCGGCTGCCAGCCCCGTGAGGCGATCCGAGCCAGCTCCTCGTACGAGGCTGAAGGGCCCCGGCGGCGGGCGGGGGCCGACGGAACCACCTTGCCCGCGACCAGCGACGCTTCCGGGATGCGGACACGTTCCCCGGACCGTCGTGTGATCAGCAGCACACCGTCGTCCCATGATGTGAGAACGCCCACCGTGTCGGTGAACCTCTCACCCTTGGGAGCGTCTTCGGTCAGCTGCCGTACCGAGATACGTTTGCCCACGTCAGCAGGGGTGACACGGACTTCGAGCCGTATATGCGAGGAGAAATCCACAGCTCAGTACAACCCTCCTGTTCGGATCACGCCCGGGAACGGAGATACTAGGTGCGGGCATCGACGACGCCGCGCTCCCGCGCGCCAGGCGGCGGAGCCTGAGGAGGCCCGCCAGCGCCCTACCGAGGAGGAACGACAGCGTGACCTACGTCATCGCGCAGCCTTGTGTCGACGTCAAGGACAAGGCGTGCATCGAGGAGTGCCCGGTCGACTGCATCTACGAGGGCTCCAGGTCCTTGTACATCCACCCGGACGAATGCGTCGACTGTGGAGCCTGCGAACCGGTCTGCCCGGTCGAGGCGATCTTCTACGAGGACGACACTCCCGAAGAGTGGAAGGACTACTACAAGGCGAACGTCGAGTTCTTCGACGAACTCGGCTCGCCCGGCGGCGCCAGCAAGCTCGGCCTGATCGAGCGCGACCACCCCTTCATCGCAGCGCTGCCGCCGCAGAACCAGTAAGCGGCGCCCGCATCCGCGCCGCCTCGGTCCCGTACGCCCTGATCACCTTGATCGTCGTACGGGACCGAGGTGTTTGCCCAAGCGGCGGAAGCGACAAGAGCGGCCGAGCGCTCCGGCGCAGCCCAAGCAGAAAGTGAAACCCGTGTCCGCAGTCTCCGACCGGCTTCCCACCTTTCCCTGGGACAAGCTGGAGCCCTTCAAGGCGACGGCCGCCGCCCATCCGGACGGCATCGTCGATCTGTCCGTCGGCACCCCGGTCGACCCGGTGCCCGAGCTGATCCAGAAAGCTCTGGTGGCCGCGGCCGACTCGCCCGGCTATCCCACGGTGTGGGGCACACCGGAACTGCGGGACGCGATCACGGGCTGGTGCGAACGGCGACTGGGCGCGCGCGGCCTCACCCACCGAGGCGTCCTGCCGGTCGTCGGCTCGAAGGAACTGGTGGCCTGGCTGCCGACCCAGCTGGGCCTCGGCCCGGGGGACAGGGTGGCGTATCCGCGCCTTGCCTACCCGACGTACGAGGTCGGGGCCAGGCTGGCCCGCGCGGACTACGTCTCGTACGAGGACCCGACGGACCTGGACCCGGCCGGCCTGAAGCTCCTCTGGCTCAACTCCCCGTCGAACCCCACCGGCCGCGTCCTGTCCAAGGACGAGCTGACCCGGATCGTCGCCTGGGCGCGCGAGCACGGCATCCTCGTCTTCTCCGACGAGTGCTACCTCGAGCTGGGCTGGGAGGCCGACCCGGTCTCGGTCCTGCACCCGGATGTGTGCGGCGGCTCGTACGAGGGGCTCGTGTCCGTCCACTCGCTCTCGAAGCGGTCGAACCTCGCGGGCTACCGGGCCGCGTTCCTGGCCGGCGACGAGGCCGTTCTCGGCGACCTGCTCCAGATCCGCAAGCACGGCGGCATGATGACCTCCGCGCCGACCCAGGCCGCGGCGGTCGCCGCCCTCGGCGACGACACGCACGTACGCGAGCAGCGCGAGCGTTACGCGGCCCGCCGTACGGCCCTGCGCGAGGCCCTGCTGCGGCACGGTTTCCGCATCGAGCACAGTGAGGCGAGCCTGTACCTCTGGGCGACCCGGGACGGGTCCTGCTGGGACACGGTCGCCCACCTGGCGGAGCTGGGCATCCTGGTCGCGCCGGGCGACTTCTACGGTCCGGCGGGCGAAAGCTTCGTCCGCGTGGCGCTGACGGCGACGGACGAGCGGGTACAGGCGGCTGTGGGGCGCCTGTAGGTCGCGTACGACCGCGAATCGTGCGTACGGCGAAGGGGTCCAGATGGCGTGCACCTGGACCCCTTCGCCGTACGAGCGTGATGTCAGCCGAGCGGCAGGTTCTGCGTCGGCAGCGTCTCCGCGCCGGGGAGACCGCCCTGGGTGAGGCTCCCGGTCGGCAGGGAGGCCCCGCCCGACTTGGCGGTGTCACCGGCCACGTCACTCGCGGAACCGGCGACATCCCCGGCGGCGCGCTGTGCGACGGGCGTCGTCTTCTTGACGGCCTTGCCCGTGGTCTTGACGGCCTTGCCGGTCGTCTTGTCCGCGGCCGGCACACCCTGCTTGACGGCCTGGTTGCCGGCGTCGCTCGCGAGGTCGGTGGTGGTCTGCGTGGCACCGTCGACGGTGGTGCCCGCGTTGTCCAGCGCGGACATCCCGCCGAGGTCGGGGGAAGCGGGCAGCTGGGGCGCCGCGCTGGCGGAGCCGGCCGCACCGACCCCGGCAGCCGCTCCCGCTGCGACGAGCAGCGCGGTACGGGCGATCCGGCGGGTCAGGGGGAGGGACATGATGCTCCTTAGACGGGGAGAAAAACGGTGAAGTGTGCGACCAGGCCCGGGAGTTGGTGGTGGCCGACTGGATATCGGCCGACCGGCTGCGGTTGATCCGCGGTGGCTCCGCGGTTGATCGTTCCGGGCTCGGACGCAGTGACTACCGCTCGAAGTCCGCGAAGGTTGCGGTGGCCCGACGTAAAGAGTTGGCAATGCATCGCATTATCGGCTGCGGAGAAAACCGGGCAAAGAACGCCCGGTGCGAAAGTCTGCTGAATCCTTACCGCCCTTGCTTCCCAAGGGATTTGGTCGATTCGCGCGGGGGGCGGACGACATCCCGTGCGCGCTGTGGACATGGCGCACACGGGGTCCCCCGAATGGGTGAGGGCGCGTACTACCGCCCCGTGACGACGCGGACTTCCCCCGTGGAGTTCCGGGAACTCGAGGTCTCCGCGCGCCACTCACTGCGGGTGTTCCCGGCGATCCAGACCCGGCCCGCGTACGAGACCCGCTTGATGTGCAGCGCGGAGGCGTTGGCCACCGCCCAGTGCGCCAGTCCCCAGCCGCGCTGCCGCTGCCCGCCCCTGGCGGCCGGGGCGTCGGGGACGGGGATGGTCACGGTGCGGGGGCTCGCGGGACCGTCCGCGCCGGGGGACGCACCCGACGGAGTGGCGTCCGCTTCCGGCCCCAACTTCCGCTCCGCGCCCGCCTCTTGGAACATGTCCTGCCCGAAGTCCCGTACCAGCGCGGCGCGCACCGCGTCCGGGCCGGGCTGCCGACGTTGCGCTGGCCGCATGTCCGGGCGCCCCTCGCAGGTGAGCGTGCCCGCCGCGCGCCCGGTCAGCGCCGCGGCCAGCAGGGTGGCGTCCGTTTCATGCTTCGCGTACGCGTCCGGGAAGCCGCTGCGCTGCACGCGCTGGGCGGCGACGGTGAGCGGCAGTTCCGAGTAGTCCGGCACCTTGGCCAGGTGCTCATAGAACTCGCTCGCCGCGTACGCCGGGTCCATGACCTGCGTTTCCGTGCCCCAGCCCTGCGAGGGCCGCTGCTGGAACAGGCCCAGCGAGTCCCGGTCGCCGTGGTCGATGTTGCGCAGGCCGGACTCCTGGAGCGCCGTCGCGAGGGCGATCGTGACGGCCCGCTCGGGCATGCCGCGGTTGGTGCCGACCACCGAGATCGTCGCCGCGTTCACCGCCTGCTCCGCCGTGAACTCGTACTCGTATGACGACGCGCCTTCGCCTCTGTCCGAGACGACCGTGCAGCGGGGAGCGCCCGTGCCCCCGGTGACGTACTGGAAGGTGAGGTACGCCGCGAGGGCGAGCAGCATCGCGAGCGCCGTTCCGAAACGCGGGAGGCGGCGGCGACGGACGTTACTGGTGGGTTCGCGCACGCTCATCAAGGTAGCGAAGGGCGCGGGGTCTGATGACCGGACTATGGACATTTGGTCAACAAGCTGTGGGGGGATGTCTCAAAGCAGTCGACGTGGGGGCGGTACGGGCCGTCGCGCTAGGGTCGACCGTATGGCTGACACCCCGCTTGACCTCACCGTTGACGCCGCCCGGCTGACCGCGCGGCTCGTCGACTTCCCCTCGGAGAGCGGCAGCGAAAAGCCCTTGGCGGACGCCGTCGAGAGCGCGCTGCGTGCCCTGCCGCATCTGACGGTCGACCGGTACGGCAACAACGTCGTCGCCCGTACGAACCTGGGGCGGGCCGAGCGCGTGATCCTCGCCGGGCACATCGACACGGTGCCGATCGCCGGCAACGTGCCTTCGCGCCTCGACGACGACGGCGTGCTGTGGGGCTGCGGCACCTGCGACATGAAGGCGGGTGTCGCCGTGCAGCTGCGGATCGCGGCCACCGTGCCCGAGCCCAATCGCGACCTCACATTCGTCTTCTACGACAACGAGGAGGTGGCCGCTCACCTGAACGGCCTGAAGCATGTGGCCGAGGCCCACCCGGACTGGCTGGAGGGCGACTTCGCGGTACTGCTGGAGCCCTCGGACGGACAGGTGGAGGGCGGTTGCCAGGGGACGCTCCGGGTGCTGCTGAAGACGCGCGGCGAGCGCGCCCACTCCGCGCGCAGCTGGATGGGCTCGAACGCGATCCACGCGGCCGCCCCGATCCTCGCCCGCCTGGCCTCGTACGAGCCGCGGTATCCGGTCATCGACGGGCTGGAGTACCGCGAGGGCCTCAACGCCGTCCGGATCGAGGGCGGAGTGGCGGGCAACGTCATCCCCGACGAATGCGTGGTGACCGTCAACTTCCGTTACGCGCCCGACCGTAGCGAGGAGGAGGCGCTGGCCCACGTGCACGAGGTGTTCGCGGACTGCGGGGTCGAGGAGTTCGTCGTCGACGACCACAGCGGGGCCGCGCTGCCCGGTCTGTCCCACCCGGCGGCCGCCGCGTTCATCGAGGCGGTCGGCGGCACCGCGCAGCCCAAGTACGGCTGGACGGACGTCTCCCGCTTCAGCGCCCTCGGCGTCCCCGCCGTCAACTACGGTCCCGGAAACCCGCACTTGGCGCACAAGCGGGACGAACGGGTCGAAACGGGGAAGATCCTGGCGGGGGAGGAACGTCTGCGGGCCTGGCTGACGTCCTGACCCGTACGCGAGGTCCTGCCCCGTACCTGAGGGCGGTTCATGGCGGACATGCCGGCGTCCCCCCTCCGTAACCCGCGTAGACCTACGCTGGGGTGGAACGACCCTTCCCCAGCTCTCGGCTTCGCTCGAGCCGGGGGAGGCCCCAATCGCGGAGGGAGCGGACATGGCCACTGGCGACCCGGAGGGCAAGAAGCGGCCACCGGACGAGCAGCAGCTCGGCCCCGTGCTGCGCAGGCGCGGCCAGGTGCAGGCGAGCACGACGGACCAGCGGCTGCTGGACGCGGGCGGGCCCTCGGACTGGGTGCACACCGACCCCTGGCGGGTGCTGCGCATCCAGTCGGAGTTCATCGAGGGCTTCGGCACGCTGGCCGAACTCCCGCCCGCGATCAGCGTGTTCGGCTCGGCCCGTACGCCGGCCGGGTCACCGGAGTACGAGGCCGGGGTCGCGCTCGGCCGGGGTCTCGTCGAGGCCGGGTTCGCGGTCATCACGGGTGGTGGGCCGGGTGCCATGGAGGCCGCCAACAAGGGTGCGTGCGAGGCGAAGGGCATCTCGGTCGGGCTCGGCATCGAGCTGCCCTTCGAGCAGGGGCTGAACCCCTACGTCGACATCGGCCTCAACTTCCGCTACTTCTTCGTGCGCAAGATGATGTTCGTCAAGTACGCGCAGGGGTTCGTGGTCCTGCCCGGCGGCCTCGGCACGCTGGACGAACTCTTCGAGGCGCTGACCCTGGTTCAGACCCAGAAGGTCACGCGCTTCCCCATCGTCCTCTTCGGTACGGAGTACTGGGGCGGGTTGGTGGACTGGCTGAAGAACACGCTCATCGCGCAGGGCAAGGCGTCGGAGCAGGATCTGCTGCTGTTCCATCTGACGGATGACGTGGATGAGGCGGTGGCGTTGGTGTCCAAGGAGGCGGGGAGGTAGGGCGAGGGGTTTTTCGCCCCCGCCGCCCCTACCCGTCCAGTACCAAGGCTGTCTCTTATACAC
>NZ_JAAKZX010000303.1 GCF_011045025.1 Streptomyces ureilyticus
CCGCATGACCGCCCCCGCCTCCGCCCCGACGGCCGCTCGCCTCCGCAGCCGGCTCGCACCACGCGGCCTGACCTGGTCGGTGCTGCGCCTGCACCGCACGGCGCTGTACGTCGGGGGCGCCGCCCTCGTGGCCTTCGCGGCCGCCATGGTCTGGATGTACGTCATCGGTGACGACGCCCGCGTGAGCACCGGCCCCTGCAGCCCTCCCGGGTACTGCCCCAACCTCACCTCGTCGACCTTCGACGACACGACGTACCGCCGCCTCGTGTCGCTGACGGCCGAGGCACTGTCGTACCTGATGTTCCCCGTCGGCGCCTGGGCGGGCGGCGCGCTCATCGGCCGGGAGCTGGAGAGCGGCACCGCGCGACTGGCCTGGACCCAGTCGGTCACCCCGCTGCGCTGGCTCGCCGCCAAGCTCGCCGTCCCGGCCCTGCTGCTGACCGCCGGCACCACCACGGCCGTCCTGCTGAACGTCTGGGCCCGCCAGGACGGCGGCCCCGACCTGGCCCTGGACTGGTACTCCACCGACACCTTCATCACCACCGGCCCGGCCGCCGTCACGTACGCCCTCGCGGGCCTCGCCCTCGGGGCGCTCGCCGGGATGGTCACAAGAAGGGCCCTGCCCGCCGCCGGCCTCGGCTTCGCCGCCACCCTGGCCTTCTTCAACCTCATGGACTGGTACCGGTGGAACCTGTGGCCCACCTCGTCCGTGACGGTCTCCGGCCCGGACGAGTACCAGCTCCCGCAAACGGCCCTCCACATGAGCAGCGGATACGTGCTCACCTCCGGCGAGCGGAGCGAGAGCTATCCCTGCCGCGACATGCCGGGCCCGGGCTGCGTGAAGGAAGGGGACATCACCGGGTACTACACCGTCTTCCATCCCCAGTCCCACCACTGGCCGCTCCAGCTCATGGACGCCGGCATCGCGCTGGCCCTCGCGGCCCTCGCCACCGCAGGCGCCTTCTGGCTGCTGCGGCGTAGTACGCCCTCACGGGGGTAGGGCGCACCCGTCTCCCGGGGGTGCGGACCCCCGGGAGACGCCCCTCCATGTCCCGTACGTCATGTCTCCGTAACCATCGATTCAGACAGACTTGCGACCCTCGGCGAATGAACCCCTCCGTCCCCGAGCCTTCGCCTCCCCCGGAGAACGAGCCTTCACCCGTGCGGGAGAACAGGAGCCTCCAGTTCGTCGCCGCGCTCCCGCCCGCTCCATCTGACGCGCCCGTTTCGGTTCCGGCGCGGAACAATGGGTTCATGACCCAGCACGAAGTCCAGGTTCAGCATGCCCAGCCCTCCGTGGGCTCCATCGCCGCGCACCGCCCGCACACCGTGTCGGCCGTGGTCTCCGACCTGGAGCCGGACCTCGACGCCGACCTCGACGCGTACGAGGAGACCGACGGCGTCGGCCCCCAGCTCCCGCCGAACCGCTTCCTGGACAGGGAGCGCAGCTGGCTCGCGTTCAACGAGCGCGTCCTGGAGCTCGCCGAGGATCCGGACACGCCCCTCCTGGAGCGGGCGAACTTCCTCGCGATCTTCGCCAGCAACCTGGACGAGTTCTTCATGGTCCGCGTGGCAGGACTGAAGCGGCGTATCGCGACCGGCGTCGCCACCCGCTCGGCCTCCGGTCTGCAGCCGCGCGAAGTGCTGGAGATGATCTGGGCCCGCTCCCGTGAGCTCATGGCCCGGCACGCCGCCTGCTACCAGGAGGACGTGGCCCCCCAGCTCGCGGAGGAGGGCATCCACCTGGTCCGCTGGAACGAGCTGACGGAGAAGGAGCAGGCCCGTCTCTTCACGCTGTTCCGCAACCAGATCTTCCCGGTCCTCACGCCCCTCGCGGTCGACCCGGCGCACCCCTTCCCGTACATCTCGGGCTTGTCCCTGAATCTCGCGGTCGATCTCCGGAACCCGATCTCCGGCCACCGCCACTTCGCGCGCGTCAAAGTCCCGCCGCTGCTGTCCCGCTTCCTGGAGGCCTCGCCCGGCCGTTACGTCCCCCTGGAGGACGTGATTTCCGCGCCGGCCCACCTGGAGGAGCTGTTCCCGGGGATGGAGGTCCTGGAGACCCACATGTTCCGGGTCACCCGCAACGAGGACCTGGAGGTCGAGGAGGACGACGCCGAAAACCTGCTCCAGGCCCTGGAGAAGGAGCTCATGCGGCGCCGCTTCGGGCCGCCGGTGCGCCTGGAGGTCGAGGAGTCCATCGACCCGTACGTCCTCAATCTCCTCCGGCGCGAGCTGAAGGTCTCCGAGGCCGAGGTGTACCCGCTGCCCGGCCCCCTCGACCTCACCGGCCTCTTCGGCATCAGCCGTCTCGACCGGCCCGAGCTGAAGTACCCGAAGTTCGTGGCGGGCACCCACCGCGATCTCGCCGAGGTCGAGTCGGCGTCGGCGCCGGACATCTTCGCCGCGCTGCGGGAGCACGACGTCCTGCTGCACCACCCGTACGACTCCTTCTCCACGTCCGTGCAGGCGTTCCTGGAGCAGGCCGCGACGGACCCGGACGTGCTCGCGATCAAGCAGACGCTGTACCGCACCTCCGGCGACTCGCCGATCGTGGACGCGCTCATCGACGCCGCCGAGTCCGGCAAGCAGGTCCTCGTCCTGGTCGAGATCAAGGCGCGCTTCGACGAGCAGGCCAACATCAAGTGGGCCCGCAAGCTGGAGGAGGCGGGCTGCCATGTCGTGTACGGGCTCGTCGGCCTGAAGACGCACTGCAAGCTGTCGCTGGTGGTCCGCCAGGAGGGCGAGACGCTGGCCCGCTACTCCCATGTGGGCACGGGCAACTACCACCCGAAGACGGCCCGCCTGTACGAGGACATCGGCCTGCTGACCGCCGACGCCCAGGTCGGCGCGGACCTCTCCGACCTCTTCAACCGGCTCTCCGGCTACTCCCGCCGCGAGACCTACCGCCGCCTCCTGGTCGCCCCCAAGTCCCTGCGCGACGGCCTGATCGCGCGGATCAACAAGGAGGCACAGCACCATCGCGCCGGACGTCCCGCGTACGTCCGCATCAAGGTCAACTCGATGGTGGACGAGGCGATCATCGACGCCCTCTATCGCGCCTCCCAGGCGGGCGTCCCGGTGGACGTATGGGTACGGGGCATCTGCGCGGTACGACCCGGAGTGCCCGACATGTCCGAGAACATACGGGTACGTTCCGTCCTCGGCCGTTTCCTCGAGCACTCCCGCATCTTCGCCTTCGGCAACGGCGGTGAGCCGGAGGTGTGGTTCGGCAGCGCCGACATGATGCACCGCAACCTCGACCGCCGGATCGAGGCCCTGGTCCGGGTCAAGGACCCGGCCCACCGAGCCTCGCTCAACCGGCTCCTCGAGACCGGCATGTCCGACAAGACCTCCTCCTGGCACCTCGGCCCCGACGGCGAGTGGACTCGCCACGCGGCCGACGGCGACGGCCAGCGGCTGCGCAACGTCCAGGAGATGCTCATAGACGCCCGGAGGCGCCGGCGTGGCAAAGCAACACCTTGACCCTGCGGCCGGACCCGTGGCCGGGGACACCCTGGAGGCCTACCTCCAGACCCAGGCCACGGAGTTCCTCCGCGCGCTGCGGCAGCACCGCGAGACGGGCGGCAGCACGGCGTCAAGCGGCAACGGCACGGAGGAGACCGTCGACGCGGCTCGCGCCCTGCGCCGCTCGGCCCGCCGCATCAGCGGCACCCTCCACACCTTCCGCCCGCTCCTGGACACGGACTGGTCGGAGGGCATACGCCCCGAACTGGCCTGGCTGTCGGGCACGCTGGCGCGCGAGCACGCGTACGCGGCCCGCCTCGAGCGGCTGCTCGGAGCACTGAACCGGCTGTCGGGCTGCTCCCCGATACCAGCACAGACGGCGTCAGAACCGCGTCAGGAGAAGAGCACCCTCACCGTGGGCGCGGCCAAAGCGGGCGCCCTACTGGAACGCCAGCTGACCCTGGCCCGCACGCGCGCCCACTCGGCGGCCCTCCAGGCACTCGGCTCCAGCCGCTTCCACGCCGTCGCGGACAGCGTCGCCGTGCTGGCCAGCGAGGTCCCGCTGAGCCCGGCCGCGACCAGCGCCGGCCTCAAGCCGCTCGCGGCAGCCGCGGAGGACCGCCTCACCGACGCCATCACCGCACTGCCCCTGGTCAGCGCGGGCCACCCGTACAACGCGGAAGCCCTCGTCCACGGCCTCTCCGCGGACCCGGCCCCGCAGCCGCAGGACGCCCCGTGGCACCAGGTCCGCCTCCTGCTGCGCCTGCACCGCTACGCCCTCGAGGTCCTGTACGGCACGGAATCCCCGGTGGACGTACGCGTGTTGAACGCGGGCCAGGCCCTGGACCGGCACCGGGACGCGGCGGAAGCGGCCACGGCGGCGGCATCGGCGGCCCGTACCCCGCGGATCGCCCCGGCGACGGCGTACGCGCTCGGGGTGCTGCACGCGGACCAGCGACACGAGGTGGAAGCGGCCAGGTTCGCGTTCCGGCAGGCCTGGTTAAGGGAGACAGTCAGTACTTCGTGACCCAGGAGGGACTGTGCAGACGACCAACGGCAACCCCGTACTCGCGGCGGGCTGCGTCCTGTGGCGCCGCTCGCCCGTCGACGGCGAACTGGAGATCTGCCTGGTCCACAGGCCCAAGTACCTTGACTGGTCGCATCCCAAGGGCAAGCTGAAGCGCGGCGAGGACCCGCTGGCGGGGGCGGTACGGGAGGTCTCGGAGGAGACCGGCCTCGGGTGCGTACCCGGTCCCCGGCTGGCCACCGTGCGCTATCTCGCCAACGGGCGGCCCAAGGAGGTCAGTTACTGGGCAGCGGAGGCGACCGAGGGGCACTTCACGCCCAACGATGAGGTGGATCGCGTGCGGTGGCTTCCGCCGGGTGCGGCCAAGGAGCGGCTGACGCAGCCTCGCGATCAAGTGTTGGTGGACGAGTTGCTGGCCGTCCTGCGCCACGCATAGCCAGTAGAGGGCCCGGGCGCTTTTCGGAGGCCTAGTGGGGCGCGGCCTCGTGGCCCTCCGCGTCCCGTCTTGCCAGGCTTCTCGCCCGGCGTGCTGGGCCGCGCCAGCCGCAGGTGCAGCGGGCTACGCAGAAGCGGCCCTGGTCGACTGTTGTCGTGCGGTGTTCCGGGGGGTCGGCTTCGGCCTGCTCTGCCACGTTCACCACCGTACAGAGGTTGAGTAATCGCTTGCTCAAGCGGCGTCACGGCGTGACGGCGCCCCTGACTCGTCGTTAAGGGCAACGACAGGAGGCGCGCGAGGACGGCCCGGCTGGGGGTAGGCAGGCGATGGTGGAGCGGCAGCACAGGGGTGCGGGCGGGGCGGTCGCCCTGGCCGCCACGGTGGCGGGGCTCATGGTGTGCGCCACCGGATGCACGGGCAGTGGAGCCGCCGCCGAGAACACGGGCACCGCCTCGGCCGAGGCACTGCGGCAGGCCTCGACGAACCTCGTGCAGGCGGGCAGTTCCAAGGCGCACACCTCGATGGAGATGGCCACCGGCGGCACCCGCGTCACGATTCGCGGCGAGGGCGTCTACGACTACCGGCGGCAGGTCGGCCGCCTGAAGGTACGCCTCCCCCAGGACCCGGGCGGCGCCGACGGGCGCCGCCCGATCACCGAACTGCTCGCACCGGGCGCCCTCTACATGAAGAACCGCGGAGCCGGAGTGCCCGCCGACAAATGGGTCCGCGTCGACACCGCCACCCTCTCCGACGGCAACCTCGTCACCGGCGGCGCCACCGATCCCTTCACCGCCGCCGAACTGCTGCGGGGCACGCGCGAGGCGACGTACGTGGGGAAGACGAGCGTGGCCGGCACTCCCGTACGGCACTATCGCGGCACCGCCGACCTCGACGAGGCGGCCGAGCGGGCCTCGGACGGCAATCGCGGACCCCTGCGGGCTGCGGCGAAGGGGTTCGCCACGGCCGACGTCCCCTTCGACGCCTACCTCGACGAACAGGGACGCATCCGGAAACTCCGGCACCGGTTCAGCTTTGTGAACGGGCAGCAGGAGGGTACGGTCGCGGTCGCCTCGACGCTGCTGTTGTACGACTTCGGTGCCCCCGTCGACGTACGGCTGCCGGAGGCCGGGGACATCTACGCGGGAAAGATCGTCGAGTAGTCGGAGCGCCAAGACGGCCGGATTGTGCGGGGCCGGAAATGGTCCGTTGGTGCCATGCGCTGTGTGTAGGCCGCTCCCTACTCTAGGAAGTCGGTGACGGCAGGAAGAGGTGATGCACGTGGCTCCGGCGCACGGTACGGCAGTTCAGGACCACGTGGCCCTCGCCGAGATCGAGCTGTGCGGCGACCTGATCATCGCGGCCTCGTCCGCCGGTGAGGACCGGCTCAGCCCCGCCCGCATCGACGAGGTGCTGAAACTGGCGGAGGAGCGCTTCCTCGAGGAGTACGGCGAGGGCGCCGAGAAGTAGACGTGGCGCGGTTCCCCCGCGCCACGTTGCCGCGTAGGCCTCCGATGCGGCAGGCCCGTACGTACATGCGCGAATGTCACGTACGCAACAGTCGGCCGATCGCCTTCGTGGCTTCCTCCACCTTCTCGTCGATCTCCGCGCCGCCCTTGAGGGCCGCGTCCGCGACGCAGTGGCGGAGGTGCTCCTCGAGGAGTTGGAGGGCGAAGGACTGGAGGGCCTTCGTGGAGGCGGAGACCTGGGTGAGTATGTCGATGCAGTAGACGTCCTCGTCGACCATCCGCTGCAGTCCGCGGATCTGGCCCTCGATCCGGCGCAGGCGCTTGAGGTGCTCGTCCTTCTGCTTGTGGTAGCCGTGGACCCCGCGGTCGTGGTCGGTCACCACGTCCGGCGCGCCCGCGGAGGGCGCGCTGTTTCCGGCCTCGGTCGTCGTCATCGCGTCCTCCTGTGCTCGTGCCGGCGAACGTGCCTGGTTCGTCGGGTACGTATACCCGGGATGGGTATATGGTAACGAATTTTGCTGGGTATACGGCTCTTGGCCGATGCGCCGATGCCCCCGGCCGACCACCCAATGGACCCTGTGCGGAGCACTTTGCCTCATGGGTGACACTGGGGGACGGCCCGTTTTCCATGGCTGGATGGTGCACCTAGCATCACCCTGACCGAAACCGAAGCAATCCGAGGAACCCACGTGCGATTTCGTCTGACCCCCAGGGAGACGAGCTTCTACGACATGTTCGCCGCCTCCGCGGACAACATCGTCACGGGCTCCAAGCTCCTGATGGAACTGCTCGGGGCCGACGCCTCCGGCCGGACCGAGATCGCCGAGCGTATGCGGGCCGCGGAACATGCCGGTGACGATGCCACGCACGCGATCTTCCACCAGCTGAACTCCTCGTTCATCACGCCGTTCGACCGCGAGGACATCTACAAACTCGCATCGAACCTCGACGACATCATGGACTTCATGGAGGAGGCCGTCGACCTGGTCGTCCTCTATAACGTCGAGGACCTTCCGAAGGGCGTGGACCAGCAGATCGAGGTACTGGCGCGGGCTGCCGAGCTGACGGCCGAGGCCATGCCGAACCTCCGCACGATGGACAACCTCACCGAGTACTGGATCGAGGTCAACCGCCTGGAGAACCAGGCCGACCAGATCCACAGAAAGCTTCTTGCGCACCTGTTCAACGGCAAGTACGACGCCATCGAGGTGCTCAAGCTCAAGCAGATCGTGGATGTGCTGGAGGAAGCGGCGGACGCGTTCGAGCACGTGGCGAACACGGTGGAGACCATCGCCGTCAAGGAGTCCTGAACACTCCATGGAGACCTTCGCTCTGGTCGTGACCATCGGGGTCGCGCTCTTCTTCACGTACACCAACGGCTTTCACGATTCGGCGAACGCGATCGCGACGTCCGTGTCGACGCGGGCGCTGACGCCGAAGGCCGCGCTGATGATGGCCGCGGTCATGAACCTGGCCGGTGCCTTTCTGGGCAGCGAGGTCGCCAAGACCGTCAGCGAGGGGCTGATCTCCACACCTGAGGGCTCGAAGGGGATGGGCATTCTCTTCGCGGCGCTGGTCGGCGCGATCACCTGGAACCTGGTCACCTGGTACTTCGGCCTGCCGTCGTCCTCGTCCCACGCGCTGTTCGGCGGCATGGTCGGGGCGGCTCTGGCCGGCGGTACGACGGTCTACTGGTCCGGTGTGCTGGAGAAGATCGTCATCCCGATGTTCGTCTCGCCGCTGGTCGGTCTGGGCGTGGGCTATCTGGTGATGACCGCGATCATGTGGATCTTCCGCCATGCGAATCCGCACAAGGCGAAGCGGGGTTTCCGTATAGCGCAGACGGTGTCGGCGGCGGGGATGGCGCTCGGGCATGGTCTTCAGGACGCGCAGAAGACGATGGGCATAGTGGTGATGGCGCTGGTCATCGCGGATGTCGAGGACTACGGCGATCCGATCCCGGTGTGGGTGAAGGTGGTCTGTGCGGTGATGCTGTCGCTGGGGACGTACGCGGGGGGCTGGCGCATCATGCGGACGCTCGGGCGGAAGATCATCGAGCTTGATCCGCCGCAGGGGTTTGCCGCGGAGACGACGGGGGCGTCGATCATGTTCGTCACGGCGTTCCTCTTCAAGGCGCCGATCTCGACGACGCATGTGATCACGTCGGCGATCATGGGGGTTGGGGCGACGAAGCGGTTGAACGCGGTGCGGTGGGGCGTCGCCAAGAACATCGTTCTCGGCTGGTTCATCACCATGCCGGCAGCGGCGCTGGTCGCCGCCCTGAGCTTCTGGCTCGTAAACCTGGCGTTCCTGTAGCGGCTTTTCCTCGCCCCCGCCGCCCCTACCCGTCCCATACCAAGGGGCGCTGCCCCTTCGACCCCGCCAAGGGCTCCGCCCCTGGACCCCGCTGGGGCTGCGCCCCAGACCCCGCATCGGCCTGAACGGCCTCGTCCTCAAACTCCCCCAGCTACCGCTGGGAGGTGCCCCCAGACGGGCTGATTGATGCGGGCCTGCGCTGACAAAGTCCGGCCGCGAAAATTCAGCCCGTCCAGCGGAAGAACAGCCCGTCCGTCCGGCGGAAAATCAGCCTGTCCGGCGGAAATCAGCCCGCGCCACACACAACCAGCC
>NZ_JAAKZX010000304.1 GCF_011045025.1 Streptomyces ureilyticus
CTCCTCGCCCCCGTCCCCATCGCACCGTCCGGGCCCGCTGAGCCGATGGGAGAGGCAGGGCGGGCACCTCATCGGCACGTACGGCCTGCTGGCCCTCACCGCCCTGCTCTTCCTGATCTTCTCCCTCACGCTGCCGCGTACCTTTCCCACTGCGGACACCATCGACTCGATCCTGGCCACCCAGTCGATCCCGGCGGTCCTCGCGCTCGCCGCCATGGTCCCGATCGTGACCGGCGCGTTCGACCTGTCCATCGGCTACGGCCTCGGCCTGGCGCATGTCATGGTGATGCAGTTCGTCGTCAACGACGGGTGGCCCTGGCCGCTCGCCTGCCTCGCGGTGATCATTGGTGGGGCGGTGGTGGGCGTCCTCAACGGTGTCATCGTCGAGTTCGGCCGGATCGACTCCTTCATCGCCACGCTCGGGACCGGCAGCATGATGTACGCCGCGACCGGCTGGATCACCGACGGCGGCCGGATCGTCCCGGGCCCGCAAGGCCTCCCGGCCGCCTTCACCGACCTTTACGACTCCACGTTTCTCGGCCTTCCGGTCCCCGCCTTCTACGTGCTCGCCCTCGCGGTCGCGCTCTGGCTGGTGCTGGAGCGGCTGCCGCTGGGCCGGTACCTGTACGTCATCGGCTCCAACCGCCGCGCCGCCGACCTCGTCGGCATCCCGGCCCGCAGGTACACCGTGTACGCCTTCGCCGCGTCGGGGCTGATCGTCGGCTTCGCCGGGGTGCTGCTCGCGGCCCAGCAACAGCTCGGCAATCCGAGCGTCGGCCTCGACTACCTGCTGCCCGCCTTCGCCGGTGCCCTCCTCGGCGCCACCGCGATCAAGCCCGGCCGCCCCAACGCCATGGGCACCGTCGTCGCCGTCACCGTCCTCGCCGTCGGCCTCACCGGTATCGGCCAGATGGGCGCCGACTTCTGGACGACCCCGCTGTTCTACGGCGGCACCCTGCTCCTCGCCGTCGGCCTGGCCGGCTACTCCGCCCGCCGCCTGCGCACCGGCGCCGTCTCGGCCCGCGATTCGCCCGTCGGGCCGCCGCCACCGCCGTATCCCCCGGCCCAGGACGGTGGCACAACGGGCACCACTCCCTGACCCACACCACGGCCACCCCCGTAACTCCGACCGCACCCTCCGCTCATCCCTCCGCGAGGAGCTCCCGTGCAGCGCAACCGCAAGGCCACCCCCGGCTTCTTCACGGCTCGGTCCGCCTCCGCGGCCCTGTTGGCAGCGGTAACCGTCCTTGCAGGCTGCGAACGCGGCTCGTCCACAAGGGAGGGGGACTCCGCAACGGGCCCGAGTGGCTGCCCCGCGGCCCACGCCAAGGCCCAGGACGCCGTCAGACAGGCAGAGAAGACCGACGCCCCCTGGGACGGACCGACCAGCGGCCCCACGGCGGAGTCCGGCAAAACCATCGTCTACGTCGCGCAGACCATGACCAACCCCGGAGTCGCGGGCACCGCGAACGGAGTGCGGGAAGCCGCGCGGGTCATCGGCTGGAACGTCCGGGTGATCGACGGCGGGGGCACGCCCGCCGGTATCCAGGCGGCCATGAGCGCGGCCGTGGCCCTCAGGCCCTCGGGCATCGTCATCGGCGGCTTCGACCCCGGCTCGACCTCGCAGCAGGTCGCGCGGGCCAACGCGGCGGGCGTCCCGCTCATCGGCTGGCACGCCATCGCTTCGCCCGGCCCCAGCCAGCGGCCCAAGCTCTTCACCAACGTCACCACGCGGGTCGAGGACGTGGCCGCAATCAGCGCTCAGTGGGTCATCTCGCGTTCCAACGGCCGCGCCGGGGCCGTGGTCATCACCGACGCCTCGATCCCCTTCGCCAGGAACAAGTCCGACCTGATCAGGAAGGAGCTGGCCACCTGCTCGGGCGTGAAACTGCTGGCGCAGGAGAACATCCCGATCCCGGACGCCAGCAGCCGCACCCCCCGGGAGATTTCCTCCCTCCTCTCCCGCTTCCAGAGCGACTGGACCTACTCCATCGCCATCAACGACCTGTACTTCGCCGACGCCGCCCCCGCCTTCCGGGCAGCCGGCAAGAAAGGCTCCGGCCCACCCTTCAACATCGGCGCCGGCGACGGCGACCCCTCCGCCTTCCAGCGCATCAACAGCGAGCAGTACCAGGCCGCCACCGTCCCCGAGCCGCTGTCGCTGCAGGGCTGGCAGATCGTCGACGAGTTCAACCGGGCCTTCGCCGGCAGACCCGCCAGCGGATATGTGGCCCCCGTCCACCTCACCACGGCCGCCAACAGTGCCGGGGCCACGACCTGGGACCCGCCGGGTTACCGGGAGGCGTACCGAAAGATCTGGGGCAAGTAACGGCGGCAGTCCCTCCGGCTGCCGCGGTCCCGTTTCTTGCAGGGGGAGCCGGGCACTCGAATCCCGCTCAGCCCGAACCGGATGGGGAGGTGAGTCCCGTGCCGGGACAGCAGGAACTGCCGTCGACTCTGGACCGGTCCTCCAAGGACGCGCAGCGCACCTGGGTCAAGGCCCATGACTCCGCCGTCGAGCAGTACGGCGAGGGCGAGCGGGCCCACCGGGTGGCGTACTCGGCGCTCAAGCACAAGTACGAGAAGGTCGGCGATCACTGGGAGCGCAAGGAGCACCGGCGCAAAGGCCCCTCCGACCCGCTGGCGGGACGGCCGCGACAACTGGGCGGGCGCAGCGGCGAGGGCGTGGACGAGAAGGCATCCAAGCAGCACCTGTACGACGTGGCCAAGCGACTCGGCGTCGAGACACGGTCCCGTATGACGAAGTCCGAGCTGCTGGACGCGGTGCGCAAGGCGAACCGTTCCAAGACCCGCGAGGCCCGGAGCTGAACCGACCGCGGTCCTGTCCGCTCACCGGCGGCAGCGTCAGCCGTTCGCCGGCGGCGGTGCTCAGCCGTCAATCCGTCCGCCGTCAGCCGAACCGGGCCGCGAGACGCCGGTACAGGGCCGGTGCCACGCCGTGCAGCCGGCCGGGCAGACGGAGCCAGCCAGGTACGTACACCTCGTCGCGGTCGTGGATGATGGCCTGCCAGACGGCCTCGGCGACGCGTTCGGCCGGTACCGGTCTGGGGCGCGAGCGTACGTAGGGAGCGCCGCGCCGTTCGAAGAACGGGGTGTCGACGACCCCGGGCATGACATGGCTGATCCCCACGCCCGTGCCGCGCAGCTCGTAGCGGAGGGCCTCGGCGAAGGTGCCGAGGGCAGCCTTGGCGGCGGAGTAGACGGCCTCGTCACGGACCCCGAGGCTGCCCGCGACGGAGCCGATGAGCACCACGCGGCCGGCGCCCTGGCTGATCATGCCCGGCAGCAGAAGTCGTACCAGATGCACCGGCGCCAATACGTCGACGGAGAACACCTCGTCGATGGCCCGCTGCGGCATGGTGTCGAAGGGCCCTGCCCAGCCGATGCCGGCGCCTGCCACCAGCAGATCCAGCCGCCCGGCGGAGTCCAGGACGTACGCGGCGAGCCGCCGGTCCGCCCCCGGCTCGGCCAGATCCGTGGGGAAAGCGGCGGCCGAAGTGTCGTTGGCGCCGTGGTCGAGGTCCTGGGCGACCCGTTCGAGCCGCGTCCGGTCGCGCCCGTTGAGTACGAGGTGCCAATTGCCCTCCGCCGCCAGGCGCCGTGCGACGGCGGCGCCGATGCCCGAGGACGCGCCCGTCACCAGGGCCACACTCGCCTTCGGCGCCGACACGGCGGCGAGGCGCGGGCGAGCATCGGAGTCCGTGCCGGCCGCGGTGCCTATGGGCGCGCTGACTTCGGAGCCGGTGTGGGGTGCGTCGTGGGGCACGGTAGTCGTCCTCCGCAACCGGTGAAGCCAAACGTCGGTTGGTGACGGTGTACTCCGGGCCCAGTCTACGAAGGGACCGCTGCGTCCGCCCGGCCCGTGCACAGGGCAGTCGAACGCCGCAGGGCGGTAGTACGCCACCGCCCGCGCCCACCTGCCCGAGCCCTTGATAGGAAGCGCAGGCCAACGGGTACTACGAGTGCCATGGGCGAATCACTTTCCGGGCTTTCGAGACCTTCCGGACTTTCTCTCGCCGAGGCGTACGCGCTTCCCGGCGCCGGCCGGGCGCACCACCCCGTCCCCTCCGTCGCGGTCCTCGTGGAACTGCTCAGGAACGGCTCGGCCGGCGGTCACGTCAAGTGCTGGGAGCACTTCGCCGAAGCCGCGGCCCAGTACACCGGGCCCGGACCCGGGATCGACCTGACCGTGTACGTCCTCGGCGAGCGGGAGAGCGTCGAGCCGCTGTCGCCCCGCGTACGGTTCGTCAGCCTGCGGCCGGTGCTCAGCACGGCGGCCCTGATGCCCGCGGTCGGCGGAGTCGACATCGTCGATCTCGCCCCTTTCCACCCCCGGCTGGCCAGGCTGCTGCCCCGGCACGACGTCTGGCATCTCACGCACACCTTCGCCTTCGCCTCGACGGCGGCCCTCCTGGTCCGCCGCGCCGACCGGGCCCCGACGTCCGTACGGCCCGGGGTGGTCGGTTCGCTCCACACGGACGTCCCGGCCCTGGCGTCCGTGTACCTCAAGCAGATGCTCGGCCGGACGCCGGGCCTGGCCTGGATGGACGGCCGGTTCCCCGGTGGCGGCGCGCCGTCGGCGGTCGCGTGGCTGGCGCGGCGGCGGCGCGACCGGCTGATCCGGATGTGCGACCGGGTGCTGGTCGCCTCGCCGGACGACCGGACCGAGATCACCGCGCTGACGGACCCCGACCGGGTCTCGCAACTGCGGCGCGGCATCGACCGCGAGCGGTTCCGGCCCGATCCCTGGGCCCGCGGCGCACTCGCCCGCGCCCACGGCGTGCCCGTGGACCGGCCGCTCATCCTGTTCGTCGGCCGCGTGGACGCCTCCAAGCGCGCGCTGCTGCTCGCCGAGGCGGTGGACCGGATGAGACGTCGGGGACATGCCGTACATCTGCTGATGGTCGGCCCGGGCGCCGACCGGGGCCGGGTCGCGGATCTGCTCGGCCCCGACGTGACGCTGCTCGCGCCGCAGCCCCAGGAGTGGCTGGCCCGGGTATACGCCGGATGCGATGTGTTCGCGTTCCCGTCCCGGACGGAGACCGTGGGCAACGTCGTCGCCGAAGCGATGGCCTGCCGCCTCCCCGTGGTACTGCCCGCGGGCGCCCGGACCACGCAGTGGCTGGCCGGGCCGGGGCGGGACGGCCTGGTCGTACGGCACGACGACGCGGAGGGCTGGGCGCAGGTGCTGACCGAGCTGGTGACCCGGCCGGAGCTGCGCCGGGTGGTGGGGGAGCGGGCGGTCGCCACGGCCCGGCATCGGCATCCCACCTGGGCGCAGGTGTTCGCGGATGACCTGGTGCCGGTCTGGCAGGAGGCGGCGGCCGTCCGAATGGCCACCGAGCGCGTCGCTTGAGCGATGAAACCGCGGGCCGGTGGGGCTTGGTCGCTCTGCACTCTCGGCTCCGCTCGAGCGGAGCCCCCATCGCGGCGGAGCCGCACAATGTCACGCCCCGCGCCCCTTACGGGGCGCCATAGTGCACCGGACTTCACCAAGGTCGCCGCACTACGACCGCAGGTCCCTCGTGCGCTCGGCCGCCGCTCGTCCGCCCCCGGGACCGTCCGCGACCGGCGGGCTGTCCGTCTCGCGCGGGTGCAGCGCGGCGATCAAGGGCGACGAGTTCAGCCGTACGATCCCGAAGACCGTCAGGCACACACCCAGGACCGTGAATCCCGAGGTGGGCCAGCCGTGGTGCAGCGTCTCCCCGAACAGCGTCGTGCCGGTCGCGATGGCCACGGCCGGTTCTGTCGCGTCGATCACCGTCATCGTGGCGGCCAGTGGGCCCGCCTGGAACGCGCTCTGGATCAGCAGCAGCCCGGCGAAACTGGCGATGACCAGCAGATACGTCTGCCAGGCAGTGAACAGCGAGAGCAGGCCCCGTTCCATGTGCGCGACGGTGATCGTCAGCAGTACGGACTGGAAGCCCATCACCGCTCCGCCGGCCAGGGCTACGAGGGACGCCCGCCACGTACCCCCGACGAAACGGCGCGCCACCAGTGCGCAGAGCGTCACCCCGCACACCGAGCCCAGCGTCATCAGCCAGGGCCCGAGATCCGCGTCCGTCGAGCTGCCGCCGTGCGGCCGTGCGGTGGACAGGGCGAGCGCCAGACCGGCCGCCACGGAGAGGGTGCCGATCCACTCCCGGGCACCCAGCCGCTTGCGGCTGAGCCGCGCGGACAGCGGCACCGCGAAGATCAGCTCACAGACGATCAGCGGCTGCACCAGGCTGAGCGGTGCGTGAGCCAGGGCCAGTGCCTGGAATCCGTACGCGACGAAGGCGAAGGCGATCCCGGACAGCCACAGCGGCCGCCGGACCAGATGGCTGAGCAGGGTCCAGGACAGTGCCTCCTCGGCGGGGCGGGCGCTGGCCGCCCGCTGCTGGAGTACTCCCGCCAGGGCGAAGCAGGCGCCCGCGGCGAGTGAGGCGAGGACGGCGACCGGCATACCGGGCCCTGTTCCGGAACGCGCGGCCGGTCAGTGCTGCGGCCCGGGCGGCTTGGCGTGGGCGGCCGGCCGGGTGTGGACGTACAGCTCGCGGCGGTCGCCGAGCTCGGTGTGCGGGGGCAGCGGGAGTTCGTAGCGGACCGGTCGGGCGTGGTCGGCGAGCTGGCGCCGCGGGTTGTAGACCCGGTTGAACTTCCACAGCATGCGCGCGAAGTTCGTCTGACCGCGGGCGAGGTTGCGGCCGAGGACGCGCGCCGCGCCGAAGGCGGTGCGCAGGCCGAGGTGCTTCTGGTGCAGTACGGCCTGGGTGCGGACCAGTTCCCGGTAGAAGACGTCGAGCGGCAGTGCCGTGGGCACGACGGCGTGCTGGATGTCGAAGAGCCGGTAGTCGCGGGTGGTCAGCCGACGCGACTCGGTGTGCCAGATCTCCGTACCCGGATAGGGCGTCATCACGGTGAGGTGGACGATCTCCGGTACGGACAGCGCGAACTCGCGGACGATCCGGAAGCGTTCCTCGTCCCAGGCCGGGTCCACGATCAGGTTGATGGCGACGTTGATGCCGAGTTTGCGGGCCGTCTCCAGGGCGTGAAAGTTCTCGTCCGGGCTGACCCGTTTGCGGTACAGCTCGAGGCCCTCCTCGTCCAGCGCCTCCATGCCGAGGAACATGTAGTTCAGCCCCAGCCGGGCCCACCGCTCGAAGACCTCCGTGTGGCGCAGCAGTACGTCGCTGCGGGTCTCCAGGTAGTAGCGCTTACGGATCCGCCGGCGTTCCACCTCTGCGGCGATGGCGTCGCCGTGCTCCGGACGGATGAACGCGACGTCGTCGACGATGAAGACGTTCGGCTCCCGGATCGACGCCAGCTCCTCGGCCGCCGCTTCCGGGGACGCCTTGCGGTAGCTGCGGCCGTAGAAGGTCCACGCCGAGCAGAACGAGCAGTCCCAGGGGCAGCCGCGGGTGAACTCGATGGAGGCGCACGGGTCTAGTTCCCCGATGAAGTACCGGCGGCGGTGACGCATGAGGTCGCGGGCCGGGCGCGGCGCGTCGATGCCGTGCAGCAGCCGCGGCGCGGGCCCGTGGCCGTTCGCGGTGACCACGCCCGGGACGCCGTCCACACCGCCGTCGCGGACCGCTTCGAGCAGCGGCGCCATGACCGGTTCGCCCTCGCCGCGGACCACCGCGTCGACGGCGCCCGCCGCCTGGGTGAGCACGTCCTCGGCGACGAAGGAGACGCTGTGGCCGCCGAAGAAGACGAAACAACCGGGTACGGCCCGTTTCGTCCGCTCGGCGATCTCGATGGCCTCCGGAATGTTGGCGAGGTAGTTCAGCGAGATGCCGAGCGCTTCGGGCTGGAAGGACGCCAGTTCCGACCGTAGATCCGCGTGGTCGAGCACCTGGAGGTCCACCACTCGTACCTGATGACCTGCGTCGCGGGCGGCGCCGGCCACTCGTTCAAGACCGAGTGGTTCCAGCCTCAGGAAGATCTCCGAGTACAGCAGGGCGCTGGGGTGGACGAGCAGTAGGCGCATGGGTCACCTCGAGATGGAGACGGCTGCCGCAGTTCAAACAATGCCAGCGCCTCCGGCTTTCGGCTCCTTGACCTACCCCGACCCACCACCCCCGTAGGCGCCCCGCTCAACCGCCGGAGGCAGGCCCTACCAGCCCGGACTGGTAGGCGATGACGACCAGTTGGGCCCGGTCGCGGGCATCGAGCTTCGTCATGGCGCGCTGCACGTGAGTGCGTACGGTCAGCGGGCTGAGAAAGAGAACGTCGGCGATCTCCTCGTTCGATTTGCCTTCGGCGGCCGGCGAAGCCGACCGCCGAACCCGCGGTGCCGGTGGCCAGACCCGCCGCCTCCTGGGGAGCATGTCCCTTGGCGCGTTCCTCGCGATAGCGGGATACGACGAACATGGCGTAGTCGATGCCTACCGCGAGCCCCAGCATCATCGCCAGCGTGCCGGTCGTCCCCGACAGGCCGAAGGTGCTGGCCAGGGCCGTGATCGCGGCCATGCTGACCCCGACACCGAGCACCGCCGTCAGCAGCGGAAGACCGGCAGCGGCCATCGAATCGAAGGTCAGCACCAGCATGAGGGCCGCGATGGCAATACCGATCGCCTCGGCCGTCGCGCCCGCGGCCGGCTGACTGGCCAGCGCGTCGCCGCCGACCTCGACGGTCAGGCCGACGTCCCGGACCTCGTCGATGGCGTCCTCGATGGACTTCTTGTCGGCGTCGCCGATTGTGGGCGATGACCTTGAAGTTGCCGGTCGTGTACGCCGTGGTGGGGTCCTTGCTGACCGCCCGTGCCTCGAAGGGGTTGGCGACTGCTGCCGGTGTACTGAGCGGGAGTGACTTCTGGTGAGTGTGAGTGAGTGCCAGGGCCGGATGCGGTTGGCCGGCGCCTGCTCCGGGACGGGCTTCCCGGCTATGGGGTGCGTTCTCGGTCTCCGTTCTTCGGGAGGGGAACGGGGGTTCTTGGGTCGAATGGGTGACCTTTGCGGGTGGTGCTCGTTGACTGCCGTGACGGGGATCTTCGACCGGGCGGGGGTGAACGGGTG
>NZ_JAAKZX010000305.1 GCF_011045025.1 Streptomyces ureilyticus
GCCATTCGGGGACCACCTCACTAGGGCGCGGCAGCGGGGGAGGGGCTCGCGGAGTGGTGCCCGCGCCCCTTGAGGGCCGTAGGCCCTTCAAGGGGCGCGGGGCTGTGACATATGCGGCTCCGCCGCGCGGGCGCGACCAGCCACAACGGACCGCAACGCTCGAACCGCACTTCCAGCGGAGCGCGCGGCGGTTTGCGGCCGGGGCTATGTCGGACGGCATGAGGGTCAGGCCACGCTTCCGGCGGCCTTCTTGCGGCGCGCCGCGTACATACCCGCGGCGGCAACGCCCAGTACGGCCAGCCCGCCCGCGGTCACCGACGGCTCGGCCAGGCCGCCACCACCGGTGTGCACGCCGCCGTGGGGCTTGTCGTGCTTGCCCTTCCAGTCCTTGCCGTACGAGTCCTTACCGTACGAGTCCTGGCCGTACGCGTCCTTGCCGTAATCCTTGCCGGACCCGTCCTTGCCGGTCCCCTTCTCTCCGTTCTCCTTCGGGGCCTCCGAGGGGGCCTCCGAGGCCTTCCCGGTGTTCCAGTCCTCCGCGTCGACCGCGGTCAGGGCGCCACCGCCGGTGTGCACACCGCCGTGCGGCCAGTGGTGCTTGCCGTGCTTGTGGTGCTTGCCGTGCTTGCCGTGCTCCTGGCCGTAGGAGGAAGAGCTCTCGTCCTTGGCGGACGAGTCCCCACCCGCGTAGGCGCCGGGAGCGCCGAGAACCAGGACGGCCGAAGCCGCCGCGGTGGCCAGGATCAATCGAGCAGAGCGCATCTGACGTTCCTTCCGCCGTGGCCGGGCAGCGGACACTGCGTCAGCTGATTCACCCGACCCCGATGTGAACCACCGTCAGTCAGTTGCCGGCGGCCCACCACTCGGGGCGCTCAGCCGGGTGAGTGGCCGGTACCGTTCAGCCCACTGCCAGGACGGTCGTCAGGACCTGGCGCAGCGTCAATTCCGCATCCCGTACAGGGCCTGACGACCGCCACGCGACGAATCCGTCGGGCCGTACGAGTACGGCTCCGGTACGTGTCGTGCCATGGCGTTCCGCCCAGTCCGCACCGTCCTCGGGCGTCAGCTCGCTGCCGTCTCCGGCACCCAGCCGGTACGAGACGAGCGGCACCGGCGACTCCTCGGCAAGGCGGACGGCGGCCTGGTGCCAGTCGCTCGCCTCGTCGGCGCCGGCGTTGGCGTCGGCATCGCTGAGCAGGACCATGGACCGCTCGTACAGGTCGAGGGTGGAGATGCGCCTGCCCTCGTGCCGTACCCACAGGTGGGGCGCCCGGCTGCCGGGCTCCCCGGTCAGGGCGAACTTCTCCGGGACGACCGGGGCCGCGGGATCGGCACCGAGGACGGCGCCCTGCGGGTAACGGTGGCCGAGGACCACATTGAGGATGCCCTGCCGCGGCCCGCCGCCGGCGCCGGGCGGCGGGGCGAAACCGGGGTGGCTGTGCTCGGCCGACCGGACGGCGGCGCGGGCGCTGGTCGCCTCCGCCACCGGACGGCGTTCGATGTCGTACGTGTCCAGCAGTTCGTCCCCTGCCCAGCCGCCGAGCACCGCGGCCAGCTTCCAGGCCAGGTTGTGCGCGTCCTGGATCCCGGTGTTGGAGCCGAAGGCTCCGGTCGGGGACATTTCATGGGCCGAGTCGCCGGCCAGGAAGACCCGCCCCGACCGGTAGCCGCGCGCCACCCGCTGGGCGGCGTGCCAGGGCGCCTTGCCGGTGATCTCGACATCGAGGTCCGTGTCGCCGACCGCGCGGCGGATGTGGTCGGCACAGCGCTCGTCGGTGAACTCCTCGAGCGTTTCGCCCTGTCCGGGGTGCCAGGGGAGGTGGAAGACCCAGTTGCGGTGGTTGTCCACCGGCAGCAGTGCGCCGTCGGCGTCCGGGTTGGTCAGGTAGCAGACGATGAAGCGGCGGTCGCCCACCACCTCGGCGAGGCGACGGGAACGGAAGGTCACGCTGATGTTGTGGAACAGGTCGCCGGGACCGCTCTGGCCGATGCCGAGCTGTTCCCTTACGGGGCTGCGGGGGCCGTCGGCGGCGACGAGGTAGTCCGCGCGGATGGTGGTGTGTTCGCCCGTCTGGCGGCTCTTGACCACCGCGCTGACCCCGGTGGAGTCGGCGTCGAACGACATCAGCTCGGTGGAGAACCGCAGGTCGCCGCCGAGTGCCGTAGCACGGTCGAGCAGGACCGGCTCCAGGTCGTCCTGACTGCACAGACACCAGGAACTCGGGCTGAAGCGGGCCAGCCCGCCGCCCGGGTCGATCTCCTTGAACAGCCACTCGCCCGCGTCGCCGGCCAGGGTGGGCGTCTGCAGGATGCCGTGGTTGTCGGCGAGGGTTTCCGCGGCCTTCCGGATGGCCGGCTCGGCGTCGGCCACCCGGAACAGCTCCATCGTGCGTACGTTGTTGCCGCGGCCGCGGGGATGGATGGACGTACCGGCATGACGCTCCACCAGCGTGTGCCGCACCCCCAGCCGGCCGAGAAACAGCGAGGTCGACAGGCCGACGAGGGAACCGCCGACAATGAGGACCGGCACTTCGTGGGTTCTCGGGCCGGCTCGGTCGGCTCTTGCATTCATCACGCGCCTCCAGAGTGTGTCGTGTCCACCGACTCGGCCGAATCAGGCCGGGATCTCCATGCATGCCCCGCGGGGCGGAGGGTGGCTCAGGCTTCACCCGGAGCGAGGTGCCGACTGGTCGCGGCGTTCCCCGGCAATCCCCCGAATGCCGTAAAGGCAGGGATCCGGACTCGGTCCGCGCGGCCGGCGGGCCACGTACGAAAGGGAGCCTCAGGGCCTTGTGATGACGGAGAACTCCACCCCGAAGGGGTCCGTGATGGTGGCGCTCCGGCCGTAAGGGGTGTCCTCGGGGGCGTCGGCGGTGGCGCCCGCCGTGAGGGCGCGACGCACCACCGCGTCCGTGTCGGCCACCTCGAAGGTGGTCGCCCAGACGGACTTGGGGGCGCTCGGGAAGCCGAAGATGCCGCCGATCTCCTTGCCGTCCCCGCGGCGCAGGAAAGTGAAATCGAAGTCGGGGAGCGTCTCGTTGAGGTCCAGGGTGTAGTCGAAGACGGCCGTGTAGAAGGCCCGTGCGGGTTCGGGGTCGGCGGTGACCAGGTCGTTCCGTACGAGCGAGCCCGGCTCGTTCACGACCTCGCAGCCGACGTGCGCCCGCCCCTCCCAGAGGCCGAAGCGGGCGCCGACCGGGTCCTCGGCGATGACCATACGGCCCTGGTCCCCGACGTCCGTCGGAGCCTTGAGCAGGGAACCCCCCGCGTCCACGATGCGCTTGGCGGTGCCGTCGCAGTCCGCGGCGGCGAAGTACATGGTCCAGCCGGAGCCCGTGGTGGCCGGGGCCTGCGCGAGGGCCGCGACGGGGCGGCCCCGCAGCAGGCACACGGTGCCGAGTCCGGTCTCCGCGCCCTTCGTCTCGTACTCCCAGTCGAAGAGCGCACCGTAGAACTCCCTCGCGCGCTCCAGGTCGGGCACCCGGAGGTCGATCCATGTGGGCGTACCGTCCGGCTGAATGCTGCTGACGTAACTCATCGCGTGCTCCCTGCTGTCGGACGAGCGAGAATCCACCACCGACAGTAGGAGCCGTATAGGCCGAATCCTGTCCTATATCTCCCCCCCATTTGCCCCGTATCTGCCCGTGTCCGTGTCACACCGATGGAACCCAAAAGCAACACGTGAGGTCCTGTCCCGCCCTGCCGACGGTCCTACGATCGAGTCTCTTCCACGCGCCTGGGGGGCCGGTGGAACTGGGGAGGGCCGAGGCACACCATGATCCGCAGCAGATTCCGTAGATCCGTCTTAAACACCGCGGATGCCGGGGGCGCCGGGGATGCCACGCAGGCAGGCGTGCCCAAGTTGATCCACATCATCTGGATCGGCGAGCGGGCCTTCCCGTACCGGGACAACTTCCGCACCTGGAAGGAGCACCACCCCGACTACCGGGTCCGGCTCTGGACCGACAAGAACCTCCCCGCCCTGCACAACCAGTGGGTCTACGACGCCCTCGCCGACCAGCCGCCCGCCGTACGGGCCGACCTGCTCCGCCTCGAAATCCTCGCCCAGTACGGAGGCGTCTACACCGACGCCGACTCCTGGTGCACCCAGCCCATCGGCCCCCTGATCGACGACCTGACCCTGTTCGGCATGACCGGCAACTACGGCAACGTCCAGAACGCCACCCTCGGCACCGTCCGGGACCACCCCGCCTACCGCATGGCCGTCGAAGGCGCCGGAGCACACTATCTCCGCCTGGCCTACCAGAAGCGCAACAGGACCGAGAAGTACGAGGTCTTCGACATCTTCGGCACCCGCTACATCACCCCCATACTGCGTTCCTTCCCCGGCTTCACCCAGATCGACGTGGGTGCGGTCAAGGGCAGCCGCCGCCTCATAGTCGTCGAGGGCCTGGACAAAACCAGCGAGGCATACATCGTCCACGCCAACGCCACCACCTGGAAAAAGCCGGGCACCGACAACCGGATCACCCTGACACCGGCCTGCCCCGGGAACGGGTGAACCTGCCAGGGTTGGTTCGGGGGAACGGGGTAGAAACGGGGCAGGACCCGAGGTGAGGAGGTACGCGATGTCCGGGATTCCCCGCCGGGTCGTCCAGGCGATCAGCCTGCTCGCCGCACTGGCGATGCTGCTGTGGCTGGCGACCCTGCTCGTGGAGAACTTCTGAGACCACCTCGCTGCGGGCGTCACCCCCGGCGTACGGGGACGATGCGAGCGACGGGTCGCCGTCGGGCGGGGGAGTCTCGTACGTCCTTGAGGGTGCCCGGCCCGGGATGACGTGGCTCGGGAGTGGCGGGGCTGTGCCCGGGGTCGGGCCCCCGGGGTCGGGCCCTCTCGACCGGCGTTCCACGCGCGGTCCAGTGCGGTCGGTGAGTGTCGGGACGTGCAGGATCGGACCGACCGAGGAGGGCGTGTGCCCGAGCAGCAGACGATTCCGGATGTGCGGAAGTCGGTGACCGTGGCGGCCACGCCCGAGCACTGCTTCAAGGTGTTCACCGAGCGGCCCAAGGACTGGTGGCCGCCGAGCCACGTCCTGCTGAAGAAGGAGCGGGTCGGCCTGGCCTTCGAGCCGGGTGTGGGCGGCCACTACTACGAGTGGGACGTCGAGGGAAACCGCGTCGACTGGGGCAAGGTCCTGGAGTGGGAGCCGGGCCGACGGCTCGTCATGACCTGGCGGATCGACGCCAACTGGCAGTCCATCCCGGACGACGAGCGGGCCAGCCGTATCGAGGTCGAGTTCACCCGCGTCGACGACACGCACACCCGCGTCGAGCTCGCACACGTGGCGCTGGAACGCCACGGCGAGGGAGCCGACCGTATCTTCCGGGCCCTGGACGGGCCGAGTCCCGGGGAGACGCTGGAGCTGTTCGCCAAGGCGGTCTGACGGCCGGGGCGGGGGTGGTACGCCGAGCGGTCTTCTCGGCTGTACGCCACTGGTCTCGGCCGGTGCGCCACCGGTCCGGCCGATACGTCGCCGGTCTCGGCCGGTGCGCCACCGGTCCCGGGCCGGCAGCGCGCACTCGGATTCGGCTGGTTGGGTCCGTTCGCGGATGCGGCCGGCTGGGCCCGTATGCGGAGACAGCTATCCAGGTCCGTACGCGGACATCGCCGCCGCTCGTATCCGAGGCCGCTCACACGCTCCCTGGGACCGCCGCCACGCTCGCCCGGAATGCACCCACGTCCGGTCCGCTCCCACACCAGGGGGCTGCCACACGCCCGAGGCCGCGCCCACGCCGGAGGCGCCCCACTCCCTCGCCCCCGACGAACACACCCCCCCCGCGCGAAAGCCGCACCGCATCGCATCGCACTGCCCCGCCCGCAGCTCTCTCAGCCAGGAGGTCACGAGGATGCCCGCCGATATGCAGCTGGACACCGGGACGGCCGGTGCCGCCGAGGCCGTACGTGCTCTCGCGGCCCGGTACGCCGCAGACGCCGACAGCAGTCGCAAGCTCTCCCGCGAGGTCGCCGACGCCGTGCGCGACGCCGGCTTCGCCCGGCACTTCGTCGGGCGCGAACACGGGGGCGCGGAAGGTACGTTCGCCGAGTTGACGCGGGCCGTCGTCGACGTGGCGCGCGGCTGCGCCTCGACCGCCTGGTACGCCTCGCTCGCCGCCTACTCCGGGCGCATCGCCTCCCATCTCCCGCGGGAGGGCCGCGAGTCCGTGTGGTCCGACGGCCCCGACACCGTGATCGCCACCGCTCTGATGCCTGCCGGGCGTGCCGTGAAGGCCGACGGCGGCTGGCGGATCAGCGGCCGCTGGAACTATGTCAGCGGGATCGACTTCGCCGGCTGGGCTCTCGTCTGTGCCGTCGTTCCGGGTGCCGAAGGACCGCCCGCCATACGGTTCTTCGCCCTCCCGTGGGGCACCTGGACCGTGGAGAACACCTGGGACAGCGTCGGCATGCGGGCGACCGGCAGCCACACGGTGACCGTAGAGGACGTGCTCGTCGCCGAGCATCTCTCGTTCGACCGGCAGGAACTCCTGACCGGCCGCAACAGTTCCTCCGACCGGCCCGTCCACAACGTGCCGCTCCAGGCCGTCGCCGGGCTGCCGTTCGTGGCTCCCGTCGTCGGTGCCGCCCTCGGCGCCCTGGACGCGGCCGCCGCGACCGTCACCGGCCGCCGCCGGACCCCGGCCAACGAGGTGAAGCTCGTCCGCGCCGCCGGCCGGATCGACGCGGCCCGGCTCCTCGTGGAGCAGAACGCCGACGCCGCCGACTCCCAACGGCTCGACCGCGGCCTCCTCGCCCGAGCCGAACGCAACGCCACGACGGCCGCCGAGATCCTCCGCGACTCCGCCGGGCTGCTCGTCGCCCTCGCGGGCACCGGGGGCCTCGGCGAGACCCACGCACTCCAGCGCCACTGGCGCGACATCACCTCGGCCACGAGCCATGTCGCGCTGCAGTACGAGACCTCCGCGGCCAGGAGCCACGCGAACGCCCTCCTCGGCCCCGCGGAGGAGTGACGAGAGGTGGAGGGGCGAGGGGTGGACGAGGTGACGGCCGCGGTGGCTCGGCGCCCACTCCGCCACCGGCCCGTCGGCTCAGGGAGTACGCGAGCCCGACGGTTCGGCTCGTACGACTCCGGATCGCTCTTCCGGAGGCCTGCGGGCTCCGCTGCAAGTCCGGTACGTCACCCGAGGGTGCGTCGTGGCTGGTCGCTCCCCCACTCTCGGCTTCTCCCCCACTCTCGGCTTCGCTCGAGCGGGGGGACCCCCATGAGCGGGGGGATCCCCATGAGCGAGGGGATCCCCGATCCGCTCGTACGGCCCCCGGCGCGCCCTCCCGAGGAGCCCCGCGGGCCCGGGAGATGTCCGGCACCGGCCGCCGATGACCCCCGGGCCGGGCGACCCCCAGCCGCCTGACCACCCATAGGAGCTGCCATGTCCGCCGCCGTTCACGCGGAAGCCGGTGTCCACGCGGGCCCCGCCGTCCCGGGTGCCCCGGCCGGGTCCGGGGCGCCCGCGGGAACCCTGCCGCGACCGCCGTCGCCCGACACCGGGCCGGCGGCCCTGGCCTCGCGTCTCGCCCGGTCCGCCGCCATCACCGGATCGGGGGCCTTCCTGCGGACCGACGAGGTCTCCGACTGGTTCGACGAGCGGCGACGCGCTCACCACTTCGCCGTCCGGCGTATCCCCTTCGCCGGTCTCTCCGGCTGGTCGTTCCGGCCCGGCACCGGGAACCTCGGGCACGAGAGTGGTCGGTTCTTCACCGTCGAGGGGCTGCGGGTCGAGGTCGAGGGTGAGGGCGGGCTCGGCCGCGGCTGGCAGCAGCCGATCATCAACCAGCCCGAGGTGGGCATCCTCGGCATCCTGGCCAAGGAGTTCGACGGCGTCCTGCACTTCCTGATGCAGGCCAAGATGGAGCCCGGCAACCCGAACCTGCTTCAGCTGTCGCCGACCGTCCAGGCCACCCGCAGCAACTACCTGAAGGTCCACCGCGGCGCCGACGTGCCGTACCTCGACCGCTTCCTGGCGCCCGAGCGGACCGGCGGACGCGTGCTCTGTGACGCCCTTCAGTCCGAGCACGGGGACTGGTTCTTCCGCAAGAGCAACCGGAACATGATCGTCGAGGTGTCCGACGACATCGCCCCGCACGACGACTTCCGCTGGCTCACCCTCGGGCAGATCGGCGAACTCCTGCACCACGAGAACGTCGTGAACATGGACGTCCGTTCCGTCCTGGCCGGCGCCCCGGTCACCGACCCGGCGGGCCTGTCCGACCCGGCCGACCCGGCCGACCCGGCCGGCCTGTCCGACCCGTCCGAGTTCCGTGCCGTCCAGTCGGACACGGGACTGCTGTCCTGGTTCGCCGCCGAGCGCTCCTCGTACGTACTCGCCGAGCGCATCCCGCTCGACGGCCTGGAGGGCTGGCGGCGCGACGCCTGGCACCTGGAGCGCGACGACCGGCGGTTCTTCCGGGTGGTGGCCGTGGCCGTCGAGGCCGGGAGCCGTGAGGTCGCCGGCTGGACGCAGCCGCTCATCGAGCCGGTCGGCCGGGGCGTGGCCGCCTTCGTCGTCCGCCGTTTTCACGGGGTCCCGCACGTCCTCGTACAGGCGCGCACCGAGGCCGGGCTGTGCCACGGGGTGGAACTCGCCCCGACCGTGCAGTGCGTGCCGGAGGACCATACGCGGCTGTCGGGTGACGGCCGGCCGCCCTTCCTCGACGTGGTGCTGGGCGCGGCGCCGGACCGGATCCACTACGAGGCCGTGCTCTCCGAGGAGGGAGGTCGTTTCCTCGGCGCGGAGAGCCGGTACCTGATCGTCGAGGCGCCCGACGGCGCCGGACGCCGGGGCGAGGCAGCACAGACGCTTCCGGAGTCAGCTCCGGAGCCGGTTCCGGACGTACCGCCGCCCGGCTACCAGTGGGCCACCCCCGCCCAGCTCGCCTCGCTCGCCCGGCACGGCTTCTACCTCAACGTCCAGGCCCGCACGCTGCTTTCGGTCATCGGCAGCGGTGCGGCGGGCCCCGCTCTGAACGCCCGCGAC
>NZ_JAAKZX010000306.1 GCF_011045025.1 Streptomyces ureilyticus
GCCCGGACGCGAAGGGGCAGCCGCACGCGCCGGTGGGGGACACGGCCCGGGCCCCCGGGTGATCAACGGCTTGCCCCAGGACGGCGACGCGACCCGTACGGCGGTCGAGGCGATGGTCGCCGAGCTGGGCCACGTGCCGGCCCCGGCAGCCGGACCGCTCGCCGGGGACCGGACGGATGGAGCCGCAGACGGCGCCCCCGACGCCCACGAAGCCCACACCCGCGCCCTCGCGAAGCCGTGACCGCCGTACCGCCCGCCTGACGGCCGTACCGCCCGCCTGACCTGCGGACCTTCCCCTCCACCAGTGCCCAAGCGGAAGGTCCGTGCCACCAAGACTCCGCCCCGCCACGGGGCCCCACCCCTGCGAGGATGGCTGACATGACCGGCAGCGCAGCCCATGAGCTGGGCGACTTCCTGAAAACCCGGCGTGCCGAGCTGACCCCCCGATCCGTGGGGCTGCCCGACTCGGGAGCGCCACGTCGCGTACCCGGTCTGCGCCGGGAGGAAGTGGCCCTGCTGGCCGCGATCGGTACCGACAACTACACCCGGCTGGAACAGGGACGCATCGATGTGTCGGAGCCTGTGCCGGCGGCGATCGCCCGGGTACTGAAGCTCGATGACGACCAGCGGGAGTACGTCTTCGAGCCGGCGGGCAAGGAGATCGGCCGCCTGCGCCGGCCCGAGGTGCAGGTCCCTTCCGCACCCAGGCCGCCGCGTCGAGTGCGTCGGGGCTTGGGGCTCTCGCTGGCCATGGCCTTCGCGTTCGCGTTCGGCGTGACAGGCTGCGGCAGCGATTCGGAAGGGACGGCTGCACAGAGCGCCACGCCTGCGAGTTCCGCGTCGTCCAGCGATTCGGCGTCCGCCGCGGCCTCCTCCTCGCCAGGCTCCGACCAGTCGTCGAGCGATGGGACGCCGATCCGCGTCACGGTGGGCGGCACGGTGCTGACGGGTCGGCTCTTCGACAACGCCACCGCTCGGGACCTGATCGAAAAGCTCCCGGTCACCGTGGAGTTCAGCGACCACCTGCACATGGAGAAGACCGGGCCGTTGCCTGAGGAGCTTTCCACGGAGGGCATGCCCGAGGGAGAGGACCCTCGTCCGGGGGACATCGGCTATTACGCTCCGGGGGGCGACCTCGTCTTCTATTACGGCGACGTGAGCTACCACGACGGCATCCTGAGGATCGGTCAGTTCGACGCAGACATGGACGCGATCGAGGACCAGGAGGATGGCTTCACCGCGAGGGTGGAGCCGACTGACTGACTGTCAGCCGTCGATGGCTCAGGTCCTCTCGGCCTCTACGTGCCGCGGGCCGGCACGCACCTCGTCGGCCACCATGCTGCCCGTCGTGTCCGTCCAGCCCGGTGGCAGCGGGCGGCGGACGAGCTTGGGCTTCCTGCTCCGGCGGACAGCCCCACTCTGACCTGTGCTTACCGTCGGCTTGGGGTCCTTTCGCATGTCATGCGGACCCTTGTGCCCCTCTGCCCGCGTACCTGTCGCGTCCTCTGAAACTTGTGGGAAACAAGGTCTTGTCGTGACTTAAAACGAGGGTTAATTTAACGGCCATTCGAAGCCCGTCCTGATCGCTGACAGATCGCCGGGCGACCTCCTGGGCGTGTGCACACTTCATCGAAAGGCATGCCATGACGCTTGGCAGAGCGCAGTTTTCCCGTCGGGGTTTTCTTGGTCTGGGAGCGGCGGCGGGCGTCATCACGCTCACGGCGTGCGGCTCCAGCGCGGGTTCGAGTGACAAGCCGCTCGTGATGACGGTGTGGGGCGGCGACCCCGACCGCAAGACGTACCAGGCCCGCATCGACCTGCTGGTCAAGAAGCACCCCGACCTCAAGGTCAAGCTCCAGCTGATCCCGGGCGACTCGTACCCGCAGAAGGTCCAGACGATGATCGCCGGCGGCAACGGGCCGGACATCATGCAGGTCGCCGAGAGCGTCAACACGTACTCCAGCAAGAACCAGTTGCTGGAGCTCGACGACCTCGCCCAGACGGCGAAGCTCGACCCCGAGCAGCGGTTCGGCCCGGTCGGCTCGCTGTACACGTACCAGGACAAGCTCTACGCGATACCGGACCGTTCCGGCGCGGTCACCGTGTTCTACAACAAGGACATGTTCGACAAGAAGGGCATCAAGGCCCCCACCGCGGAGTGGACCTGGGACGACGCCCTCGACGCGTTCAAGGAGCTGACGGTCCCCGGCAAGGTGTGGGGATACAGCGGTGCCGAATGGTTTCCGCAGTGGTGGAGCCTCGCGTACCAGAACGGCGGCACCATCATCGACGCGAACGGCCGGCCCGCGGTCGCCAGCGACGAGGTGGTCGAGGCGCTCCAGTGGGCGGGCGACCTGGTCTTCAAGCACAAGGTGGTGCCGAGCAAGGCGGACTACGCCGACATGGGCCCCGACATCGGCGGCGACCAGGCGTTTCCCAACCAGAAGGTCGCCACCCACGCCAACGGCTTCTGGGTCATGTCAGGTCTGACGAAGGTGTCGTTCGGCTGGGACATCGCGCCGATGTGGCGCGGCAAGAAGCAGGCCGTGTCGGCGTTCGGCAGCGGCCTGGCGATCTCGCGCACCTCCAAGCAGCGCGACAAGGCATTCAAGGCGATCGACTTCCTCACCTCCACCGAGTCGCAGGCACAGATCATCGCCTCCGGCCAGGACGTGCCGGCCAACCTGGAGGTGCAGAAGAGCCAGGCGTTCCTCAAGCCGTCGTGGATGAAGACGGACGTCGACATGGGCGTGTTCGCCGAGTCGAGCGAGTTCGTCTTCCGGGCGCCGTTCATCCCCGAGTGGAACGAGATGATCGACACGATCTCCAACGGCCTGGCCGACTTCTGGCTCGGCAAGGAGCGCAGCGCCAAGAAGGCGCTGACCGCCCTGCAGAAGGACCTTGAGGCCCTCATCAAGTCCGGGGCATGACCGGCGATGGCAACCTCGACCGCCCCGAAGGCCGCTCCGGGGGCCGCGGAGAAGCCCGCCTCGCCCAAGCCCAGGAAGCAGAAGCTCTCCACACGCCGGCGCCGCGAGGCCCTCTCCTTCTACCTGTTCATCTCGCCGTGGGTGATCGGCTTCCTGGTCTTCCTGCTCGGGCCGATGATCGCGTCGATCTACTACTCCCTGACCGACTGGGACTCCTTCAACCCGCCGAAGTGGGTCGGCTTCGACAACTACGTCAAGCTCCTCACGGACGACCCGGTGTTCTGGAAGGCCCTGTGGAACACCTTCTACTACGCGGCGATCTCGGTCCCGCTGGGCCTGGTGCTCGGACTCTGGCTGGCGAACCTGCTCAACAAGCAGGTCAGGGCCCGCAAGTTGTTCCGCACCCTGATCTATCTGCCGACGCTGATCCCGCTGGTCGCCACGGCGATGATCTTCCGGATGGTGCTCGCACCGAACGGCCCGATCAACGACTTCTTCGGCCTGTTCGGACTGTCGGGCCCCAACTGGCTGCTCGACGGCCCCTGGGTCAAGCCCGCCCTGATCCTGATGTCGGCGTGGGGCGCGGGCGCCGCGACCGTACTGCTGCTCGCCGCGATGAAGGGCATCCCGCGTGAGCTGTACGAGGCGGCCGAGGTCGACGGCGCGAGCGCGACGCGGCAGTTCTGGAGCATCACGCTGCCGCATCTGACGCCCATCATCTTCTTCAACCTGATCATGGGCCTGATCAACGCGTTCCAGATCTTCTCGCAGGTCTACATCCTCATTCCCAAGGGCAAGAACCCCGCCGGCTACGACGCGGCCCAGACGATGGTGCCGCTCCTGTTCGACCAGGCGTTCAGCTACTACCGCATGGGCTACGCCTCGGCGATCTCCTGGCTGCTGTTTCTGGTGATCCTGGTGTTCACGGTGATCGCCTTCCGCACCACCCGGCGCTGGGTGTTCTACGAGACCGAGGTGAAGTGATGGCGACCCTGGCGACCCCTGTGCGCAAGCGCGGGCACGAGGACCGGCAAGCCCCTGCCGTACGGGCGTTCCGTGCGACGCCCTTCACCTACGGCACCCTGCTGATCGTCGCGGCGATCCTGACCACCCCGCTGGTCTTCGTCGGCTCGATCGCCCTGTCCAGCGACGCCACCGTGAACAACGGCGCGTTCACGATCATCCCGCGCGAGTTCCACTGGGACAATTTCTCCCGGGTGTTCGGCACCGAGCTGCCGGTGGGCACCTTCCTGCTCAACTCGGTGCTCATCTCGCTGTTCTCGGTGGCGGGGCAGGTCCTCTCCAGCGGCCTGGTCGGCTACGCCTTCGCCCGGCTGCGGGCGCCGGGCAAGAACACGATGTTCCTCATCGTCATCGCCACCATGATGATCCCGACGCAGATCACGATGATCCCTCAGTTCATCCTGTTCCGGGACCTGGGCTGGGTGAACACCTTCCTGCCGCTGATCGTGCCGAACTTCTTCTCCAACGCCTTCAACGTCTTCCTGGTACGGCAGTTCGTCTCCCGGCTGCCCAGCGAGCTCGACGAGGCGGCCATGATGGACGGCCTGGGCTTCTTCGGCATCTACCGGCGGATCATGTTCCCGATGCTCAGGCCCGTCCTGATCGCCATCGGCATCTTCACGCTCACCCACACCTGGGGCGACTTCATGGGCCCTCTGATCTACCTCAACGACGAGTCGAAGATGCCGCTCGCCCTGGGCGTGCAGTACATCACCGCCACCTCGCAGGCGGGCCAGGCCCCGCCCTGGAACATGGTGATGGTCGGCTCGATCCTGCTCGCCCTGCCGATGATCCTCGTCTACTACCTGGGTCAGAAGTACCTGTACGAAATGGATATCAGCGGCGGAAGCGCGGGGGTCAAGTGAGTCGTCCGACGACAGTGGTCAGCGGCGCCGCCGACAGCGGAGTCGTCGAGAGCAGTTCCATCCAGAGCGGCGCCGTCGAGAGCGGCGCCATCGAACTCGACGCCCGGGGCATCCGGATCGAGGGCGGTCCGCGCGTCGTGCTGTGCGCGTCACTGTTCTACTTCCGCCTTCCGCGTGAGCAGTGGCGTGCCCGGCTCGAACAGGTACGTGCCTCGGGGTACACCTGCGTGGACGTCTACCTGCCCTGGAACTTCCACGAGACGGCGCCCGGCCGCTGGTCCTTCGAGGGCCGGCGTGACGTCGCCGCCTTCCTGGACCTCGCACAGGAGACCGGGCTGTACGTCATAGCCCGACCCGGCCCGTACATCTGCTCCGAGTGGGACGGCGGCGCGCTGCCCGCATGGCTCGGCCTGGACCCGGAGTTGAGGGTCCGTCAGAACGAGCCGCGCTTCCTCGCCCAGGTGACGGCCTGGTTCGACCAGGTGCTGCCCCTGCTCGCCGAGCGCCAGTACCCGGCGGGCGGACCCGTCATCCTGGTGCAGCTGGAGAACGAGCTGGACTTCTTCGACTGTGCGGACCGCGCGGGATACCTGACCGCCCTGCGCGACCAGACGATCCGCCACGGCATCACCGTGCCGCTTGTCGCCTGCTCCGGACAGGGCGACATCGAGGGAGCCACCGGGAACGTCCCCGGCGTCGTACCGGCCTGCAACTTCTACCCGGACGACGACTCCCCGGACCTCGAGCCGGAGGTACGGCGCTACGCCGAGCTCCTGGCGGACCGCGGCCTGCCCCTGCTGATCACCGAGACGAACCGGCGGCACCGCACCCTGCGGCGGCTCCTGGCGAGCGGCGCCTCGCTGATCGCGCCCTATCTGCAGTCGTCCGGATGGAACTTCGGGTACACGCCGTCCACGGGAAACTGGGGCGACCCCGCCAACTTCATGAGCCACGGCTACGACTTCGGCGGCTACGTCTCGTCCACCGGCGCCGAACGGCCCGAGTACATCCAGGCCCAGGTGCTGGCACGCGTGATCGACACCTTGGGGCCGCGACTGGCGCTCGCCACTTCCGCCGGGGCGAGCGTGCCGGGCGGGCCGGTGACCGCCGGCTTCCCGACCAGCTCGTCGCCGTCGGCGCTGGACCTGGACGGTGGTGGGCGGCTCGTCGCCGTGCCGCATCTCGGTGCTGCGGATACCGCAGGCACGGCGGCGCTTACGGCACCGGGCACGGCGGTCGTGAACGGCGTACCCGTCGCCGTCGCCCCGGATTCGTGCCCGCTGATGCTGGTGGACGTACCGCTGCAGTCGTGGGGGTACGACGGGACGCTCACCCTGGCGTCGGCGGATCTGGTGGCGGCGTCGGACGGTGTGCTGACGTTCTCCTCCGAGGTACCGGTCACCGTCGTCGTAGGCGAAACCCGGGGCGAGATTCCGGCGCCCACGGCAGGCGCGCCCGAGCGAACGACCGTCAAAGGCCTGACACTTGTCGCGCTGGCACCGGCGGACGCCGCACGGCTGCGAGCCACGGACACCGACGGCACGGCGCACCTGACCGACGCGCCCCCGTCGCGGAGCACGCCGCCGCTGCCGCCCAGCACCGTACGGGCCGCGCGGCGGCGATCGGCCGGCGCTCCGGAGCAGCCGGCCGGAAGCCACGAACTGCCGCCCACGCTGGAGTCGCTCGGCGTGTACCGGGGGCGTGGAACGTACCGGACCACAGCTGATCTGACGGATGTCGACGAGCTCCTGCTCGTCGGCGCGGCGGACATCGCCGACCTGTCGATCGACGGCAGGGCGCGCCCGACGATCAGCGGATTCGGCGCGGCTCAGCGGATCGACGTGCGTGAGGCGACCGGCGCTGTCGCCGTCGAGGCCGTCGTGGAGATCTGGGGGCACGCGAACTTCGACGACGCGCGCCTGCCGGCTCTCCGCCTCGGCGCGCTGCGCGGACTGGGCACGCTGTGGACGGTCCGGGACGTGACGGACGTGTCGGCGCTGTGGTCGGTGTGCGGCCACTGGGCGGGCCTGCCGGCGCCCACGCGCGCGCTCGGCGGCTGGAGCAGCACCCGCGTCGGCCTCCCGGTCACCTACACGCGCGACGTCCGGTCGGACACCGCCTCGGCGCTGCACCTTCGGGGCGTGGTCGAGCCGGTGCGGGTGAGCGTGGACGACGGTGAGCCGCGCACTGTCACCGCCGAGGACCCCTGGGTCCTGCTGCCCGCGGGAACCCGCCAGATCTCGGTCACGTTGCCGCACCACCCCAGCGGCGGCGGCCTCGGCGCCGAGTTGCTGGTCCTCGAACCGGTGACGGACTGGTCGTGCTCGGTACAGGACGACGACCTGCTGACCGGTTTCGCCGCCACCGGTCCCTCGCAGGGGCAGGGCATCCAGCTGCCGCTGACCCTGGAACCGGGAGAGGAGGCGTGGCTCGACGTCGACCTGCCGCCGTCCGGTGACGGCTTCCTGGTGCGGCTCGACGGGACGCAGATCCGCGTGACCGGATGGGCCGCCGGGGAGTGCGTGGGCCGCGTCTGGGCCGGCGACGGTGACCGGCCGACCTTCTCCGGCGGGGACTCGAACATAATATGGATCCCCGCGGGCTGGTCCGGGCTGACCCTGCTGGTACGGGGCGCCGCCGGGCCGGGCGATCCGGAGCTCCGTACACTGCGGCTGGAGTCTCCGGACGGCTGAGGGGGCAGTGGGGGGGCATGGTGGCGCGGCGCACGGCTCGGGATCTTCGCAGCGAGAACCGTTTCGAGGTTCTGCACGCTTTGTTCGAACTCGGGCCGTCGACCCGCCAGGAACTCGCCCGGCACACCGGACTCAGTCCGGCGACGGTGGCCACGCTGGTCACCGAGTTCCTGTCGGAAGGCGTCCTGCGTATCGCCACCGTGGAGAACAACACCGGGGGACGGCCGCAGGAGCGGCTCACCGTCGACCCCGACCGCGGCCGCATCGTCGGCGTCGACGTCGCCGAGACCTACGTCGACGCCACGGTGTACGACCTCGCGCTCGGCGCGCTCGGCCAGGGTGAGGTCGCGCTGGACGAGCACGAGAACGACCCGTCCTACGTCGCCGACGGGATCGTCCGCGCGATCGAGTCGGCCGTCGCGGCCGGGGGAGCCGAGCACGAGCACATCATCGGCGTCGGTGTCAGCATGCCGGGCCATGTCCATCCCGAAGCCGGCGTCTCGGTCTTCGCGCCGAACTGGGACTGGCGCGACGTGCACATCGAGAAGATGCTGGCGCACCTCCTGGTCCCCGTGTACGTCGACAATCCGCTCAAGGCGGTGGCCCTGTCGGAGATGTGGTTCGGCGCCGGGCGCGTGGTCGACGCGATGGCCGTCGTCAACCTCGGCACCGGGGTGGGCGCCGGCATCGCCATCGACGGCGCGCTGGTCCGTGGCACCACCAACAACGCCGGTGAATGGGGCCACACACTCCTGGAGCTGGACGGCCGACCGTGCCGTTGCGGTCGGCGCGGCTGCGTCGAGGCGTACCTCGGCGCCCCCGGGCTGCGGACGACGCTCGCCGGGATCGACCCGGAACACCGCACACTGCGGCAGCCACGGCAACGTGACTTCGTCGAGGCGGTGGCCGAAAGCCTCGCCGAGGGCGACCCGGCCCTGAAGGACCTCGCCCACCGCACCGCGCACTACCTGGCCGCGGCCCTCGGCGACCTGGTCAACATGCTCAACGTCCCCACCGTCACCCTCACCGGCTGGGCCTCCGAGGCCCTGGCCGCCCATCTCCTGCCCGCCGTACGCGACGAACTCCCCCACCACGTCATGCCCGGCTCCCTACCGGGCCTCACCGTCGAGCCGTCCCGGGTCCCGGGCAACGCCGTGGCCCTCGGCATGGCGGCCTTCACGCTGCAGCAGTTCCTCAACCGGCTGGGGCTGGGGAGTCCGGCGGGGACGGGGC
>NZ_JAAKZX010000307.1 GCF_011045025.1 Streptomyces ureilyticus
GCCTCCGAGTGGCTGACCTACACCCTGCCGGAGGACGAGCCCGAGGATGCCGTGCCGCCGGACTCGTGGCGGGCCGCGGCAGCGGGGCTGTTCAACCTCAGTGGGCTCGGGCTCGGGTACGTACTCATGCAGCGCTGGCCGCAGGCCGCCCTGTGCTGGGTCGCGACCGGCTGGCTGCTGGTGGCCGCGCTGCCCGCCGAACCGGACGGGGTGCCGGAGGGGGCGGTGTGGGCCTACGGCCTCGTACTGGTGGTGGCCGCGGCCCACGGGGCGTGGCTGGGACGCCGTACGCGGCTGACGTTGCCGTGGCGGTCGACGGTCGCCGCCGGGCTCGGGCTCGTGCTGCTCGTCGTGCCGGCCGGAGGGGCCGTGGGGTACGAGGCGGCGCGGGAAGAGGCGTACCAGCAGATGCTCCTCGACCGGCTCGAGAAGACGGACCGGCTGGTCACCGCCGCCTCCCAGCGCGACGGCGGCTTCGCCGAGGCGAAGGACGACTACGAGCGGGCGCTGAAGGGCTACCGTGCGCTCGGCGACGACCATCCCGGCAGCCGGGCGGCCAAGCGCGTCCCCGACCGCCTCGACCGGTTCTACGACACCGTCGCGGCGCCGTACCGCGAGAAGGAGTACTGCGAGGCCCTGGAACCGCTGCGGTATCTGTGGAAGCTGCCCGACACGATGGGCAAGCAGCGGCTCGGCTCCCTCGCCGCCTGGCCCGAGGAGCCCCTTGCCACCTCGCTCTACGAGTGCGGCATCGCGAACCTCGGCTCCGACGCCGTGACCCAGGCGGAGGCGGACGGCGGGGCACTGGCCGCACTCCTGCGTGACTTCGCCGACTCGGAACCGGCCGCCAAGGTCGGACCGGCCGTCAGCGCGGAGATCGCGAACCAGTCCAAGAAGCTGAAGGGCAACGACCCTTGCCCGGCCAACAAGGAGTTGCAGGCCATCAGCCAGACGATGGACGACCTGCCCGAGGGCAGCCCGGGCGACGGGTTGCGTACGGACGCCGCGGGCGCGGTGGAGTCCGGCGCCTACGCCTGCGGGGTGGATGAGTTCGAGGACGACAAGTTCGGCGCGGCGGCCGAGACGCTCAGCGCCTTCGCCGACGAGTACGGGGACAACAAGAACGCGAAGCGTGCCCGGCAGATCGCCATCGCCGCGGAGATCGCCGAGGAGCGGCCCGAGGCGGGCAAGAAGCTGCCGCCGTCCCGTAGCCCGGGCGGCGCCAAGATGCCCCTGGAGATCAGCAACGACGCCCCGACCGCGGTGGAGTTCCTCTACACCGGCCCGGTCACCGGCCGTATCACCCTCGCGGCCTGCGACGGCTGCACCGAGTACTCCAGCGAGTCGGAGGCCCGGGGCGCTGCCTGCAAGAACAGCTCCATCTCCTACCCGACCGACTCTCTCAACCTGCCCGTCGGCGAGTACCACACCCTCATCAAGTACGCCGGCGAAGACGCGGAGGACGTGACGAACGAGGCCGACGGCATGAGCATCGAACCCGGCTACACGTACACCAACTGCACGTACGTGGTGAGCGGGAGCAGCTACCCGGGACTTCCCGACCTTCCCCTGCCGGACCCCATCGAGCCGATCGAGCCCCTGCCCCTGGAGCCGAGGGTCTGACTCACCCGGCTCCTTCGCGGCGGCTCACTGGAGCCGCCGCAGCACCATCCTGATCGTCCCGTCTTGGGTGCGAACCTGCCAGCCCGTCAGGACCGTTCCTCGCGACGGCCCATACATCGGCTCATCCGTCCCGTGACTTCACAGAATTCACACAACACACGCCCACAACTTTAAGTTTCAAGTCATACGCTCGCCAACAGTCGGTGGCCGAAACACGGCGGCATGTGTCGCGGCCCTCGTTCCCCCCACAAGGCACAGGAGAGTTGACGTGCGGGACCGTCACGTAGTGGTGATCGGCGGCGGCTATGCGGGCGTCCGTCTGGCGAAACGGTTGGACGGGCAGGCGCGCGTCACACTGGTCGACCGCAAAGAGGTCTTCTTCCATCGCGTCGCCTCGCTGCGCGCCGGCGTGGACCCGGAGTGGACGGGGGCGCCCTTCATCCCGTACGACCGGCTGCTCACCAACGGCCGGGTGGTGGTGGGCAAGGTGGTCCGCATCGACACCACCGAACGGCAGGTGGCGCTCGCCACCGGCGAACGGCTGCCGTACGACGTGGTGGTGATCGCCACCGGCGCGGACTACCCCGAACCGGCCCGCTTCACCGGCACCACCCCGGAGGAGGCGGCCAAGTCGTTCGCCGAGCACCAGCAGAACATCGCCACCGCCCAGCACGCCCTCGTCGTCGGCGGCGGGCCCTCCGGCGTCGAACTCGCCGCCGAGATACGGCTGGCCCGGCCGGACGCCCGCGTCACGCTCGCCCACTCCGGCCCCGCGCTGCTCCACTCCACCGGCAGCGCACGGGCCGGGCGCAAGGCCCGCAACTGGCTGGAGTCCCACGACGTGGAGGTACGGCTCGACTCCTTCATGTCCCCCGGATACGACTTCGGCACGTACCGCGACGCCCGCGGCACCATCATCGAAGCCGACCTCTCCTTCTGGACCACGGGCACCACCCCCAACACGCTCTGGCTGCGCCTGGCCGGGCACGGCGACTGGCTGAACGCGGCCGGACAGGTCAAGGTCGACAAGGCGCTCCGGGCCGAAGGGTGGAAGGACGTGTTCGCGGTCGGCGACGTGAACGACATCAGCGAGCTCAAACTCACCCCCGCCGCGCTCGCCCAGGCGGACCTCGCCGCCCACAACATCCGTACGTACCTTCACAGTTCGGGCAAGCACCGCAAGGAGCCCCGCTTCTACCGCCCGATCCACCGCACCCCGCTCATCGTCCCCTTCGGCGCGGCCGACGGAGTGACCATGCTCCCCGTACCGGGCGGCGAGACAGCGGTCCTCGGCGGCCGCACCAGCACCCTGGCCAAGGCGAAGAACCTCATGACCCCGTACATGCGACGGCAGTTGGGGTACACGGCGGCTTGAGCGCACGGCACTCAACGCCTGACGCCATCACGCGCCCGGCGTTGTCAGTGGGGCCTGGCAGCATCCGGAGCATGGATTACTGGCCCTACCCGCCCGATGAGGCGGACCGTGTCGATCCCTTCGACAGCGAGCGCACCGAGAGGCAGTACGTCCTCTTCGGTGGCCACCGGCCCACCTCGGCGTTCACCGATCCCGCCTGGTTCGGTCACCGCGATCTGCATCTGTATATCCCGTGGGGCTACAAGATCCTTCGGATGGCCCAGAAGGTGGCCATCCATCGCCATGGTGACCTCGTACGGGACTGGCCGGTGCCGCATCGCGACCCTCGCGTCGACCCGGTGGACCCGCCCGCCGGCGAGACGCTGTACCTGGACAACTGGAAGCGCAGCGTCTGCGGATACCGGATCCTGACGTCGCCGACCGAGATGACCGCCGCCGAGGACGCGTACGACTACGCCGCCGCAACCGAGTTGGCCCGCGCCGCCTCGCGCGCCGAGGGACGCGCTCTGGTGGTGTACATGTACGACGCCGCGAACTGGCACTGAGCACGGGGCGACGCCGGCGCCGGGGTCGCTGCGCGGGTCACGGTCAGACAGCCAGGAACTCCCGCGCGGCCGCCGCTCCCGCCGCCGCGTCCCAGCCGCCCTTTCCGATCACGGCGGTCACGTGTGCCTCCGTGACGTCGCCGTCTGCCGCGATGAGTGCGTCGATGGCGTCCGTCCGAGGCTCCGCGCCGCCGAGTCCCGGCGCGGTCCGGGTGAGCGAGACGACGCTTTTGTGGATGCGGTCGGCATTCAGAGCGGGCAGGCCGACGCTGAGGAAGCCGTCCGCGAGGTCGTACTCGGCGCGCTGCCACCGGGCGCCGTCGAAGCCGTACACGAAACCCACGTACGCGTCCGCCGCCATCGCCTGTGACACCACCGGCCGCCACCAGTCGGGTGCCCCGGCGAGCAGGTCGGTCTCTTCCTCGCCGAAGTACTCCGCCGCTGGGCCGTAGTACGTCTCCGAGTACTCATGGTCGTTGCCCACCATGACCGCGCGGCCTTCGCCGACGTGGTGCAGGTCCACCCAATTGCCGCCCCCGTCGTCGAAGTGCCAGACGGAGCCGCGCGCACAGCAATCGGCTCCCCACCCTCGAGCCGCGCACACCACGGCGAACGCCGCCCAGCGGCCCCGCAGTTGTGCGGGCGCGGGCAGGTCGAGCGTCACAAGCCCCATGGTGGAGTCCACCTCTCTCCCAGTCGACCGTCGTCCCGGATCGGTTTCGGCCGCGCCCATTCAACCGCGCGCCACTGACAGTCGCCCCCGGTCCGCTGCCGGGTCGGCTCTTGGCGGGCCTGGTCGAGGCTGCGTAATCGGCGGGTGTTCGGCCGTACTGCTTCTTGAAGGCGCGGATGGAGTGGCTGCTGTCGGCGAAGTGCCAGTGGGCGGCGAGTTCGGAGACGCTCAGCCGCCGTCCGGACGGGGCGGTGAGTGCGAGGCGGGCGTCATCAGGATTCCTCTATCCCCCTTGCCGAGCACGTGGTCGATCCGCGCCACCGGCAGGGAAGCCGGCCAGTCCATCCGCTGAGGTGGACTACCGCGAGGCCGGAGGCCGGCCCTCGCAGAGTGCCGTCTGGACGGCAGCCTTCATGTCGTCGCTCTGGGCGTCCGACGCACCTGGGCCGAGGTTCACCATGACCGTCGCCTGCCTGCCGTGGACCGTGGCTCCGGCCGCCGTCTCGTACCCGAGGAAGTCGCCGGTGTGGCCCCAGTAGAGGCCGCCGCAGGGCAGCGGCCTGCTCTCCAGGCCGAGGCCGTACGCCCGGCCGTCCGGGTTGCCGGTCGGGCGGGTCTTCGTCATCTCCCGCAGTTGGGCGGGGCGCAGCAGCTCGCCGCGTACGAGCGCGTCCAGGAACCGGTTGACGTCGCCGCCGCTGGAGATCATCTCGCCGGCCGCGCCACCGACCGAGGGGCTGATCGCGGTGATGTCCCTGAGCGGCGCGTCCTCGCCGGGGCGCACGTACCCGCGCGGGTGCGGTCCGGGGATCGCCGAGGCGTCGCCCGGTACGTGCGTCTCGCGCAGGCCGAGTGGTGTGATGATGCGGCGGCGGATCTCCTCGCCGTACGGGTGGCCGGTCACCCTCTCGATGATCATGCCGGCCAGCAGGTAACCGGTGCTGGAGTAGCGCCAGCCGGTGCCCGGCTCGAAGGTCGGGGGATGGGCGAGCGCGATGTTCACGAGGTCACGGGTGTCGTGGTGGGCCAGCGGGTCCTTGAGGATCTCCTGCGGCCTGAGGTGGTCGAGGATGTCGGGCACGCCGCTGGTGTGCTGGAGCAGCTGACGAACCGTGATCTTCCGTCCGTCGTTGCCGTGTCCGCGGACGACGCCGGGCAGGTAGCGATCCACCGGCGCGTCGAGGACGACGCGACGCTCTCCCACCAGCTGGAGCATGACCGTCGCCACGAACGTCTTGGTCATGCTGCCGATCCGGAACCTGCTGTCGCGGCGCACCGGTGCGTGGGTCTTCACGTCCGCGACACCGCTGGTCAGCACCGTGCTGCCGCGCCGGTCCCGCACCTCGGCGAGCGCTCCGGGTGCGCCGTCGACCGTGGTCAGCCGGTGCAGGAGTTCACGCAGACGCGCGTGCTCGGCGGTGTTGGTGGACTGGGCGGCGGCCACCGTGGCGGCGGCGTTCTGCTGTCGTGCGTCGTTGTCCGTCGGTGCGCCCACTGCGACACCGACCGCCACGGCCAGTGTGAGTAAGCCACCCGTCGTGCGCTTGTGCTTGATCACGTGTGCTCCCCCTGCGACGGCTTGTGCCTTTGCCGTTCCACGATGTCCGCAGAGTGCGAGCCGGCGCGATGGGGCGGCCATCCGGACCGTAGGTGGGGTTAACCCCCGGCGGAGCCCCAAGTCCCCGACTCCGCTTGCCAGTTCACCGCGCCACCGTCGCGAGGACATCGTGGCCCAGCCGCTGGATGACATCCGTGGCGAGTCGGTGCCGTACCAGCTTGCCGTCCCGGGTGGAGCGGACCAGGCCCGCTTCGCGCAGGGTGCGCAGGGCGCGGGAGACCTGGGGTTCGGTGGAGCCGAGTCGGGCGGCGAGTTCCGAGGTGGTGATGGGTTCGCCCAGCAGATGGCGGCACAGCTCCATCCGGGCGGGCGAGGTCAGGGCCATCAGGCGGTGGTGCAGGTCCCGCAGGGTCAGCTGCCCGGCCGGGGTGGTGCCGCGCGCCGCGTACTGCACCACCACGCAGGACGGGTGCTCGTTCTTGACCGTCAGATGCGGCCACACTCGGGCGGACGGGACGAGAACGAGGGGGCGCGGGGCCACCTTCACCTCGTCGATCTGCAGCTTGTCCAGCCTGACCCGTTCCCCGGGCCCGACCCGGGCCGCGGTCGGCAGCAGTTCGGTGAGGATGTCCGCGGGCGAGCGAAGCGCGACGGGGGTCCCCCCGGCCGAGGGTGCACCCAGGGGGAGGGTCGCCACCCGGCGGCGTACTTCCCGCGCGTGGTCCTCCAGGGCCGGCCGCAGGGTGCTCCAGTCCTCGGCGAAGAACGCGGTATCGGCGGCCCGCAGCGCCGCCAACAGCCGGTCCCGCAGCTCCAGCGGCGCCGCCACCAGTTGTCGCGCCAGCTCGCCGCGGGCGTAGGAGCGGCGCAGACAGCGGCGTACGAAGTCCTCCGCGGCGGCGGTGCCGGCGCGCAGCTCGCCGGGCGGCGGCACGGGCAGCGCGTTGGTGCCGAGGACTCCGGGCGCCACCAGCTCCAGGAAGTCCTCGGCAGGCAGCGCCGCGATCGCCGACAGCTCCTCGTCCAGGTTCGCCGCGATGGGCAACGTACGGGGAAAGAACAGGCGGCAGCGGTATCGGGCCCACAGCGGAGCGAACACGGACAACTCGTCGTGCAGTTCGGGTCCCGCCGCGGCGGCGCGGGCCGCCCAGCCGGCGGCCTCCGGGTGGTGCTCGGGTTCGGCGAGCACGTGCAGGCTCGCCATCAGTTCCGACAGCGCGGAGGGCCCGACCGCGAGGTCCGCGGGGCCGAGCCCTCCGAGGTCGAGGACGATGCTCACGCCGTCAGCGTACGGCGGGGGTTCACCGAACCGGTGCGCCCGGACCGAGCGGGATGCCCAGCAGGTACCAGGCGAAGAACAGCAGCACCCACACCAGCAGCATGATCATGGCGAGGGGCAGCGTGAAGGAGACCAGGGTGCCGATGCCGGCCTTGCGGCGCAGCGTCTGCAGGTAGCCGACACAGAGCATGAACGAGGTGCTCATCGGGGTGATGGAGTTCGTGCAGGAGTCGGCGATGCGGTAGAGCGCCATGGTGGTGGCCGGGCTGGTGCCGAGCAGCATCAGCATCGGTACGAGGGCGGGGGCGACGAGCGTCCACAGCGCGGAACCCGAGGTGATGACGAGGTTCATCAGCGCGACCGCGACGATCAGCAGAGAGAACAGCACCAGCGTGGGCGCCCCCAACTCCCGTAGGAAATCCGCTCCTTCGACGGCGACGACCGTGGAGATGTTCGTCCACTTGAACAGGGCGAGGAACTGCGACACCGCGAAGAACAGCACCAGCAACGGTGCGATCGAGCGCACCCCGTCCGCCATGAACTCCGGTATCGCGCGGCTCCCGCTGATCCGCCCCGTGAGCCGCCCGTACACGGCGCCGATCAGCAAGAAGAAGACGGTGAGGAAAACGGCGATGGCGTTCATGAAGGTGGACTCCACGATCGCGCCGCCCTCGCCGCGGAGTGGTGACGCGGCGGGCAGCATCGCCAGCACGATCAGCGTGGCGTAGCCGAGCACGGCAAGGCCCGTCAGCTTCAGGGCCCGCCGCTCGGTGGCGTCGTCGACCCCGGCCGCGACGACCTGCTGGGCCGCGGCCGCCTCCAGGTCCGCGTCGGGGATCAGGCGGTGTTCGCGCTTGGCGAGGATCTTGTCCACGACCAGGGCGATGGTGCCGGCCAGGACGAACGCCGAGACGGTGGTGAAGTACATGTTGTCCGTCGCCCGGACCGTCACGTCCTTGTCGACGAGGTGCGCGGCCTCGGTGGCCACGGAGGCGAACAGCGCGTCACCCGGGGCGATCAGCGGGTTCGCGTCGCCCGCCGCGTTGATGGACACGAACGCGACGATCATGCCGAGCATGGGGGAGCGGCCCACGGCGCGGAAGGCCACCGCCCCGAGCGGGATGAGGACCACGTACGCGGAGTCGGACAGGAACTTCCCCAGTACGCCGCCCAGGGCCACGCCCAGGACGACCGTACGCGGGGACAGGCCCGACAGCATGCGGCGGGCCAAGGCCTCGAAGAGCCCCGACCGTTCGGCGACCGCGACGCCGAGCATCACCATCAGCACGATGCCGAGCGGGCCGAAGGTGACGAAGGACTCCTCGGCGCCGGTGACCAGGTCCCGTACGGCGTCCGCCGACAGGGCGTTGCGTACGCCGACCTGATCACCCGAGGAGGGGTCCTCGACCCGCAGCCCGGAGACGTTCAGCACCCAGCTGGCGAGGGCGACGACCCCGCACAGGATCCAGAACAGCCAGAACGGATGCGGCAGTGCGTTTCCCGCGCGCTCGACCAGGTCCAGGAGCCGGGAGCCACGGCCCCCCTCGTCGGGCTCGGCGGCCTGCACCTCCTCGGGGCGGGTGTCAGGTGTGCTCATGGCGGCCTCCTGTGAGGACTGGGAGATGACGGAAGGGGGGAACGCGAGAGGGGGGAGGGGAGG